>CAZCTY010000001.1:0-119354 GCA_964501945.1 uncultured Methanosarcinales archaeon
CAATCATATACCTACATGGCTGAGCATTCGTACCAGAAGGCGCGAGCCTTGCAGCCTCTAATACTTCATTTATCTCTTCTTGAGCAGGCATGTTATTTTTATACTTTCTAATACTCTTTCTTTCTAATATAGCTTTTTTGACATCCATAAAATAAAGTAATTGAAAGACAAATATAAAATTTATGATAAAAATAATTTAATGGGCACTTTCGAAAAAAATAAAAAGTAAAAAAAGTAAAAAAACAAAATATGAAATACGAATCTCGAATCCTACAGCAACTATGGAACATAATAAAACAACACAAGCACAAATATAATGAAAAAAATGAAGGACTCAGAGAAGTTCCTTTTACAATTGATGACGAAAGATTTAAAGCAAAATATGAACTAGAAGTAAAAGCTAACAACGTTGAAACAGCCCAAGTTAAAAATAATATAGATGATGTAATAGATATACTAACAAAAAAACAAACACAAATAAGCTATCACCACTTAAGCTGCGCTGCGCAAACATCGTATAAAAACAACACCGCATTATGCATACACTACACAGATAAAGAAACAAACAAAAACTACTCAGTGGCATTACCTGGAATAAATTATATACTAACAAAAGAAACTTTAGAAAAACTAAAAAAAATAGAAGGCGCTGCGTAAATTAAATAAATTTATAAAAAACACTTAAAATAAAACAATTTATGAGAAATAATTTTTTTGAAGAATACCCCTCAGAGAAAAATCTAAAAAAATTAGAACTTATAAAATTTCCAACAACTATTTACTTCGCTACAAAATCCTTAAAAGAATTTGAAGGAATTCAAAAAAAAGTTTTCAAAAAAAATCCTTTAGTTAAATCAGCGTATTGGCCCATTTTAAAAAAATCATATTGGATCTCACCATTTTCAAACACTAACGAGCTAAAAAAATTATATGACGAGCTAAACGACTACAAAAAAGATGAAAAATTAAATGTGTTAATAGATTTGGAATTGCCTTTTTTGAAAAAAAGAATGTTTTTGAAAAACACTATAATCTTTTTTCAAAATAAAAAAATAATCAAAAAAATAATCAAAAAAAACACTAACGCGAACACAAACATTTTAACAGCGGAATACCCCTCGCCTTGCAAATTAATAAGCATTAAATTAAAAATGTTAGGAGTTTCATACAATACTAAAAAATTCAAACACGAAAAACTCGTGATGTATTATACAAGCATGATAAAAAATAAATTTTTGAAATCACAAATAAAAAAACAAATAAAAAAAGAAACAATAAAAGAAAACTTACACATAGGACTTGGAACAATTGCACGAGGCGCTCTTGGACGCGAACCAATATTAACACCAAAATAACTCGAAGAAGACTTAGCTTTCTGTGAAAAACACAAAATAAAAAACGCCACGATGTTTAGATTAGGAGGATTGAATAAAAAATATATTCAAGTAATTGAAAAATATTTAATAAAAAAATGACTAACTGCGAAATAGTAAACTTTTTATATGAAGAGAAACGGGGCAATAATATAAAAGAATGTGAGGGAGCGCATTAAAAATGAATACATACTTAAAAAAATACGTAGTGCCTGGGTTAATAACTCTTACAGGACTGGCTACGGCTTGGGGAACAGTTGCTACGATAAAAGCCGTGAATAATGCAAATGAAAGGGATGAAGTCAAGCAAGAAAAAAGAGAACTGGACAGACGTAGAGTAGAACAATACAATGATTTAGTAGCAAGACACAATACCAATCTTGAAACTTTAAGCAAAGAGCGAGAAGAGAGAGCAGAAGAGGTAGGAAGCTTGAGGGGAAAATTAGAAGATAAAGCATACCAAATGGGACTAACAGAGGACAAAAAAGATTCTTTGGAAGGAGCACTAAATAAACAAATAGTTGCATACGACTCACTAAAAACCACTATGGATGAAATAAAAGATGAGAAGGCAGACCTTAAAAACGCATTAACAAACTATGAAGAAAAAAACAAAGAACTACAACAACTATCAACAAAATACAAAAACGAACTAGAAAATGTTACACATGCAAAAAGAGACACCATAAACAAAATGCAAGAATCAATATATGGATTACTAGCAAGCCCATTCTGGACAAGAGCACCAAGACCTGATAGAAACTACGTACCAGAAAATCTTAGATTAATACCGTTAACAAAAGAAGATGTTAATGAATATAGAGACATGAACAGAGAATACAGAAGAGAAGCAAACTAGTAAAAAAAACATTTTTTTCTTTTTTTATTTAAAACATTTTTTAAAATAACGCAAAAAAATTCTTAGAAAAAATACCAAAAACAATATAAGTAAATAAAAACAACAATAAGATATGAACGACATCATAATAGGACGAGATGCAAACGATAGAACAAAATTCGGAGATAAAGGAACAATACTTCTTGGAAAACACTACGTAAAAATGGGAAGAACAACATCCCTCTCAAACAGGGTGTTCATGGATGTTACACGAAGCCACGTAGTATTCGTTTGCGGAAAGAGAGGGGGAGGAAAATCTTACACCTTAGGGGTTATCGCAGAAGGCATATCAGATTTGCCCGAGGAGATAAGACAAAACGTATCAATAATATTACTAGACACAATGGGCATATACTGGACTATGAAATACCCAAATAAACAAGACAAAGAATTACTTGAAGAATGGGGAATGGAACCTAAAGGATTAGATGTTGAAATATTCACGCCAACAGGGTATTACAAAGAGTATAAAGAAAAAGACATACCAACAGACCACCCATTCTCAATACAACCATCAGAACTTAACGGATCAGATTGGATAACAACGTTTGGATTAAAACCAGAAGACCACGTAGGAGTGTTAATTGAGCGAGTAATATTTGAAATAAAAGAAGAAGGAAAAAATTACAGTATAAATGATATAATACAAAAAATCGAAGAAAACAAAGACTCAGATGAGATAACAAAGAACGCAGCAAAAAACAGATTCCTCGCAGCAAGTAACTGGGGTCTTTTCGATGAAAACGCAACACCACTCTCAAAACTCGCAGCCGCGGGGCAAGTATCAGTCCTAGACCTATCATGCTACGCGACGATGTCAGGCTCATGGAATATAAAAAACATGGTAGTAGGATTAGTATCAGATAAATTATTCGTGCAGAGAATGGTTGCAAGAAAAGATGAAGAATTCAAAGAATTACACAGAGAAATGAACCCATATTCAGACGACTACCAAGAAAAACAAGAAGACCCACTAGTATGGCTAGTAATAGACGAGGCACATGAGTTTTTACCAAATGACGAAAAAACACTCGCAACAGACCCACTAATAACAATCCTCAGAGAAGGAAGACAACCAGGAATCTCATTAATACTAGCAACACAACAACCAGGAAAAATACACACAGACGTGATGACACAAGCAGATACAGTACTATCACATAGAATAACCGCGAAAATAGACACAGAAGCCCTAGGAACACTTATGCAAAGCTACATGAGAAAAGGATTAGTAGGAGAACTAGACGACTTACCGCGAGAAAAAGGTGCCGCTGTGATATTTGATGATACAAATGAGAAGCTATACCCTATGCGAGTTAGACCAAGAATAACCTGGCACGGCGGAAGCTCACCTGTCGCATACCACAAAAAAAAGAAGCATTAAAAAAATGAAACGAGAAGACGACGTATTATTAATGCTTGAGTGCATAGAAGATGCAAAAGCAATAGTAAAAGAGAAAAGATTAATGGAATCACAATCATCAATAGTACAAATAGCAATAGCACTTTTCAAAGAACGATGTAAAAAAAATGAAACTAGTCAATAATTTAAACATAAGAGTTTTCTGCAAACAAGAAGAAAATAGAGAAAAAATTAAAGAAGGAATTGAAAAAATACTAGGATTTGACAAAGACGAACTTAAAAGCGAAAAAATAGAAATAAAAAAAACACAAGCAAAAGGATTTGAAGATGAAATAAGAATATACGAAGTTTTTTTAGAAAATAAAAGACATTTAAACAAAGTTTTAAAGAAACTAAATGAAGAATTAACAACACAAGATAAAAAACGCATACAAACACAAGAAAACAGATTAGATAATAATTTGGACTTTTATATACGATTATCAAAACCTCTAATCCTTGAAAATACTTTTGAATTAACCGATTCTGGGGATTGTTACCATATTAAAATAAACATAGCATCATTTCCAAAAAACAAAGAAACAGCAAAGAAAAAAATACAAGAAATATTTTCATAAAAAAATAAACTAATCAAGCCAACCCTTACGATCTTTAAGCTTCTCAGGCAAATAATCACTCACAACGAAATTCAAACCATGCTTAGCCAAAGCCTGCTGCTCAGCCCTCTTACCATCCTTCATCAACTTCTTTAAAGAATCCTGCCAAGACTTATACGCATGAACAAAAGGATCATTTTTCAAACCATCCTTAATACGCTTAATATCAACATCCTTTAGAGGATGTGTAGGTAATTTATACTGAGTAATATCCTCAGGAGTAATACCTAAAAACTTTGCTTTAGGCACACAAAAAAACTCATTAATATGCGCAGCATTACCAGAGCCAACCTTCAACGTCCTATAAATGTTCAAATAACCATAAGGATCGCCGTCAGTGAATACAAAAACATCAAGATTAGCAGCATCACTAAGACGCCTAATAAAACGCCTACACGCCCTAGTCGGAACACCCCCCATACTAACAATTATACAATTACTCTTCTTCCAAAAACCATGCTTGTTTAACCTCTCAAACATACCATTAGTCTCAATAGCAATTATACTTTTAGCTTTGGTTTCAAATTTTAAATGCTCAACGTCACTTGGAATAGAATAAGCCCCACTACCAAACTTAGTACAATCAATCCTAAGCTCCTCACCAGTATTAGGATCTTTATCAATAACAACCAACTCCCCCGCAACAGCACCACCATGCTCATCGGCAATAAAACCGAGCTGCTCACGATTTACACCAAACATAGCCTCAATATCATCCATGACAGAATCAGACTCTGTTTGCTCCTTAAAACGAGACTCGTCCCAATTCTTACTAACATAATACGCCTCCCTCTTCGTCGCAATATCCTTAGTATCAATTAAATTCTTAGACAAAGACATAACCTTTAGAGTCTGAGCAAAAGTTTTAACAGTATTCGCAGTCAAAGTCCTCTTTTTCAAAAGGCCCTTCAACTCAAAAAAACCATCCTTACTATACATAACATTATTAAGACTCCTAACAGGTGCTTCAAGCTCAGCCTTCCTACCCTCATTAACATCAGATTTAAGCTTTTTTGCAGCGGCCTTAATTTTATTAAGAGCATCACTCATCAACACCACCCCCAACATCTTCCCTGCCAATCCTCGCAAGCTCCTCATCATACTCAGTATTTTTTGAAGGATCAAATTTCATATCCTCAACTTTACCTCGCTTCTTTTCTAAAAGAACTTTTAACTTCTCAGAGAACTCAGCCTCATCAAAATCATCACTTAAAATATCTTTAATCGCCTCTGCGATATGAGGAATATAAGTTTCAATGTAACTACGCTTTTTAAGCTCATCACCAACACGCTTCTTCTTATTAACATACTTACCAAGCGCACGACCAACTTCTTGAATACAAAGCTTAATTTCTTTAATAAGCTCAGGATAATGAGCAATCGCCTCCTTCGCCTCAGATGTAAACGGAACCCAAACACTAGCAACATGAACAACCAAAACAACAGGGCCTTGAGGCATATTCTTACCTGACTGCTGCAAACCATACTGCTTCCAAGAAGTACCCGTAACCGCCTCAGAAACCGCGCAAGCCCCTTGCTGATAGAGTAAAGGAACACGATTAGCAAACCTCATCAAATTAATAGAATTTTCCTTAGGAATCATACCACCATAAGCCAAAGACGCCTCAATTAAAAAAGGATTCCCCCTATACACCTGAGGACTACGACTAACACTAGTATAAAACTCCGCGTTAATCTCTTTTTTAAGACCTTTCTCCAAAAGCTCCGCACCAATAGGAACAACACAATCAGTCGGAGGCATCATTATCTTAGTTTCACGAATAGCACTAACCAATTTCTCAGCTTGCTCACGTGTAAGCTTCGCAGGCTTCTCTTTACCAAGAAGAGATGCATTTTCTAAAATCTTATCAGCAACAGCGCTACTAACCCTAGAGAAATCATTCATAAGAAAACTTTTAACTTTTTTCTCAGACGTCACAGCGAGCATCTTAATCATCATACCAACCTCAACACCATAAGGATGAGGCTTTATCTCCTCAGGCTGAACAGGCTTTTCCTCACTAACCCTCACCAATAATAACTGCTCCCCTTTAGGAGGCTGATAAATAATAGTAACATGCGGATTAATAATAGCTGTTTCTTTAAGATACTCATCAACACTCTGAGCCCCTTTAATGTAAGACGACTCCAACTCTAATTCAACACGAGTACCATGATCTTTATGCCAAGAGCGAACATCATCTTTTATAATCTCAGGCTCGTTTTTTTGAGTATTAATTTTAAGCTCATAATAATGAGCAGGCTCATCAGGATGAATTTTGCTAATAATTTTAGTAGGCTTACCAGTAGTTAACTGAGAATACATCACAGCCGCGCTGATACCAATACCCTGCTGACCCCTCTGCATTTTTAATTTATGAAACTTACTACCATAAAGAAGCTTTGCAAAAATCTTAGGAATTTGAGACTTAACAATACCAGGACCATTATCCTCAATTACAACACGATACTTATCATTACCCAACTCAGTAATCTCAACGATTATCTCAGGAAGAATATCCGCCTCCTCACACGCATCAATACTATTATCAACAGCTTCTTTTATCGTTGTAAGCAAAGCCTTCCTTTTATTATCAAAACCAAGCAAATGCCTATTCTTCTCAAAGAACTCAGCAATACTAATATCACGCTGAGATTTTGCAAGCTCATGCGCCTTAGCAGCAACAGAACCATTTTTCCTCGGAACCTCTTTAGTGTTTGAAAAACTTGTCAACGTAGAGTCTTTTTCCATAAAAAATAGAAGAAAACAAACCCTTAATAAAGATTACGAAAAAAAAAGAAAAAAAGAAAAAAAGATTATTTAGGATCAGCTTAAGAAACACACTCATCAAGATTAAACCAACAAAGAATGCCAGATTTACATAAAACTTTTTAAAAAACAAAAAAAATCAAATAAATGAAAATGAAAATAATAGACCCATGGGGAAGCACACTACCATCAGATTATGTAAAAATAATGAAAGATTTCGGATTAGAAAAATTTGACGGTGAAAACTTCCCAAACCCAAATAGAGCAATGAGAAGAGGAGTTGTATTCGCAGGACGAGATTTGAAAAGAATTAGCGAGTGCATAAAAAAAGGAAAACCATTTTACGCACTAACAGGCATAATGCCATCAAATGAACAAATACACCTCGGAAATAAATTAGTCGTTGAAAATTTAAAATACTTTCAAGAACAAGGAGGTGTAGTATACATATTAATCGCGGACCTTGAATGCATGGCAACAAGAGGCGTAACACTTGAAGAAGCTAAAAAAAGAGCACTTAGCTTTCACATACCCGCGTACATAGCATTAGGCTTAGACACCAAGAAAACATATTTTTACTTCCAATCAGAAAATATGAGTGTTGTACATCTAGGATTTGAATTTGCACAAAAGATTACACTGAACGAATTCAAAGGAATATACGGCGCGGCAGATCCTGGAAGAATAATGGCTGCAACGACGCAAGCAGGAGATATATTATTCCCACAACTAAAAGAAAAAATGCCAGGAATAATACCTGTAGGAGTAGACCAAGACCCGCACATAAGACTTACACGAGACATAGTTTCAAGATTTAAAAAATACAAATTCTTCGCGCCATCAGCGATGTATAATAAATTCACACCATCATTAGACGGAGATTTAAAAATGAGCAAATCAAAACCAGAACACTCAATATCACTACCAGAAGATTTGAAAACAGTAAAGAAAAAAATAATGAAAGCACTAAGCGGAGGCAGAGACACATTAGAAGAACACAGAAAGCTAGGGGCAAACGTTGAACGAGACATGTGTTTTGAATTGTTAAAACAACACTTAATTGAAGAGGATGAAGAATTACAAAAAATATACGAAGAATACTCAACAGGAAAAATGCTCACAGGAGAACTTAAAAAAATAACATATGAAAAAATGGAAGATTTCATGAATAACTTTAACAAGAAACTGGACGAGGCAAAAAAGAAAATAGACACATTAAATTTTATCAAATTTTAAATGAAAATAATAGAAAAAAATAAAAACTTATAAACTAAAAACACAAATACAAAGAAGAGGTGTGATTAATGGTTAAAAAAATTAAAGATGAATGGGCCCCACTCAGCGCAGGGTTTATGATTACAAGCATATTAGGATTTTTAATATCAATAATGTTCATAATGGACCTTTCCTCGACATGGGGATTTACATTTACATTTATGTTCTTAATAATGTTCTTCGCATCAATAATAAGCATGACGAAAGCAGAACCAATACCAGACCATATGAACCACCTAGCAATACACGAACCAGAAAAAGCACACCACCCTTTTTTAAAGAAAAAAACACCAAAAAAAGAAAAAAACAAAACAAAGTGGTATGAACCAATATTCATATTATACTTAGTTGGTTGGATATATTACATAACACATTATTTTCTAGGAACAATAAACTACACACCTATGAATCTTGCAATAGGATACCTCGCCTTCACAGTTTTCTTTACAATATACTTTTTAGTGCACATATTCTCACATGAAACACTTAGAGGCTGGGAGCAAGTAATGTTCGCCATAATAATAATACTCACAGCAGGATATGGAACGTACATATTTCCAATATCAGGAATAGGATTATTACTATACTACATACACATAAAAATAACACAAGAGAAATAAAAAACAAATTTTTATTAAAATTTTTTTTAGAAGCTTATTTGATTAAATAAGCAAAACCATTATACTCAACAATAGAAACATTTTGATCCTTTTTGACATTAATATCTAAAGGATTTTCTAAATCAACTAACTCATAAGACTTAGTGCTAAGCGCGGTTAGAGGATGAGTGGTCATAATCTTTGTCTTCTGCTTTTCAACAATGACAAATTCATGATTAATAGACGGATCGTACTTAAAAGAAATGTTTTTATTAGATAAAAAATCAAAGCCACTAATTTGCTTACCTAAAGATTTTATTAAGATTAAAGAATCCTTAAAAAAAACAACATCACCTTTACTAAAATCTGGAATATGCACAGCGACATTCAACCTAAAGAGCTCTTTGCTCGACTGCTTATCCTGAGAGAAAAGCTGAGCGTTATAATCCGCGACACCACCAAATTCATCAACTATTTTCTCAGCGACACGACCAATAAACTTTTTTTTAACAAAATAAAAATCAACAGATTTATTACCCTCAATGACTTTGTTTACATAAGCACCTTCTTTTTCAACCAAGGAAAAAACCCTTCTTTTTTTCTCTAAATCAACGTTTCTAACCTGCAAAATACCTTCAAAATAATCAGTACCTACCTTACTATACTCAGGAGATGAAGTAACCTCCACACTTAAAGGTAATTCGTACTGCTCATCATCAACAATAATCACCACAGGAAAATCTTTTTTCAAACCAGTTTTATTAAGTAAATCATCATAAACCTCTAAACCCTCAACTAAAACGACTTTCTTACTTAGAGATTTCTCTAAAACTTTCTTTGTGACCTCACTTAAAGAATTAAAACTCTTCCACTTACCCTTAAAAAAATACTTACCACTAGGACAGAGCTTTAATTTAATTTGCTTAAAATCTAACGTAGACGGATTACAAGTACTACAAAACGTACCCGCCGCAATGTCTGCACCGCATTTCGGACAAAATTTTTTCATTTTAAAAGAGAAATACAAAAGAATATTTAAATGTAACATGAGTTCAAAGAAATAAAAAATGAATAAAAAAAGAAATAAAAAACAAAAAAACAAAAATAATTTACAAAAATTATGGCATTTTATCTGGCACGACGACTCAGTTTGGAGCTGGATAGTAAATGTCATATTAGCTTTTTTAATAGTAAAATTCATATTTTACCCAGGATTAAGCCTGATTGTAGGAACTCCTCTACCTTTAGTAGCAGTTACAAGCTCAAGCATGGAACATAGAGCGACAAATGTAAATAGCGAGAACATACTAATGTGCAGTGGAGAGCGACTTGACACAACTAGACAATTAAGCATAGAAGATTGGTGGAATGAGTGCGGAGAGTGGTATGAACAAAATACAAACATAACACTCCAAGAATTTAAAGAATTCCCATTAAGAAACGGATTTAATAAAGGAGATATAATATTACTTAGAGGAGCGAGAGAGATAGATGTTGGAGATATAATTGTGTTTGAGGCAAGAAAACCCCAACCAATAATACATAGAATAATACTAAAAAACGAAACCACAATAAGAACAAAAGGCGATAATAACCCCCGATTAATAGAAACCGCTCAACTAGATGAGACAAATATACCTGAAGAGAAAATACTAGGAAAAGCATACGCAAAAGTACCTTACCTCGGATACATAAAAATATGGTTCACAAACCTTGTAAGCTACTTTATGTAAAATTAAAAGGGGTCGTGGTCTAGCTTGGTATGATACGTGCCCGGGGCGCACGTGATCGGGGGTTCAAATCCTCCCGACCCCACCTCAATTAAAAAAAGACTCTAAATCCCTAATCTGATCAATTTTCAAACCAGAATTAATATCTTCTAATAAAAAAACTTCTTGAGGAGATAACATAGGTTTTGAAAAACTAGAAATATCATCATATGCAATCCTCGGACACGCAGTATTCACAAAACAATCAACATCAACACCCTCAACATAAGACTCGTTTACATAATCACACGCAAAAATATAAGCTTTTTTACCAATAGCCTCAAGCTTTTTTTTAATAAAATTAGCAAAACGCAACCTAAACTGCCCTTTTTTAGAACTTACAAAAATACCAAAAGAATTACATTTTAAAGCCTTAGATACAACAACATACCTTTGCTTGATGAAAGAATCACTAACAACTAATTTTTGAGAAGCCTTATTGATAGGATCAATAACAAAAACATCAACACTATCAAAAACAAAACCTAAATTATTAGGATGAAACTTACCATCCCCAATAAAAACAACAGGAACAGACGCATCAATAATAGTAGAAGCATCACAGCCAAGAACCATGTTTTGCTTAACATGAGACGTGCTTTTAGAAACTAAAACCTCAACACCTAATTTTTTTAACTCATCAGATAAACGAGGAACATGAACCAAATAGTTAATAGTTGTGACAAGATTAACCTTCCTCAAATCAAGCTTTTTGACTTCCTCAACAATAAAAGATACCTCTATGTCACTAAGCTCATAGTAGAGAGGAACAAAAAAAGTCTTAATAGAAGGAGCACCCATACCGGTATGACCAAAGTGAATGAGAGATTTGCAACCAAACTTTTTAGCCTCATCATCACGCAAATCACATGCACCAAACATAGGATCAACAAATAAAATAGGATTAAAATCTCTCAGAGAATCAACTACGAGAGTAGAATATTGCTTTAAACCTTCAGGTAGCTGAATACCAACAGGCATATCTTCTAAAGATAATTTTTCTTTTAAAGCAGACAATTCTTTTTCAAGCGATCGTTTATACATAGAAAAATAAGAAAACAAAGATATTATAAATAATTAATGAAAAAAATCATAAAAAGGAGAAACATTTATAAGCAAGATTTAATAGTTTAATAAAATAGAAAAAAGGTGAATAAAAATAGGTATAAAGGTTCCGATGGATGAAATAGAGATAAGACATAAAGGCTTATATGATTTTGAAAGCATCTATAAAGCAGTCAGGAAATGGCTTAAAGATAAAGAGTATGAGTTTAATGAACCTAAATATAAAGATAAAGCTGGAAAAGACGGAAATGAAGTAGAAATAAAAATGCTCGGAGAACTTAGAGTTACAAACTTCGTTAAATTCACAGTAAAAACAGAAGCGAAGTTTTTTGGAGTAAGAGAGTTTGAAACAGAGTTTGAAGGAGAGACAAGAAAAATGAATAAAGGACAATTCTACTTCTTAATAAAAGGCGAAGTGGAATACGATTATGAAAACAGATTTAAATCAGATATAAGCAAATACTTTTTAAACCTTTTAATAGGAACAATTTTAAAGAACTACTACGATGTAAAATACGTGGATAGATTTTACTACGAATTATATGATTTACACACATTAATAAAAACAAAAACACACATGGAAACTGCGAGTAACGCATATTAAAAAATAAAATGAGCGAATATAAAAATTTAACATTCGGAGAAAAATTCACATACAAAGGATTAATAGATGTGAAAGGATTATACCGCTTAATAGATAAATGGTTCGCAGAACATGGATATGATAAAGTTGAAGCGTGGAACTTTGAGGAAGTGTATGAAGATGGAAAACAACTAACACTAAAACTACAACCATACAAAAAAATAAGCGATTATGTTAGAATAGAGATAAGATTACAAGCAGTACTAACAAAACTAAAAGAGACAAAAATAGAACACGACGGAGTAAAACTAAATCTTATGCGAGGACAAGCAACATTCCAATTTGATACATTCGTAATAACAGATTATGAAGGACACTGGGCAGGAAAACCATTCTACTTCTTTATGAAAACACTGTTAGATAAATTCATATATAGATCATACACAGACAGATATGAAGAAATATTAATTAATGATAAAGATAAAATAAAAAGAGAGATAAAAAGCTTTTTGAACATGACCCGCTTTGGAGATATATAAAAAAAATCAAGCTTTCTCTTTTTGCTTTTTTAACTTCTCACGATACTTACGCCTCATCTCCTTTTGCTCCTCAGTGAGCTTAGGACGACCACCTTTAGATTTTTTAACATTAAGCTTGTGCTTTAATAGAGCATACTGCAAAGGATTCCTAATCCTTGAACAAAAAGAATCAGGAGTGCAAATCCTCAAATCCTCATAATAAGACTTACAATTATGAGGAGGAATGTTTTCTTTTTGCTTGCGCAACTGATGGAGCTGACCTTTTAAATAAACCTCGCGCAAAGGCTCAGGATTTTTAACATTCCAATCACGAATTTTTTGATCAATAGCCTCCAAGCCCCAACTAGCACCCTTAAAAAAATTAATCAAAGTAAATAAAACGCGCTTTTTACCATCCTCCAAACCAGAGAGCGCGTTATTAATACAAGGAGGAAAATACTCCTCAGAGATAGCCTCCTCAGGAAGATCAAAATGCTTTTTCTCAACACGCGTGTGAGGTTCTTTAGGATACGTATCAAACGCATTAATAATAAGCTTATCCGCCTCACCACGCCTCGCAGAAGACCTATCTAAAAAAGGATGATTAAACGACACAACATCAGGCTCCGCATCAGCTTTTTTAAAACGCAAAATATTATCAACATCGACAGGAACACTAACCAACTCAGATTTTTCATGAAAAGAATAAGGCATCCTATACAAATGACGAGGCGCAATTAAAACAGTATCAATTTCTAAAAAAGATTCAACATCAAGCTCCCTAACCTCAGTGCCCGAAACAACTTTTTTTTGAATAAGCTTACTAGATGGAATACCTGTTCGTTTAGAAACCTTATTAACATCACCATCTAATTTCAAAATAGCCTTCTCAAGCCTCGGCTTTAACAAATCACGAAGATAATAAGCAATACGCCTAGGAGCTTCAGGAAACAAATTCTCAGTTTTCTCCCCATTAACAGTTTGAGGAAAAGACTCAAATGGAATAGCAAGATGAAAACCCTTATTACCGGAAAACTTACAAGTAATAGAACTAATACCATGATCTTTAATAATCTTAACCAAGATATGAGATGCGAGCTTGCTATAAATAAAATGAGCACAATCAATATCCAAAATCAAATCCCAACCCTTCCTCAACTCATTTAACTCAGACGGCTTTAAATCACTACTAATACTTAAAGGATTAGACCAGAGCTCCTCAGAACAATGAAAACTAGTTGCCTTTTTTTTAGCAAGCTCCAAGATATCAGCCTCATAAAATAAAGCATCAGGGCGCTTACCAAAAAAATCCTGAAATTTAACAGCGACTTCTTTATCACGAGCCTGCTCGAGTAAAGCGCGTCTAACATCTTTTCGCTTATAAAAACGCAAAGTCTTAGCCAAGAACATAAGAAAATAAAAAAGCACACACATATAAAAAACTTATCAAAAAAATCTAATCAAGAATTTCCACATCAAAACACTCAACCTTGCTCGCAACCCTACAAATTTCCACTCCACTACAAAAATATATGGGAGGAAACCTATCTAAAACACCCAGCATTCCAAAACAAGAACAAGATTCATAAGTTTCAAGACATCTTTTGCCATTATCCGCAAACATTTCTTTTTGAGAATAACTAGAAACAGAGAAAGTAAATAAAACAAACAACAACAAAACCAAGCCTAAAGAAAATAATATCACAGCCAACCTCTTCTTTCGCACAATTATGAAATATGAACCAAAACCCAATAGTAAAAGCGGAAGAACAGATAAAATAAGAACAAATAATGAATTAACTGAAACACTCATAATACAATACTAAGACAATGAGGAATATAAAAGCTTTTTGAAACAAATAACTAAATTACAGCAGAAAAACGCCTCGAACCACACATAACAAGCATTATTAAATCAGGATTATTAACCTGAGAACGCCTCAAAGTAGTCTCATCTGCACGAGAAGGAGCGCATCTACTAAAAGGATGAGTGTGCAACATGATAATTGTATCCTCGCCGCAAGGCTCATGAGAAACACGATTCCAAGCCCTATCAAAAACAACAGGCTTGTAAAAATCAGAAACGATGTACTCATTACCACGAATTTCACCGAGCAAACAAACAGCGCGCTCATCGCCAAAAGGATCGTATAATTCTTCTAAAAAAGATAAAACATCCTCATCAAAAGATACAACGACAGAATCTCTGAAAACAGCCTCATCAAGAGAATCAACCTTAGATGAACCTGCAAGACCGAAGATATAACTATAAACAGGATAACCAAGATAGATGAAAGATACCATTAACAAAACCATGAAAACAGCTAAAAAAACAACTTTAAAACGCTTTAACCTAGGATTAGGTTTTTTTTCAGGAATAGGATTTTCCTCAAACTCTTTTTTGGCAAGCTCGAGATCTTCAAGAACAGGATCTTTCTTTTTAGACATGATAACAATAGAAAAAAACACGAATATAAAAAATGTACTAAAAAAAAAGAAGTGGGGACGGAGGGATTCGAACCCCCATCTGCTGGTTTGGCCCTTTGTAAGTTCATCGCTTTTCAGCTCATCGCTCCACAAAGACTGGAGCCAGCCATTCTAGCCAGGTTATACTACGCCCCCAGATAGTATAAAATAAGATATTCTTAGTTTATTTAAAAAGGTTTTTCTCTTTTTCTAACATTTTTAAAAATTCATCTCTAAGTAAAGAATAAACAAACTCGTCTAAAAATTTATTTTCTTTTTTTATTGTTTTTCTAAGAACGCCTTCTTTTTTAAAATCAAATTTTTCTAAAACTTTACAAGAAGCAATATTGTGAGTGAAGACTTTAGCTTGAACCCGCATAACATTAAAATTTTCAAACAAATGTTTTAAAAAAACAAAAAGAGCCTCTTTAGCATACCCTTTCCCCCAGTAAGGCTCCCCAATCCAATAACCACACTCTAAGTATTCTTGCTCATAATCACAACCAATCATACCAATAAGCTCGTCATTTATAGTTATAGCAAAGTTCATAGTTTCTTTTTTTTCTTTATTAAAATTAATCCATTCTCTTGCTTTTTTTATAGTATAAGGATGGGGAAACCTATTACTAAGATTTAACCAAATTTTTTTATTATTTCCTAATTCACAAATCCTAACCTCATCTTTATCTTTTAGAGGCCTTAAAACAAGACGATTTGATTTTATAATTGTCATAAATCTATAAAAATTTACAACATTTAAAAAATTTGTTAAAAGAAAACAATTAAATCCTACTAATAAAGCCATTTTTAGGAGCGTACAAATCTCCATTTCTTTTTAATTTTTCAATGACCTCAGATGCTTTATCTTGAGAAATTTCTTGAATTTCAGCTTCGCGAAAAACATCAGATAAAGGAACTTCTTTTTTATCTAACGCTTTTTCAAGATTAGATATTATTTGCTTGACAATAACTAAAGCGTTACGCTCAGAAGATGAAATACCTGTTGCGATCCTATCAATATCAAATTTCCCAGATTCGTCAGTACCAATTAGCTTTAAACAATGATGTAATAAATCAATAGCTATATGAGCATCTTTTTTAGTAATATTTTTAGATAAACGAACCCTAGCAGAAGCCTCAGCCAACCTAACCAAACCTTCAAGTTGACGAGCACTAATAGGAATACTTTGAACCTTACCTTCTTTGTTGTTAGAATTCCTCATTTTAACAAAGTATTGCTTTATTTCGTTCATAGCAGTATCTGTGAGTTTAGGATTTATATGCTGCTTAGCATATGCAACATATCTTTTAATAGTATCAGTCTCAATTTTTTGCTCTTCTTTAACACCAGTATCACCTTTGTGCAAGTTTAAAATGAAATGCGCGAGCTTCTCATCTTTAGATTCATCAGGCAAATCTTTTACAGGAAAAATTAAATCAAACCTGTTAATAAGCGTTGATGGAAGCTCTATTTGCTTTACTAAAACATCATACGGATCAAAACGACCATGCTTAGGATTTGCAGCAGCCAAAACAGTGGTTTCGGATCGAAGAGTTGCTTGAATGTTAGCCTTACTAATAGTAACTGTTTGCTGCTCTAAAGCCTCGTGCATCGCAGAGGTATCCTCAGGAGTCATTTTATCAAGCTCATCAATACAAACCAAGCCTTTGTTTGCAAGAACAAGAGCGCCCGCTTCAAGAGCCCAACCTTTTAAAAATTCATCTTTTACAACAGAAGCAGTAAGGCCTGCACCGGATGCGCCTTTACCAGACACAAACCTAGATTTAGGCGCAACAATAGATAAACGCTTGAGTAATTGAGACTTACCACTACCAGGATCACCAACTAACAAAATATGAATATCACCACGCCTTTTAACACCATCATCCTGACTTTTTTTACAACCACCAAATAATTGAAGAACGAGAGCTTCTTTAATACGATCATGACCATAAATAGTAGGAGCAATGGATTGAATAACTTTATTGAAAATATCAGGATCCTTAGACAATTCAATAATTTCTTCTTTTTGCTCAGAAGTTAATTCTAGAGAAGAAAACTCTTCTTGCATAGGCTCAACATAATTAGCCTCAATGATTAAATCAAAACGAGTAGATTTGCCCCCAGTTGCAAGAACAATAGGAATTTCTTTTAAAGTTCCAACAATTACAATCTTACTACCAGGATTAGTTTTTTTATCAGATAGAGGACTTACAAGATCTTGCTTTAAGAAAACGTTCATCCTCTTAGGCTGCTCACCACCATCCAAATCTTCAGGCGCCTCTTCTAAAACAATTTTTTGAGCATCAACCAAATCTTTACTTAACATGCTAAACTTTCCTTTACGACCACAACTACAAGATGTTGGCTCTTTAAATTTAGTATCTAATTGAAGAACAGACATGACATTACCACAACTAGGACACTCAAACTTCGCACTAGTAACTTGAGGCCTAACATCAGTTTTTTGCCTGACAATACCTTTAAACTGATAAAGCTTGTCAATGTTTTTACTTCTAATCTCACTTATAAGAATGTTAGAAGATTCTGGAATATTTCTAATCCTAGGCCTTAAAACAACTTCATCCCCCAAATCAAAATTAGAAATTGCAAATTCAATTGCCTTGAGAGAATCCTCAGGCCGCTCAAGTAATTCTTCAGCTAAAAAAACATCATATTTAGATATCTCAGAGAACTCAATTACTAAAGCCTCCTCGCCTTTAGATACAGAGCGAACCATTTCATTATAGTAATGATCGTTTAAAAATTCCTGATATTTATTTATTTGTTCTTGAGCGTCCATTTTAAAATAAAATTAAATTTTGTTTAAAAAAAAATAATAAAAAGAATAAAAAAGTTACTATAAAAAAAACGATAAAAATCCGAGATATTACTTTTTAGATACCTTATCAAGCTTTTCAAGTAACATATCCACAGCTTCATGAACCATCTTCTCAGACTTTGTACCTGTACAAACAATTTTTCCATTACTAAATAATAAAAAAGTTGCCTTAGCTTCCATTAATTTGTATACCAAACCAGGAAATTGCTCAGGTTCATATTCTGTGTTATCAAGCTTCATAGCAAGCGTGTTAAGATTCAAATCAAGACCGATGTTACCACTTGCAACAATGTTTTGAACACTAATTTTAGGTTTGATCTTAATTTTAATACCAATTTTCTCTAAGCTTTCAATTATTTTCTTAATACTCTCATCAACTTTATCTAAGCTCTTAGCACCAGTACAAACAATGTTTCCAGAACTAAAAATTAAAGCAGATGTCTTAGGCTCTTTTATCCTTATAACCAAACCAGGAAATTGCTCAGGATTATACTCTGTGTTTGGAAGAGTCGCAGCCATTTTTTCTAAAGGAATATCATGCTCTAAACTGGACGAGACCACGATGTTTACAACCGTTATGTTATCGTGCGGATCAAATTTTTCTTTTTTAGATTTTGTAGCTTTAGTAGCCATTTTTATAACCCCCAAACCTGATGAACAGGTTTAAAAAAAGACTTTTGCAGAGCAAAAACGCCTTTTATTTAAAAAGGAAATACGTTTTCATTTATAAATGCTTTTATGTTTACAAATACCTATCAGAAAGCGTATTTGCAGACATATAAACCTCCTTGGTTTCCAGTGGAGATTTTGATTTAGAGAAGTTTTAGAGGGAAAATTAAAATCCTGAACTAAACCAGTATACAAAAAACACCCGTTTATTTCTTGTGGAAATTGTTTTGTAAAGGGAAAAAGTTATAAATATTCACTACTTCCTTTTGGTGAAAAAGGTGATGATATGTTTGAAATGTCAAAATTATACGAAATACAAGAAGAACAAACAAAAAATTTAGAAGAGAGAGCAAAAGATTTCAAAGCAAGAAATGCGCAAGAAAGAAGAAAAGATATCTATTTAAAAGATGTAAACCTTTGCCCTGTAGAAGGAATCACATATAATACCAGAGAACAAAGAGAGGAAACACCAACAATTCTCGGACCATATTTTAGATAAAAAAACGAGTAAAATTTAAATAATGGATAAATCCTCGAATGAAAGATGAGCGATAATAAAAAATATTTTACATCAGAGAGCGTGAGCGAAGGACACCCAGATAAAATATGCGATCAAGTCAGTGATTCTATACTAGATGCGTATTTAGAAAAAGATCCAGAATCAAAAGTTGCAGTAGAGTGCCTGGTAAAAACTGGATTCATAATGCTTGCAGGGGAAGTAACAAGCAACGCAGAAATAGACATACAAAAAATAGTAAGAGACACAATAAAAAAAATAGGATACACCCCAGAGGCAGGATTTGACCCGGAAACGTGCGGGATAATAACGAGCATCTCTAAACAAAGCCCAGACATAGCACAAGGAGTAAACCCAGGCGGGGCAGGAGATCAAGGAATGATGTTTGGATACGCATGCAAAGAAACAGACGAACTCATGCCCCTACCAATAACACTCGCACACAAAATAGTAAAAAAACTGTCAGAGCTTAGAAAAAACAAAGAAATACCATTCCTAAGACCGGACGCGAAAAGCCAAATAACAATAGAATATGAAAACGAAACCCCAAAGAGAATAGATGCAATAGTAGTAAGCACACAACACGAAGAAAACCCAGAAGACTTACATAAAACAATAAAAGATAAAGTGATAGAACCCGTATGCAAAAATTTAATGGACGATAATACAAAAATATTCATAAACCCAACAGGAAACTTTGTCATAGGCGGACCGGTAGGAGACGCTGGACTTACAGGAAGAAAAATAATAGTAGACACATACGGCGGAATGGGAAGACACGGAGGCGGAGCATTCTCAGGAAAAGACCCATCAAAAGTAGATAGAAGCGCAGCATACATGGCAAGATATATAGCAAAAAACCTAGTCGCAGCAAACCTATGCGAGAGATGCGAAGTACAAATAAGCTACGCGATAGGCGTAAAAGAACCAACAAGCGTACTCGTAGATACATTCAACACAGGAAAAATAAACAAAAACACTTTTGAGAAAATAATAAGAGAAGTTTTTGACTTAACACCACAAGGAATAATACAAACCCTAAATTTAAAAACACCAATATATGCAAAAACAGCAGTACACGGACATTTTGGAAGAGAAGAATTTGCATGGGAAAAAACAGATAAAATAGACGAACTAAATGAAGCAGTAAAAAAACAAACAGAATAAAAAAAATATAAAAAACACGAACGCAAGAAAATTTATAAATAAAGCACCATTTCTGTTAAAAATCATGAATTACGAAAATATGCTTAATGAAGCAAGAGAAACACTCCCTGAAAAAACAAACACTTCATCAAGATTTGAAGTGCCAAAAGTAAAAGGGAGAATAGAAGGAAATAAAACAGTTATAAGCAACTTTTTTCAAATATCAAACACAATAGGAAGAAAACCACAACACCTACTAAAATACGTTCTAAAAGAATTAGCAACACCAGGAACACTAAAAAACCAAACCGTAGTTTTTGGAACAAAGCTCCCAGCAAGCAAAATAAATGAAAAAATAAAATCATATGTAGAAGAATTCGTATTCTGCAAAGAGTGCACATCGCCAGATACAAAAATGGTAAAAGAAGGAGACATATACTACATTAAGTGCCAGGCATGCGGAGCGAGACACAGCTTTTACTCAAAAATCTAAACACAAAGAAAATGAATTACATAACAGAAATAGGAGATTTAACATTATATGTAAAAAACCTAGTAGATAAACACAAAACTGATTTTTTTAATGAAGCATTCTTTGAATTTTTAAATGAAGATGAGAAAATAGAAGAATATGAAGAAATACTAGAAAAACACGAATTTAACTACATAAACGGAAAAAGAGACGGACAAATAGGATATGGAAGTCATGAATTAAACAAAGAAATAGGGAATTGGATTGCAGAAAAAACACAAGATTTCTTAAAACCGAAAAAAGGAACAACTCCTGAATATGAAAAAGAAATGATTAGCAAAACACAAATAACAACCACATTTTCAGCATTTGCAAACGGAATAGCACAAAACTACCAAGGATTAGAACCAACATTTTTCAAATATAAAGAAATAAGACCATTACTTGAGAGAAAATTTTTCGCAGAAGCAATGAGACCAGAAATTAAATTTGGAGATGAAGAAAAACATTACAGCATAGAAAAACCCAGACAAACATTTAATGAAGATGCAATAAATAATCTAAAAGAAAACCACCTGAGAAGCTATGAATTAAAAAATATAAAAGGAGAGCCAAGAGAATATTTTAATTACACAAATCACAAAAATAAAGATATATTATACGCAAAACAAGACCTTGAGACAAGAATTTGTAATAACTAAAAAAAAAAATTAAAATTTCTCAAATTCCTCATCAGTTATTTCATCATCATTATTTTCTAAAACTTCTTCTTCAACAGGAACATCTTTTAATAACCAATCACCAAGACCTGTTTGCTTCTCTTTCTCTTTACCAAAAACCCCCTCGATCCTACGCTTGGTTAACTCAAGAGTTTGATTAATATAAGGACTAATATTATACTTTTCACCAAGCATCATACTAAGATCTAAATATTTAATAATACTACCTTGACTAATAGTAAAAATGATTTTACCAGAACACTGAGAACATTTACCCTTCAAAGGCGGCCTACGATACTTCTCATTACAATTAACACACCTAAATTCTTGAGTTGAAAATTTCCTTAAATTACCTTTAGTATCACGAATGAAATGCTTTTCAATAACCAACCTCGCAACATCAGCAGCATCAACAGCGCGAATTTTCTCAGCGACATCCATTTGACACTCAACCTTATCAGACATACTAGGTAATAACTTATAAGACGAACAAAGAACACCTGCATTAATATTATCAGTATCATGAGTGAATAAAAAATTCTCATACTGATCAGGAGTTCCCATAACATCAGAAACTTTTTTGATATCAACATCAAAAGGCATCTTCATATTATTAGCAGCATCATAAAACTCTAAAGAATACTTATCAACAATATCCATATTAAAAATCATATCATCAACTTCCGCGGGCAAAATAACAGATGTTAAAACCAAAGGCGCATCCATAGTACTACCGCGAGAACTTGGAAGATAGAGCTGGGAGAAGTTCAAAAAAGAATCAAGCAACAAAGACAAACAAGCCTCATCCCCATCACAATCCCTACGCATAGCCGCATGAACATAAGGATGAGTTAGAAAACCCTGCGTCTTAGAAAAACCAACAATCCTTGTAAGAATACCAGCAGAAGTATGAGGTGCAAGACCAATAGTTAAATGGCCAACTAAATCTTTTTTAGATTTTAAATTATAATAAGGCTTTAAACCATAAAGCTTAACCAAACACTCATCAACAAAGTTAGCAGTATTAAAAAAAACCTCATCAGCACCCTCCTCAGGAGAATCAGGACAACAAGGAAGAAGAACATCTTGAACTTTTAATTCAAGAACTTGATAATCATTAACCAATTCTTCTCCATGAATGTCTTTATCATAACCTAGCTCTTTGAGTTTTTCAAAACTAACACCGGCCTCAACAGGCTTGAAATGAGTTAAAGCGAGCTCAGAACAATCATACCTAACAGTACCATCTTTGTTAACAGAAATATTATTTTTAGCCCTTAAAATACCTTTAATTAAATGCTCAGCGACATGCTCCTTATTAGCCAAACCACGAACACCTTTAATTAAATCAGGAACGATGTTAGCACCAATAATTTTTTTACAATTATCCATGATTTCTTTAATATTAACACTACGCTTTTGATATTTATTTTCAAAAGAAGACTCCTCTTTTATTTCTTTTTCAACACATGAGGATATACAAGAGTCACAGACACGAAAAGGAGTATCACGATTACAAGAAGAACAATGAAATAATTTAATATCAGCAACTATTT
Organism: uncultured Methanosarcinales archaeon; assembly: GCA_964501945.1. Classification (GTDB taxonomy): domain Archaea; phylum Nanobdellota; class Nanobdellia; order Woesearchaeales; family 21-14-0-10-32-9; genus 21-14-0-10-32-9. The sequence goes on from CAZCTY010000001.1 coordinate 23,258, forward strand.
TCCCAGAAGATAAAGCTGATTGAAAACTTCTAAGACGCCCACCTTGATCACCAACAGGAAATAAGACATGAGGACTACCAGTTAATTTACGCATCTTAGCCTTTTCAGGACGACCCATCCTCGCACCAATAAAAGTACCACACATATCTTTTATAGTAATACCAGACATCTTAGATAAAAAATCAGAATTAGAACTTGCCGCGTGTAAATCTTCTTTAACAGATGAATTAGCATTATCACATAAAAAGAAATGAAGAGCTTTAGCAACATCTTTTTCAATTACAACAAATTCTTTTTTAACAAAACTATGAGCAGCACCAATAAGCTCTAAAGCGCGCTTAGCAGAATTAAACCTTAAAATTAATTTATCACCATCAAACCTACATTTCTCAAACCAATTAAATAAAGATAATAATTCCTCTTTAGAAATCGAATCCCAATAATAAGTATGAGCTGGATGAAGGGGAATGTTTAAATTTTTAGATAAAGATAGAGCTTCATTGAACGAAGGTTTTTTTCTATGATAATTAGACAAAAATTCTTTTAAAATAGATGATTGTATGTCTGATTTAGATGCTAGCTTATCTAATGAAAAATTTTTTTCTTTTAATGCTTTTTCAAATTCTAATACCCAAATCTCCTCACAATAACCAACAGGAACAAGCTTGTGCGCCCTATCAAAAAAATCACCATAATTAATAAGAACATCCCCCATATAAAGAATTTCTTTAACATCTTTTTTATAACGCCTAGCTTCAACTTCACTATTAATTTTAAAAACATCACCATTAACTAATTTAATAATAGGACCTTCAATAGTATCACAAGGAGTAAAAGCAGCGGCCTTACCTGGCCTCTCAACTTTAAGCTGAGTCCCTGTTGCAATAAAATCGTTAGATAAAACCATCGTCGCGGGATGAACCGCTTGACCAGAAAAACCAGACGCACGAGACCTACCATACCTCAACCTTAAACCACCATTACGAAGAGGATGACCAATAACAGGCCTACCACCAACCAAATCAGAGATATAAGTAAAGTCAGGAGCCAAACCCGAACTTACAGCTTTTTTGGATGATTTAGACTTGTTTTTACTTTGAATTTTAAGAAACTCATCCATAAATTCCCAATGCTCCATACTCATCTCTTCTTTCCACTTTTTTATTTTAGCCCAAAGCTTAGGACCTTTTAGAGGAATACAAGAACTGTGAATAAGACAATAACCACTCCTCAACCTATTAGTAGGAATCCTAGGTAAATCTTTTAATAAAGCGCTAGAAATTTCATATTTTTCAGAAGGATCACCAGATATTTCAACAGGCAAATTCTTCATAAGAAACTCAGATTCTTCTTTGGATGGAAAATATTGCAAATTAGTAACATACTCATGATAATCCTCTAACTCCGCTGCGCAACGCTGAACTTCTTTATCAGTAGGATCATAAACAGCATAACCAAGCTTGTTCCTAACATAATCAGAAATTATAACAGAAACCGCGGCGGCAGTACCACCAGCAGCCCTAACAGGACCTGCATAATTTAAACAAAAATACTCACCTTTACCATCAAGCCTTGGCTTAATATCAAGAGAAGTGAAACCTTCAAGAGGAGCAGAAACAACACCTAAAGTAACATAAGCAAAACCTGTACGAATACCAACCTCAATCGCCTCTTTCCTATCTTTAAAAGAACAAAATTTTTCCTCAGCGATTTCGTGAGCAATCTTTAAAGCAACACGCCAATCAAGAGGACTATATTCTTTTTCAAGCTCTAAAATCCTATCAATCGCACCAGCCTCAGCTAATTGAGGTGCAACAGCAGAAATCAAACCAATAACACGCTCAGCCAAATTCTCAGCTAACTTAACCTCAACATAATCTTTAGGATCAAAATTTTTCTTTCTAGCAAGAGTTGCTAACTCATATTGTTTTAAAGCGTCTTTTTTTAAACTGTCAAAGTATTTTTTAGTTTTATCTGATGCAATCATTTTATTAAGATAATTTTTTCAACTCCTCCACTTCTTTAGTAACGTCTTTTTCTTTTTGTTTAGACTTTTTAGATAAAAAGTTTATTAATTTAACATCCCTATTTTTAAGATTAATAACCGGAATCCTTGCAGGCAGCGGCTCTAAACCTCTTTTAATTTGATCTTCAGTGGTTTCGGTCCAACAAGAAGCATTTATAACAGTTACATTCCTATAAGATGAAACACTAGATCTGTGAATGTGACCTGTAATAAAAAAATCAGGAATAATATCAATTAATAAAAAATCCTCTTGAGGATCTGGAAGATAAAGAGTAGATTTGTGAGTCGGTGCAAGATGCCTTTTTTGAAGTAAATACTTCATTATTTGATCTGATTTTTTTTGACCGCCAGCAGCTCTAATTTTAGGAATGTTATCAGCATAATAAATAAGAGAACCACCATGATATAATAATAAATCAAACCCGGGAAAAGAGTCAGTTTCACCAATTCTTACATAACCAGGATTAGAAATTAAAGTTGTGTTAGGCATATCCCAAAGCGCTTTAGCCATATCTTTAAAAGGAGCTTCTTGCGGCTCAGATAACCTACCCGCGTCATGATTACCAGATTGTAAAATAATATCAATATTGCTTGGAATTTTACTAAGCCAACTAGCAGCATCCTCATATTGTTTTACAATATCTTTAATCTCCAAATCATTTTCCTGATTAGGATAAATACCAACACCTTCAACTATATCACCTGTCAAAACAAGGTATTTAACTTTTGCAGCAATAGCTTTTTGATCAGTATTACCAAGATCTTGATTAATCCATTTTAAAAATCTTTTAAAATCCTCTTCCATGAAATGATTAGAACCAAAATGAGTATCTCCTAAAATAACCATGTACTCTTCATCTTTTTGCTTTTTAAGCTCTTTACCAATAGGAATATCAGGAAAAATAATTTTTTCAGCAAAAACAGCTTTATTAATAAAAGTGCCATAAATACCAATAACTTCATCTAAAACTAAGTTCTCAGCAACATCAAACAATTCTTTTTCATCATCTGTTTTTCTAATAATAACAGTGCAAGTACCAGTAGTATCTTCTAAAGTCAACAAAATATTATTATTTTTTGTAAATTGCTTATCAGAAATCATGCCAATAATAGCCGTTTTATCATTTTGATTTTTAGTATGAAGCCTAGATATAGAAGTAACACTATCAAGATCTTGCCTGTCTTTTAACATATTTGATAGAATTTTAAACCTATTATTAAAAACAAAAACAAAATCTTGAAAAGTTCTTTTTTTAGGTTCTTTATCATAAGATTTTAAAATTTTAACTTTAGACTTAAATCCTTTATTAGATTCGTTTGATTTTTTTTCTTCAATAAAATCTTTTATTAATTCTTCAGATAAAAAATCAGGTTTTTTAACGTCTAATAATTCTTTTATCAAATCAAAATCAAAATCTTTTTCTAATAAATCAGGACTTACAAGAATATTTTTACTATTAATTAAATCTATTATTTTTTGTTCCATGATAAAAAACCTTGAATTATAAAAAAAATTAAGCTAGCTTTATTTCTAACTCTTCTTCTAAAATTAAATGAATTTTCCTTTCCACGTTTTTAGGAAGATTTAAGTTTATCTCCCTTGTACGACCAAACCTTCCTTTACTAATAACATTAGTATTAATAATACCTAACATATCTAATTCAGCAATTATATCAGAAACCCTTCTTTGAGTTAGAGGCCTTAGATGAGTTTTTTTACAAACATCCTTATACAATTCATAAACATCCCCTGTTTGAATATTAGAAGAAATGTCTTTTCCTAAATTTATGATAGAGAAAAGAGTTGCTTGAAATTGTTTAGGGTGAGTTTTAACCATGTCAGTAATTCTATCCCTCTCTATTTTATCTTCAGCAGCATCAATATCTTCTATTTTAACAACGATTTGATTTCTTCTATCAGCAAGCTCCCCTGCAACTCTTAATAATTCTAAAGCTCGCCTAGCATCACCATGTTCCCTTGCAGCATAAGCAGCACACTTTTGAATAACACCTTCCTCCAAGCTCTCTTCTTTAAAAGAAACATCAGTTCTCTTTTTTAAAATGTCTTGGATTTGCAGAGCATTATATGGAGGAAAAACAATTTCTTCTTCAGAGAGAGAAGATTTAACTCTTGGATCAAGATTGTTTGCAAACATTAAATCGTTACTAATACCAATTATGCTAAGTTGAGATTTTTTTAAATCGGAATTAATTCTTGTTAAATTATAAATAATTTCATCACCTGCTTTTTTTACAAGTTGATCAACTTCATCCATTATAATAATTATAACTTTTTCCTCAGAATCTAGTGCTTGAAAAAAAATGTTATATACTTCATCTGTAGGAAGACCTGTTGATGGAACTGCTTTTCCAAAAAATCTTGCAAGTTCTGCAATCATTCTATATTCAGTGTCAGCAATTTTTTTTAATTTACAGTTTAAATAATAAATTTGTAAAGGTATTCCTTTTTCTTTTGCAATATTTTCCATTTGCTCTGCTACGTATTTTGCAACAAGAGTTTTTCCCGTACCTGTTTTCCCATAAACAAATAAATTAGAAGGTTTTTCTCCTTTCAAACCAGGAGCTAAGATGTTTGCAATAGTATTTATTTGTTCATCTCTGTGATCAATTTCACCAGGTATGTATGTTGATTGTAAGGCTTTTTTATTTTTGAAAATATTGTCTTTTTTTAAAAATTTTTCAAAGAAATTAGATAAATTATTTTGAACCATAAATTCCAGAAGAAGTGCAGGTTTTATAAATATTTTTCTTTTGGAAAATATGAATTAAAAAACAATATTAATTAATGCTATGATCTCAATATAATAAAAAATCTTAGTTATATTAGAAAAATTATAACTTACCCCTTGATTTCTTATGGAAAACAAAATAATAAAAAAAATAAAAATTTAAATTCGATTTTAAAATATTGAAAAAACAATAAAATAATTCTTTTTTATAGACGAGAAAATAAAAAAATATGAAAAATTAAATTTAACTAATAAATATCTTTTTAAAACATCATATTTATAAATATATAATAAAATATAAATAATAAATATATATTTTCTATATAGAAATAATATATTATTATATATAACTTAATCATATAAAATAATTATATAATTAATTAAAAAATAAAATAAAATCATCAAGTTATTTATTAGTTTAATTATTAAATATAATATTATATATTGTTAAATAATTATTATAATATGTATTTTAAAAAAGGTTTTTTGTGATGTTAAAATCATTTTAAATTAATAAATACACATAATAAAAAACATACATAATAAAAAATATATTATAAAGAATACATTATAAAAAACATAATAAAATTATGAAAGAAAAATAAGTAAATAAAACAAACCTATAATAAATTGATTTTAATAATAATCAAATAATAATTAAATATTAAACAAATAAAATAATAATCAAATAATATTAATTAAATAAAAAAAGATAAATAAAATTAATAAACAAAATAATCAAGTAATAATTAATAATTAAATTAAAATTAAAAAATCAACCAAAAAAAATAATAAAACATTTTTTTGAAAAAAAAAGTTCTATAGGAAATCAAAGGGTGAGACTACAATTTTTTTTTAAGAAATCATTTTACTAATAAAATCTAAATCAAGCTCAAATAAAGAGATAGCATGCTCCAAACCATATAATCTAATAACATCAAGATTTACCTCACCTAAAAAACCAATCTCAACCCAATCATCATTATTTTTAATTAATATACTAGCACTCCTACCTTTAATAAAAAAATCAAAATTTTTCCTCTTTAAAGAAAATTCAACATTAAATAAAGAACCTAATAAATTCAACCTTTGCTTTACCCAAGTAAAACTAGCACTATCGGAACAAATACCAACACAAAGATTATTATTTTCCCTAACACCATCATCAATTTTTTCAAAGACAACCCCTGACTCAAAGATTTTTTGAGGAAACTCATTCATCTTATTATTTTTAAAAGTCTTTAAAATAACAGGAAATAAGAACCTACGCATAGAATTAAATTCAGACGTATTAGGATTTTTAATAGAAACAATATTATCTAAACCATTCTTTTTTTGAAAATCAAAATTTAACAAAGAATAATTAACAACCTCAATTAAACCATCACCAACAAAAATATCACGAACCTTTTCTTTAACTTTTTCAACAAACAATTCCTTACCAACACTATAAACATAATTTTTATCATCAAAAACATTATCAAAACCAAAAGCAATACAAACATCTTCAACCAAATCAACAGGATGAAGAATATCAGACCTATAACAAGGAATAAGAACATCTAATTCCCCACCTTTTTTTGTTTTAACACCAAAACCCATCCTGCCAAGATAAAGAGAAACAGCATCAACAGATAAATCAACACCTAAATACTTACTAAAATAATCACAATTAACACTAATAACATCATTACTAAAATCAGGAGTTACAATTTTTTTATTATCATATTTTACGCAAACAGAAAAAATATCCCCACCCATATCACTAAGAGCAACACCAATCATATTCAAAGCCTTATTTAAAACATCTAAATCATGACCAGAACATTCAACAAACAAATCTTTAGTATTAACAGTAACACTACCAGTTTTTTCAGAATTTAAAATAGGAGGAACACTTAAAACCTCGTTTTTAGAATCTAAAAACACAGGAAATTTCTTTTTACCCTCAAGCAAATAACCATAATCCCTACCAGCACCTGTTTTTTTTAAAAGATCAAAACCATTCATTAAATCAGATTCACCTAAAGGAACAAAAACAATATCTTTAGGATTTAAAGCCTTATAAGAAATAGGAAAAACAATGTTTTCAATAGGATAAACACCTATAGCACACTTTTTACGATTACGACCATAAGTTACATGAAGCTTTTCTTGAATATTAATAATATTGTTTAAAACATCACTATTAATATCTAAATTTTTTGCAACCAAACAAACAGTAAAAGGACGAACAGAAGATACAGATTTATCTACAATAACTTCATAATCTCCTTTTTTTACAACGTAATTTCTAAGACCACTTTCAAAACCCATAAAAGATTTTAAAGCACGACTAAAACCCTCCTCCGATAATAAATCAGGACGATTAGGAAAAATTTCAACAACGATTTCACTATCATTAATCTCTTCTAAATCAGTACCAAGATAACTAATCCTATCTTTTAGAGTATCATCACTGACATCTTCACCAAGAAGATCTAATACACGCTTTTTATTAAGATTTACTACAGGCATTACTCAAACATCCTCTTACTACTTTTTTTCTTTGAAGCTTTTTTTGCTGTTTTCTTTTTACTAACACTTTTTTTATTAGATTTTTTCTTTTTCAAATTTTGCTTAGTGCTTTTCACAATGATTTTCCAATCCTGCTTTTCCTCACGAGAAAGCAAATCTTTATCTAATTCACTTAACTTTGATCCAGCACTCTCTTTTTCTTTAATTAATTTAAAAATAAGCTTCACAGCATCCTCAGGTGATTTCGCACCATAAACAAAATCAGTTTCACGCTCATCAAAATACTTATCAGAAATCTCCTCAGCGATACCACCACTAGGAGTTAGAGAAACAATAGGTTTATTCATCATATAACCATAAGTTGCCTCATTTAAAGTACCAGCACCACCTTGAACAATTATAGCACCATCACAACTATTAAGATTAATACTATTACGACTCCAACCAATACCAGTAGCAACAACTACATCAGCATAATCATTAACCTTATCCATACTCTCCCAAGGAACAATAGCTAAAGTAGAACCTTTTTTTCTCTTAGCACCTTTAAGAGCAGCTTCCATAACACCAAGACCACCACCAGTTAGAGTAATAGCTTTTCTTTTAGCAATCTCCTCACCAACCTCAAAAGCCATATTATAAGCCTTCTTAGAACAAATAACATCACTACTACCAAGAACAGCAATCTGGATAGGTCGCTTAGATTTTCTAACATTCATATTCATATACTTCAACTTTTCATAATTTTTTTCCACTTTCTTAACCACTTTAAACTTACCTCTTCACTTAATAAAAACCTTAACATTTTTCAAATACTCAAAATCATTTTTATAAATATTTCTAATATCAACAATATCATAATACTTAGATATAATACGCTCCATACCAAGACCCCACGCCAGAACAGGACACTCAAAACCAAGAAGTGTTTTACTAACCTCAGGCCTAATAATACCAGCACCACCCATCTCAACCCACTCTTTTTTTACAGGATTGAAAGCCTCAACCTCAGCACTAGGCTCAGTGTATGGAAAATGAGCAGGCCTAATTCTAACATCAGAAAAACCCATCTTCGCAAAAAATTCTTTTAAATAACCTTTAAGCTTAGGAAGATTACCATCAAGATCAACAACAATACCCTCAACTTGATGAAACTCAAATAAATGCTTCCAATCAAGAGCCTCATTTCTAAAATTTTTATCAACAACAAAAAACTTCTTTGGCAAATCTTCTTTTTTAAGATCAACAAATTTTAAAGCACTAAGAACAGTAGTATGAGTTCGAAGCATCAAAGATTCTGAGACCTCACGAGAAAAAGAACCCCCCCAACCCCGACTATTACTACTACAACCATTAATATGAACTTTTTTAACCTTGTCAAAAAGCTTATTATCAACGCTTTTATAACCATCAATGTAAAAAGTATCTTGCATCTCCCTTGCAGGATGATCTTGAGGAACAAATAAAGCATCAAGATTCCAAAAACTAGGCTGAACCTGATTACCAGACATCTCCTCAAAACCAAGCTCTAACCAAATACTTTTAATATACTTTTTAGCCTCAGAAACCAAGTGCTTACGACCAATACTTATACTAGGAACTTTAGCATCCACATCATATTTTTTAAATTCAACATCTTTACCACTTTTAATTAAATCATAAGAAACCTTTTCATGAAAAGATACATCTAAAAGCTTAGAAGATGCAACACGAGAACCTAAAGAAGTAATAGATGCAAACCAATCAACCTTCTTTTCCCTAACAATAATATCTTTACGTTTCAAAAAATTACTTAACAAAGCTTTTTCATCACCATTAAGAGATTCAAAACTCCTAGGAAATGTTTTAAGAAAATTCTGACCAAAAAAATCTTTTTCAAGAGCTTTTTTCCCACTAGGCGTAATTGAAAAAAACAAATCATCTTTTTTCTCAATCTCAACCAAACCATTTTTCTTTAATAAACCAATACAAGCATTAAGCTCTTCTTGAGATATAACTTTTAAAATATTTTTTTTAGAAACAACGCTTTTTTTGCTTAACTCTTTTAAAAATAAATATTCAGGCAAACCTTCTTTAACATATTTTTTACCATTATTACCCAAGTATAAAAATTCCGTTTCAACTTTTTTTAAATCAACCAACTTTTTATTAGACAACCACTGCAAACTACGCATAACAACAATTTCTTTCAAACCACTAAGCTTAACCAAATCCTCAAAAGAAGTATCTTTATTAACAAACCTAAGTACTTTTTTCTCAGATTCACCCAAGCTCTCTATAATTTCATTTACACTCATAAAACATCATTCCAACAAAGCTGAAAAAAATAAGAAAAAAAGAAATTATTTTTTAATTTTAACTTCCTTCATACTCTTCCAAGCCAAATCAAACAAATTATCAATAGCTGCAGAAAAGAAAGGAGAATTAATCCAAATACCAATATCATACGTAGGATGAATCTCCTGATCGTCCATTAACATAAAAATAATCTCACGACCATCAACAACTATGAAACGAGCATTAACATCACTATGCCTGACTTCTGCAAGACCTTTAAGCTCTTTTGCAGCCTTCTCAGTTTCTTTATTCATAGTAGTGCCAATTTTAACTTTAACGCCACGCTTTTTTAACTGCTCAAACACAGGGCCTAAACCTTCAACTTTACGAAGAAAACCCTGAGATGTTGTCATAATAGAAATACTTTTCTCAGCATTTCTAATAGTCATATCAATATGATTATACAAATTATGCCTACCCTTCAAAGAAGCAGACATATCCGCAGGTTCAACTAACTCAACACCTTGCGTGTGAAGAGAATTCAACTCATTAATCAAATCAGTATTATTAGATTCTTCAAGCAATTTAATGTGCTGATCAGCATCACTTTTAATATTTTTCTTAACACGCTCAAGAACTTCTTTAGGAGGAACAGCTATGTATTTAATAGGCTTACCAATCTTCATAACAACAAAACCCTTTTTTTCAAGAGTCTCAAGAACATCATAACTCCTACTCCTAGGAACATTAGCAATATCAGACAATTCACCAGCCGTACTAACACCTCTTGAAAGCAAAGCAGTCCATATTTTAACCTCATACAAGTTCAAAGAAAAATACCTTCTCAACTTATTTAAAAACTCATCTTTTACTATCATTTTCCAATACCCCCTAGGGACACTCCCCTCTTTTTAATAAGTATAATTCACTACTACTTTAAATATATTTTGCTTTTTTACTATTCAAAAATCGTGCTTTAATGTTGTTTACTTGTAAGTGTAACACTTTTTTGTCCAAAAATAGTAGTGCCTTTTTCAAAAAATACACATTTAACCACTAACTTTATTTAGTTTTAATATTTTTCTAATGTCATGGACATCATAAAAAAGGACTTTAAACAAGGAGATATAAAGCTCAGAATCACACAAGAGGAAGATTTATGGCACTTGAGTCATATAGTAGAGCCTCAAGACATAATTAGAGGACAAACTGAGAGAAAAATTAAAATAGGAAGTGAGGAAAACTTTAAAGTAGTCAGAAAAAAAATAAACCTAACACTTGAGGCCGAAAAAACAGAATACGTACCAGAAAATAACTCACTTCGAATACTAGGCACAATAAAACAAGGACCGGACGATGTACCACTTGGAAGCTACCATTCTTTTAACATAGAGATTAACGATATTATAAATATAAATAAAAACACATGGAGCAACTACCAAGTAAAAAGACTACAAGAAGCAACAATACCACGAAAAAAAAGCCTACTCGCAGTCTTTGATCGAGAAGAGGCAATAATAGGAACACTCACAAATAAAGGCTTTGAAAAAATAACAGAGATAAAAGGAGATGTACAAAAAAAAGCAGACAACACAACCACAACAGGAAACTTTTTCAAGGAACTTTCAAAGAAAATACAAGACTACAAAGAACGAGAAAAAGCAGAGAGATTAATACTTGGAAGCCCAGCTTTTTGGAAAGAATACGTTATGCGAGAACTACCAGAGGATATACGAAAAAAAACACTAACAAGCACGGTTTCAGGAGTAACAGAGACAGCAATAAAAGAACTACTCAAAAGCCCGCAACTAGGAAAAAGCCTAGAAGATGACAGAGCAGCACTCGAGGAAAAAACAATAGATGAACTAATGAGAGCAATAAGTGAGGATAAAGCATTTTATGGAATAAAAGATGCAACAGAGAAAATAAACATAGGCGCAGCATCAAAAGTAATAATATCAGAGAACTTTTTAAAAAACTCAAGAGATGAAGGACAATACAGAGAAACAGACAAATTACTCAGAACAGCAGAGTCAACAAACGCAGAAGTAATAATAATAACACAAAGAGAACCAACCGCGAAAATAGACGGATTAGGCGGAATCGCAGGAATATTAAGATGGAAAATGTAATAGAAGAACTTCAAAACAAAAAAGACCTTAGAGGCATAAATAAAAATATAATAAAAGAATTAATAAAAGAATACGCCGAGCGAGAACCAAAAAATTATCAAAAACTAAAACAAAAAGAATTTAACCTCAAATCAAAAGAATACACAGAATTTAAAAAATTTATACGAAAAAAACTAAGAAACCTACATGGAGTATTCCAAAAAAATAAGCTAAGTGATAAAAAACAAGAAAAATACATAAAAGAAAAAAACTTTTCATTTCACACAGATGAAACACGAAAATTCTTAAAATCACACAGATCAACAAACGAGAGATTGAACTACTACGAAACATTATACAAAGAAATAGAAGGAGAAATAGGAATAATAAAAAAACTTGCAGACCTTGGATGCGGATTAAACCCCTTATCATACACATTATTAGAAAACATCGAGGAAGCATTTTGCGCCGATATTAACGAGGATGAGATAAAATTTATACAAAAATTCTTAGACAAAACAAAAATAAAAGGAAATGCCCAAGTTCTAGACTTGACCAAAAAAGAAAACTATGAGGAAATAAAAAATAAAACCGAGAATACTGATACTTGCTTTTTATTTAAAACACTAGATGGCTTAGAGCAAATAAGAAAAGGAGCATCAAAAGAATTACTTAAAAACATTAAATCCAAGAATATTATTATATCTTTTTCAACAAAGACAATAAGCGGAAAAAACCAAATAAACGCAGAGAGAAAATGGTTCCAAGAAACACTCAAAGAACAAAAATATGAAAATGTAATAAGAAAAAAAATAGGAGAAGAAGAATATCACATTATAAAAAAATGAATTTAACAAAAAGAATTATTTTATTATCTAAAAATTTTTAAATGAGAAAACCTTTTCAAGACATGATTCTAATAAAAAAAGTAGAATCGGCAAATAGGTGAAAGAAAAAAATGAATGAAAGATTTGAAAAAAGATCTAGGTTTGAACACAACGACAGACAAAACTTTGCTCCGCCAGTGAATGTGGGAGATGAAATAGATGTAAAAATAGAAGCTGTAGGAGAAAAAGGAGATGGCGTTGCAAAAAAAGACGGATTCGTATTATTTATTCCAAATGTAAAAGAAGGAGATTACGTACGAGTAAAAATCACAAAAGTTTTACGAAAAGTTGGATTCGCAGAAGCAATCGGAGAAGCTAAAGCACCAGAACCGAGAAGAGAAGAGAGAAGACCACAACAAAGAGAACAAGAAAAAGAGCCAGAAGAAGAATTCCAACCATCAGAAGAAGACTCAGAGGACTTCGGAGAAGACGAAGACCCAGAGGAAGAAAAACTAGAATAACTTCTGCTCAACTTTTATTTTTCTTTTTTCTAATTCTTTAATAAAATCATCAAAAGGAATATCAACAGCAGGACTTAAAATACCACTATTAACAATTTTACCACTAAGAATCATCTGAGTAACGATGCTCGCAGTAAAACCCACAGTTTTATTCATAGCCATCAAACCAGTTTCCAAATCCCTCTCATCAACCAAGGTCTGAACCAAAGTTTTTCTCTCACCACCAATAACGCCACGAAACTCGTTTCTCAAAACAACCAAGTCTTTTTCATCATCCTCGTATTGAAGCTTAGGCTCCAAGACCTTAGCAAAATACTGCTTAGGACTAATACCCAAAACAGGCTCATCATCAATTAAACCAAGATCAACAATTTTTTTCCAAAAATCAGAATGACCGGGCCAACGAAGAGTATAACGACCCATATTTTTAACTTTCCCAGACAAACCAAGAAGATCAGCATAAGTAGAAGTATAACCATTAGGATAAATATCCATTAAACCAACACCATCAACAAAGACCTCCTTACTAAAATCAAATATTTTATCACCCTCAACACTAACAACCTCAAAATCTTCAATTACATCCCCAGGTCTTTTATATGCAGATAAAACACCCTCAAAATTCCAACTAATCTTATAATTGAGAGGATTATCACAAAAGTCCTTAGACGGAACCCCGCCACAAGCAGAACTAAAATACTCAACTTCATCAAACAAACGAACACCTTCCCCAGCTAAAACAAGATCAATACCAGGATCCAAACCAGCCTCAGGCATAACAATAACTTCAGCTGCCGCAGCATCATTAAATAAATGCTTTATATGAGAGTGAAAAGAAGTATTAACAATATTAGTTTTACACTCAATTGCAAGCTCAGTCATAAATTTCCTAAAAATAGTAGGAAGCAAATCAAGAACAATATCACAACCCTCAAATAAAGGAAGAAGATCGTCTTTATTATTAGCATCAACCTCAACAAAACTAATACGAGAAGAATCAAGACCTAAGGTTTCAACAAACCCTGTAATAATATCTAAATTATTATCAGCAACAACAACATCATAACTCGTTGTTTTTATCAAATCAAAAAGCGCCGCCTTACCCTGCGCACCACCACCAAGCAACAATACTTTCATAAAACACCTCAACTAAATAATATTTAAAAAATATCGCTTATTAAAAACCTTTCGAAAAAACCACTATTGAGTAAAAAAAACCAAAAATAATATAATAAAAAAGGCATTTCTGAAAGAAATATGGTTTTTAGCAACGGAAAGAAAAAATTAGAAAAGACGATACAAAAAGAATCTTCAAATTTAAGCTACGCACACGGAAGAGACTATATAGAAGTATGGAAACCTAGAGTTGGCCAATTATGTTTTTCTTACTCATCACACACTCATACAAATCAAAACACACAAAGAGCATGGGTGCGAGGAAAAATACTATACGGCAAAGAAAAAACAATGGAAATAGACACATTTTCAGCAGATAAAAACGATGAACTAGTAAACTTAGTGACAGAAATAGCAAAACAATCCAAAGTTGAAAAAATAAATATTACAAGTAACCACATACAACCAATTTATAAAAAAATGCTAGAAGAATACACTGCTTAAATAGCAAAACTTTAAAATAAAACAAACTAAATTAAAAAATATGGACTTTCTAAAAAGATACGAAGACATGGGAGAGATATTTGACCCTTTACAAGTCGAAGTTAAACAAACCATAAGAATTAACACTTTAAAAATAAACGAAGAAGATTTAATTAAAAGACTAAAAAAAAGAAAAGTAAAACTAAAAAAAATAGAATATCTAAAAAACGGATACACATATGACGCGGATTTCTCACTTGCAAGCACGCCAGAATACTTACAAGGATATTTTTACATACAAGATGCCGCGAGTCAAGCAAGCACAGAAGCACTAAACCCTAAGCCAAATGAAACAATACTAGACATGGCAGCATCACCAGGAGGAAAATGCTCACACATAACACAACTAATGAATAACACAGGAAAAATAATCGCGCTAGAAGAGAACAAAACAAGAATACAAAGCCTAATCAATAACCTTGAGAGATTGAGCGTGACCAACACTATAATTTTTAAAAAAGATGCAAGATTCGCAGACGATCTAAAAATAAAATTTGACAAAATACTACTAGACGCTCCGTGTGGAGGAAACTTTTGCATAGAACCAAACTACTTTAAAACAAGAACAAAAAAAGACTTAGAATCTAAAGCAAGAGCACAAAAAGAATTACTAATAGCAGCACAAAAAAGCCTAAAAGATGAAGGCATACTAGTATATAGCACGTGCTCACTTGAAATAGAAGAAAACGAACTAATAATAGACTGGCTCACAAAAAAATTTACAAACATGAAACTACAAGAAATAAATATAAATGCAGGAAAAGAAGGCATAACTGAGTTTGATGGAAAACAGCTAAACCCAGAACTAAAAAAAACAAAAAGATTCTGGCCTCACAAAACAAACACAGGCGGATTTTTTATAGCAAAAATAAAAAAATGCAAATAATAATACAAATACTAAAACTATTCAGCTTCCTATCATCAATATTAGGCACAATACTAATAATAAGTATAACATACTTTTTCGAAAACACGCTTTTCTACCAACTAATAATAGGACTTTTCCTAGTAATGATAACAATACTGCTTACAAGAACAAGTATCTCAAATATAAGACGATTTAAAAGAACCGCGAGACGACAAGGATTTAGACGCGATGAGAGAAAAAAACTAAGCAAATCAATAAAAAACAGATTTTTTACAGGCCACGTCGCGAGAGCATTCATGATAGGAACAATACTATTTAACTACGAGAGATTACTAATATTTCCAATAATGATATATTGCTCCATCGCCATTTTAGCAATGATGAAAACAAGACAAGCAACACTCCCAAAAATAATAATAAGCACACTACTAGGAACAATAACAGGCATTGCAGGAATAATACTTTCGAATTTTATATTCTAAAACAAGCAAAATTCCGATTTTTAAAACACAACTATTATTTTACTTTCAATATTCTATTATTTTAGGTGATACCAAAATGGGACTTAGCAACAAGAAAGAAGAACAAGTAAGGCAAATGCCTTTGATAAAAAACAAAATAAGCAGAAGCAAAGATGGAAGATTTTTGATACACAAAACAGAAATCGTACACATCAAACCATCAGCTTATTATGAGGCAGTGCTCAAAAACAACGAAACCATAGCAGAAGAGACAGATGAAGACCTCAAAAAACTAGTAGAAGAAAACTAAATTCAAACTTATTTTTTTTATTTTTTTCAAAACCTTAAATTTATAAACCCTAAACACCAATAATAAAATATGCGCTATTTCCTAGCAATACCTCTTCTAGAAGAAACAAAGCAAAAACTGCACAAGATAAACAGCGAGCTCTCAGAATTTAAAGACCTAAAATTTGTGAACCCAGATAATATGCACTTAACACTTCTTTTTCTAGGAGAAAATAACGCAGAGGAAAAAATAAAAGAATTAAAGAAAATAAAATTCAAACCATTCAAAATAAAAACAGAAAAAATCTCAACGTTCCCAGAAGAAGGAAAAATAAGACTTGTCTGGGTCACCCTAAAAGAATCAAAGGAACTAATGGAACTTCAAAGAAAAATATCAAAACTATTTAACATAAAAAAAGAATTCAAACCACACATAACACTTGCAAGAATAAAAAGAATAGACAAAAAACATAGAGCAGAATTAGAGAACAAAATAAAAAATATGAAATTAAACAATATAACAATAAACGTTAACAACTTCAAATTATACAGCAGTGAGCTAACAGTTCTCGGACCAGTACACAGAGTCGTAGAATACTTTGAGGCAGATAAAAAAAAATAAAAAAAGGCACTGGACATTTCCGCAAGAAGAGTATATAAATAAAACCATCTTACCAATGATTAAAACCCGTCATCTGGAGCCATAGCAGCTCATAACGAAGGATGATATGAAATAAAACGCGAAAGCAAGGGTGATATAAAATGGAAAAAAAATTAGATGAAGCTGGACGAGAAGGCGTAAACGTACCAAGTGTGAAAGACATAATGGGAAAAAAACTGCCTGAAAAAAAATTCAGAGCAGGAGCTGTTTCTGCAACAATATGGGTAAACCACGGAAAAGACCAAGAAGGAAAAGAAACCACATACAAAACAGTTTCTTTTGAGAGAAGCTACATGGACAAAGAAGGAAACTGGCAAACAACAAACAGCCTTAGAACAAACGACTTACCAAGAGCAGTACTCGTATTGAACAAAGCATATGAATACTTAATTTTAACAGATGGAGAACAACATCACGAAGAAGAACAAAATTAGAAGGTAAAATAAAATGACAAAAGAAGAAAAACAACTAGAAGTAATAGACTTACCAGGCGTAGGTGCGGCTACAGCAGAAAAACTAGCCGCGGCAGGATTTGACGATTTACTAAGCATAGCTGTTGCAAGCATAGGAAACCTAACAGACGCGGCAGGAGTGAGCGAGGCCGTTGCAAGAAAAATAATACAAGCTGCAAGAGATGGACTAGACATGGGATTCCAATCAGGAACAGAATTACTAAATAAAAGAGATCAAGTAATAAAAATAAGATCAGGAAGTAAAAACATAGACGAGATGCTTGGTGGAGGGTTTGAAACAGGCGCAATAACAGAATGCTTCGGACAATATGGCTCTGGAAAAACACAAGTAGGACACGCACTAGCAGTAAGCTGTCAGAGAGACGACCCAACAGCTGTCGCTGTATACATAGACACAGAAAATACATTTAGACCAGAGAGAATAAAACAATTCGCAGAAGGATTCGGATTAGATCCTGATGAAACACTACAAAACATAAAAGTCGCAAGAGCATTCAACTCAGACCACCAAATGTTACTCGCAGAAAAAGTGGAAGACTTAGTGAAAGAAGGAAATAATGTAAAAGTAGTAATAGTAGACTCACTAACAGCACACTTTAGAGCAGAATTTGTAGGACGAGGAACACTAGCAGACAGACAACAAAAACTAAACAAACACATGCACACACTAGCACTACTCGCAGACAAATACAACTTATGCGTATATGTAACAAACCAAGTAATGGCAAAACCAGACGCGTTCTTCGGAGACCCAACAGAGGCAATAGGAGGACACATCGTGGGTCATAATAGCACATTCAGAATCTACCTTAGACGAGGAAAGAAAAACACAAGGGTTGCAAAACTTGTTGATTCTCCGAATCTGCCAGATTCAGAGTGCATATTCATTGTAACAGAGAAAGCATTAGAAGACGCCTGAACATTTTTTTAACAAAAGGGTTAATACCTCTTCCTACAAGAGGAACACCCTCCTTTTTTTAGAATTTTAAAACTATTTCTTTATCTTTTTTATTTAAAGATTTAAAACGAGGATTCTTCTTCAATTCTTTTTCAAGACCATCCAAACCAACTTTTTTACGAATATTGTTAGCCTCCTCAATTAAGACCTTGAAGTCCTGATAATTACTATAAATAAACTCGCCTTTTTCCTGATTATCCAAAATAGCACCCTCAAATTTTTTAACCATACCTTCTTGAATATCAACTAAAGATGCAACCTTGTCCTTCTTTTTTTTAATAACAGAACTCTTCACCTCGCCTTTTTCTAAAGTAGATAGACTATCAATACCTTCACTAATACTACTAATAGAAGAACCGCTTTTAGTTAAAAGAGGAAATGGATAAACATTAGAATCTGATTTAACAGGACTAAGGGACTCAGAGAAAAAATTACCAAAAGCCCCAACTAAAACCTTAGCCTCATCCAATGAAATACTCTTTTTTTCTTTATCTAAATCACACCTTGCAAGAATTTCCTCGGCATAAACACCACCAAGACCCAAACGAGAAGCCAAAGTCTTCACAAGATTCCTATCAGATTTATCCACCAATAAAACAAGCTCATCAGGAGATACAACCAAAGGATT
Source organism: uncultured Methanosarcinales archaeon (assembly GCA_964501945.1). Lineage (GTDB taxonomy): Archaea > Nanobdellota > Nanobdellia > Woesearchaeales > 21-14-0-10-32-9 > 21-14-0-10-32-9. The sequence goes on from CAZCTY010000001.1 coordinate 42,283, forward strand.
AATTAATGCAGGAGGAAAAACATACTCACTCCTCGCTTGAATTACTCTGTCTTTAAAACGCTGACGAGAAAAACTATTAATAACAACAAGAGAAGAATCACGCTCCTTACACAAAACAAGATTACCGGGCTTAAACAACTCAACAATTAAAACGTACGTTTCACCTTTAGATGAAAAAATTAACAAAACAATCCTCTCAAAGTCCCTCTGCTCAAATTTCAAAAGACGAGCACCGCTAAGATATTTCCTCAAAAACATACAAAAACCAGGAGGCAACATAGGAGCATTAAATTCTTGAGAAGTTAAACAAACAACACCTGGAAGAGAAAACCTCAAATTATACTTTTTACCATCAGCATACAATCTAAAAATAACAGTATCTTTACCAATCTGATAAATTTTTTCAACCTTACCGCCTTCAAGCACTTTCAATTCTTTAACCAAGAAATGAAGCAAAACAGAGGAAACTTCAAAAACCATAACAAAAGAAAATACAACCAGATATTAAAAACTTACTCAAAAAACCTAAAACGCAACATATTAAACAAAACCTTAAAACCATCCAAAGGAGTAGTGCCCTTATGAGAATCATGATAAATAGTCCTAATTTTAACCTCGCCATAACTTAAATTATGACGAGCAACCCTCGCAATCATCTCACTTTCCATACCATAATCACGAGAAAACCACCTAATCTTATCATAAATAGAAGCATCAAAACACCTAAAACCATTCTGAGTATCCTTAATACCAACACCAAATAAAAACTTCGAGACTAAAGTTAAAAATTTGTTACCAAAACGCATCGTGAAAGGCATATTCTTATCAAACGCTCTAAAACCAAAAACAATATCACACGTCCTAAGAGCTTTTAAAAAACGCTTAATATCACTCGCCTCGTGCTGACCATCACAATCCATCAAAACAATAACATCCGCCCCACGAGAAATAGCAAAGTCACAACCAGTCTTAACAGCAGAACCCTTACCCAAATTAACCTCGTGCCTCAAAACCAAAGCACCAGCCTCAACACCTCTACTCGAAGAACAATCAGAACTACCATCATCAACCAAGACAATATTAGAAAAACCCTGCTCCCTAACACTACTAACAACATCAAAGACATGATCCCCTTCATTAAAACAAGGAATAACAACAAAAACATCAACCATAAAAAATACAAAAAACAAACACATTTAAATAACTTTTTTTAAAAAAACCACAAAAAACAAGAAAAAGCTTTATAAATGGGAACATATTACCAAGTAATGGACGGTCAAAGCCACGTGGATATACCTGTTCTCATTTCGAACACAGAAGTCAAGCACGTGAACGTCCTGGTGCGTACTGCGTTCAAGCGTGGGAGATCCAGGAAGCTGTCCGCCTTTTTTTCTAAAAAAAATCATAAAACTAAATATTTAAATAAAATAAAAAAAATGATTGATTAACGTGAAAACATCAAAAAAGAAACTACACGAAGCAATGTACTACATCCTAGTACTTCTAACAATGATATTTATAGCAGGAGCGCTTTTTCTAATAAGCCCACTAATAGTATTTAACAACCTTTTTTTAAACGCCACAGTCCTAATAATATTAGGAGTTAGCCTTGGAATGTTTTTACAAGGATTTTTAAAAGACTTAGACGAATTAACACACACGCACCACGCAAGCTTTATGATAATAATATTAGCTTTTACAATAATAAATTTTATCTCAATAAGCCTAGCGTTTACAACAATATTAAACAAAGCAATACCAATAGCAATACTAAACGCAACAATATTCACCATAAGTTTTTTAATCCCCTACACATACCACCTACATAAAATTTACAAATAATGAAAAGAAAATGAACTTAAATATTATAGAGTGGACAGAGGCATATTTAAAATATAAAGACACAATACACAGAAGAATAAAAAATATAACAAAAAAAGAAAAAACAATCACAGTAGAGAATAAAGATGGAACAAAACAAGAATATTTGTGCGTAAATGACTTAGATGAGATAAAAAAAGACCAACTAAAAAATAAAAGAATCTCTTGCCTAAATAAAAAGAAGAACCTCGATTGGATAATAAAAAACTGGAAAGAGATAAAAGAGACAAACACAATATTTTTAATGGCAAACCCACAAAAAGCAAGCCACTGGACACTAAACCCAAAACTTCACAACAACATATCAGATAAAACATCACTTAAAACAGGACTAAAAACACTTTTCGAATCAATACCGGAAGTTTGAATAAAAAAAATTCAATAAATAAAATAAATAAAAACACATTTCTAAAAAAAATGAAAGATGAAAAAATAGAAGAGACAAAAATAACAACAGGATCAGACATATTTGACTGGCTACTTGAAGGAGGATATGAAAACGAAGTAATCACAACAATATACGGACCACCAGGAACAGGAAAAACAAACCTATGCCTACTGTGCATGGTAAATAACTACAATAAAAAAATAATATACGTAGACACAGAAGGATCCTTTTCAACAGCAAGAATAAAACAATTAACAGATGATTACGAGGAAATACTAAAAAAAATAATAGTACTAAAACCAACCAACTTCGAGGAACAAAAAAAAGTATTTGAAAAACTAAAAAACATAGTAACAGATAAAATAGGACTAATAATAATAGATAGCATCGCGATGCTATACAGACTCGAGATAGGAATCACAAAAGAAGTATACAAAGTAAACAGAGCACTAGGAGTACAACTCGTAAACCTAATACAAACAGCAAGAAAATTCAAAATACCAGTAATCATAACAAACCAAGTATACGCAGACTTCGAAGACAAAAACAAAATTAATATGGTGGGTGGAGATATACTCAGATATGCAAGCAAATGCCTAATAGAACTACAAAGAACAGATAACGGAAAAAAAGCAATACTTAGAAAACACAGAAGCCTGCCTGAAGGAAAAGAAATAAATTTTAAAATAAAAGATACAGGAATATACGAGCAAGAAGAAAAAGAAAATATAAACTAGAACAAAGAACCAGTACCACGAGACTTTAAAAGATCAAAACCCACAAGAACCTTCAAATAATCACTTCTAGACTTCAAAAAATCATTACCCAAAGAAAAAATATCCTTATGAAATTTTTCATATATATCTCTTTGAGAAACACCTTCATTATCCAAGAAATAATCAACCATGTTATTAATCAGAATATTACCCAAATGAGAATTAGGATCAGAGGAAGACTTAGACGCTTTTTTCTCACTAAGACGCCTCCTATTCAAAAACAACCTATAATCACCCAAACGACCAACCAAACCATCATCTTTAAAATTAAGACCACGAAAATTACCAAACTCAAAACCTAAAGAAGGATTATTAGAAACATAAAAACCCTGAGTTTTAGCAATAATATCACCTTTCATATTCTCAACATAATCAGAAAAAACATTATTAACATGAAGCATAGAATAATCATAAAAAAAAGATCCCTTACGCTCAAATAAACGAGGCACACGATACTCAGCAGAAAAAATATAATTCATCCGAGCAAGCTCAAAATCAGAAAAGCCAAAAGCATTAGGCTCATAATACTCAGACTCAGATAAAGAAGAATTAAGAGTTCTAAAAACATCAACAAAAGAATAACGCTTACCAAACTCCAAACCAGCAGACTCCATGAAGTTTTTAACCTTATCAAGAGGAACATGCAAAAAAGAATGAAGCTTAGACAACAAATCAGCCTTAAGCAAAGGATTCTCCTCAACAAGCATCTCATCATATATAAACCTAAAAGAATGATTTCCATTAATAATACTTCTAGATGCCTCAATAGCAGCCTTAGGAAAAATCAAAGAACCCTCAACCAAACCAATATTTTGCTCCTCAGACTCAAGTAAAATATGAATTAATTCACTAGGATTCTCCCTATCCTTTAATTTATCATGATGATGATTAAAACTCCGATCATGACGATGCCTATGAGTGTTAAGCCTCATAAAATAATTCCTATTACCAGAATCATAAACATTCTCAACAGGATTCACAGAAAAAACAGAAGACAAAGGCTTAGATGTTGCAACACTCTCCAAAACAGCATTCCTCAAAAGCATCTTACTAACTTTACTAGACTCCACGCCGTCCGCGATAGTATAATTTAAAACCTCCAAAACCTTTAACCTATCACCAGAATTAATATATTCCTCCATTAACTCATAACTAAGAGACTTATCAAAACCACCAAAAGAAGATAGCTTATAATTTTCAAGAATATGAATCCTATTTTTAACATACTTATAAGTGTCAAGAACCTTAGTTTTAGGCATAGACCATAACCTGTTTTTTTTATCACGCGTATTATAAGACCTAATCCTATCAATATTATCAGGATTGACTTTTTTTAAATCATTAAATTTACTCGCATGATTAAAATCATACTCAACAAAGTTATGACCAATCACAAACTCATATTTAGAAACATCACGATCCAACGCAGCAATCAAATCAATTTCATCATCAACAAAAATTAAACTTACCTCGTCATTAATTTTACGCACTTCTCTTTCAAAAAACTCTTTATTATCCTCGAAGCGCCAAGCCTTCCGAGTCATATAAATCTTATTTTCAAACTCAGACGCTAAAACACCCATAAAGACATTACCACTAATACCTTTACTGTTTTTTTTATAACCCGTAACCTCCAAATCAACAACAACAGAATTTTTCAAATAAAAAGAAAAAGCAGAATCAATCGCCCTCTCTAATTCAGAACTTCCTTCACTGACTTCCCGTTTATAATGACTAAAAACAGGAACAGAAGTATTAACTTGCTCAGATAAAGGCCTTTCAGGATTAAACAAAGAATGACTTGGAAAAAAATCTCTCAATTGCTGAGTAGGACTACTCAAACCAAGAGGATCAAACAACTCCTCCCTACTACCAATAACAATATCTCTTTCTTTTTTCAAAGAAATGTTACCATTATAAGAAGCATTAAAAGAATCTAAATCCCTAGAAAAAGAAGGACTCAGAGAACCAAAAAAACGAACCTTATAATCAAAATCAAACGCGCCACTTCTAACCTGCAAAACCTTAGCATTATCAACATGAACCAAGGAAGATTCAAGTTCAAGTAAATTTTGAAGTAATTCTTCAGCGTGCTTCTCATTTGAAAAAGAATCAGATTCAAAAACAAAATTCCTAAAAGAAGAAGGATGCTTTAAAACAAGCTTTTTTAAAACACTCTTCTCACACATAATCTCTAAAAACTTACCATTATTTTTACTATTAACAACCCTCACACCACTATGAGACAAACCAGCATCATCCAAATAAGACTCAAAAACATCTCTGCCCCTAAGCACACGAGCATCATCAAAAAAAACCTTGGTACGAGCCCTAAAACGATCAGGATAATTCGCAATAAAAATCTGCTTATCCTCAGAACCCAAATACTTTTCATCCAAAAAAAACTTAGGCGCAGTTCCACGAGGACCAACAGCCCAAACAACAGATGTAGAACCAGGACTACTATAAAAAGACCTCGCAGAATAATCACCAGAATCAGTTCTACTAGAACCATAAGGCTTTTCTTCAAAATCAAATATAGGAAAACGCTCTTTTAAATCAGATAACAACTCATCAATACCAGAGTAACCATACTTCTCCAAATCAAGCTCGACACTACACCAAATATGAGGGTGCTTATCTTCCTTAACAAATTGCTCAGAAGTCAGAGAATCATAATACTTAACAAAAACATCTAAACCAGTATTCCCTTTAGTTTTAATTTCATGAATTCTAAAACGACTAGACTCGCTTGAACCATTAAAACCTGAAGACATAATGATAGAGAGACGAACTATTTAAAAAAGTTTACTAAAAAGTAGTTACAAAAGGCCTCGAAAGTTTAGCTGAGCATAAAAAAACAAAACTTTAAAAAGAGATATTCATTCTTAAGGAATATTAGAACCATTTTGCAACAACAATTTTATTTCTTAGTACCCCTTTGGAATATCAATTGAACCTTGTAAAAATGATTCTAAAAACAAATATGAGGAAAAAACAAAAAATGGAAGGAAAAGTAAAATTTTTTAACGACATGAAAGGATTCGGCTTCATCACAGGAGACGATGAGAAAGACTACTTCGTACACCAAACAGGTCTTAGCGAAGGAGTGAGAATAAGAGAAGAAGACAGAGTAACCTTCGACGTAGAAGACGGAGATAGAGGACCAAAAGCAGTTAACGTAAAAAAAGAATAAACAAATAATTTCTACTAAAAAAATTATATTAAAATTTTTTTTATTTTTTTTAAATTAATTTACAGAGGAAAAAGAAAGATGAATGAAGAACAAGTTGTAACAAGATTTGAAGAATTAAATATAAGCGATTCACTAAGAAAATCAATAAAAAAACTAGGCTATGAAGAGCCAACAGAAATACAAGCACAAACAATACCATTAGTACTTGAAGGAAAAGACGTACTAGGAGAATCCGCAACAGGATCAGGAAAAACACTGGCCTTTGGATGTGGAGCAATAGAGACAACAACACCAAAAAAAGGAACACAAACACTAATACTAGTCCCAACAAGAGAACTCGCAGAACAAGTAACAAAATCAATAAACGAACTAAATAAAGGACGAGAACTCAAAGTTCTACCAGTATATGGAGGCGTTTCAATAAACGCACAAATAGACACACTAAGATACACAGAAATAGTGGTCGCGACACCAGGAAGATTAAAAGATCACATCCAAAGAGGAACAGTTGATTTGACAAAAATAAAACTACTAGTTTTAGATGAGGCAGATAGAATGCTTGATATGGGCTTTATAGAAGATATAGAAGATATAATAAAAAAATGCCCAAAAAACAGACAAACACTGTTATTTTCAGCAACATATCCTCCACAAGTAAAAGAGTTATCAAAAAAATACTTAAAAGACCCAGAAAGTGTGAAAGTGAGAAACCAAGTCGACCCAAAACTACTAACACAAGTATACTACGATGTTAGACGAGGAGAAAAGTTATCATTACTAATACATTTAATCAAAAAAGAAACATCACAAAAAATAATGATTTTCTGCAACACAAGAGTGAACGCTGACTTAGTACAACAAAACCTGCAAAAAAACAATATAAAAGCATCAGCACTGCACGGAGGTTTTACACAAGCAAGCAGAACTAAAGTTATAGAAAAATTCAAAGAAGGAAAATCTAAAGTGCTTGTATGCTCAGATGTCGCAGCTAGAGGAATACACGTAGATGATGTAACACACATATATAACTATGATATACCAAAAGATCCAAACGACTACGTGCACAGAATAGGAAGAACAGCAAGAGCAGGAAGCGAAGGCCTAGTAATAAATGTTTTATCAGATTTCGACCACCAAAACTTTTCAAGAATACTGCAAAATTACGATTTTGACATAACAAAAGCAGAAAAACCAAAAGATATGAAAAGAATAAAGTTCGATGCGCCAAGAAGAGATAACAGACAAAACAACAACAAACCACGAGGCAATTTTAGAACAAAAAAAAGGTTTCCGAAAAGAAGATAAAAAATAAAAAGAAATCACCACTTCTAAATTAAAAAATGAGTGATGAAACAAGGAATCTAAAAAACAAAATAGAAGAGCTTGAAAGAGAATTAAAACTAAAAAACATGGCGCTAGAGAACTCGCCAAGCCTTGTATTTGTTACAGATGAAGAAAATAAAATACTTGCAGCATACGGAACAAAAGAAGAACTTTTAGTACCGGAAGACGAAGTAATAAATAAAAAATTCTCACAATTTTTACCAAAACACGCAGCTACAGATGTTAGTAGAGCGATAGACAGAGCAAAGAGAACAAAAAAAGTCGCAAGAGCAGAATACGAACTAGATGTAAACGGAACATCAAAACACTACAGCATACGAGTAAATCAAGGAAGCGATGAAGAACACTACGTACACGTTGTAAATGATATAACAGCAAAAAAAATAGCACAAGAAGAATTAAAAAGAAGCGAACAACAATTCAAAACATTATTTGAAACAACACCGGTCGGAATAATAGTCCACGATAAAGATACAGGAGATATAATATCAGCGAATCCAGCAGGGATGAAACTCTACGGATACGAATCAACAGAAGAATTTAAGAAAAAAGATATGTGGCTCGACGGAGAATATTCTTTTGAAGAAGCACTCAAAAAAATCCAAAAAACAACAAGAGAAGGACCGCAAAGATTTGAATGGAAAAACAGAAAAAAAACAGGCGAAATATTTTGGGAAGATGTATACTTGAATGTAGCAACCATCGATGGAGAGGAGAGAGTGCTAGCATCATCAATAGAAATTACAGAAAAAAAAGAATTAGAAAATGAACGAAAGAAAAATTATAAAGAACTAAAAGATGCAAACGAGACAAAAGAAAAAATGTTTTCAATAATAGGACACGACCTAAAAAGCCCATTTAATACAATATTAGGATTCACACAAATACTAAAAGAAGAATACGAAGATTTAACAGAGAAGGAGAGAAAAGAATTTATAAATATTGCATATGATTCATCAAAAAAAGCATACGGATTATTAGAACAATTACTAGAATGGTCTCTTGCAAGCCAAAGAGAGCAAAACTATAATCCACAACCACTAGACATAAGAACAATAATAAATGAAGTATACGAATTAAACGCGAGTTACATACAACAAAATGAAATAAGCTTCTCAAATAAAATAAGACCAAACACATACATAGAAGCAGATAAAAACATGCTCTCAACAACATTTAGAAATTTGCTCTCAAACGCGATGAAATACACGCCAGAAAACGGAAAAATAACAGTGGAAACACAAGAAAATGAAGATATGTACACAGTAAAAATAACAGACACAGGAACAGGAATGAGTGAGGAAATCAAAGATAGACTACTACAAACAACAAAAACAAACCCAACAAAAGGACTTAGAGGAGAAATAGGAACAGGTCTTGGATTAGACCTTGCAAAAAGATTCATAAAAAAACACGAAGGAACCTTAAACCTTGACAGCGAAGAAGGAGCAGGAACAACATTTTATGTAACACTACCAAAAAAACAAAATTAAAAAAATTAAAAAAATTAATCGTCAGAAAAATCAGCAACAGAATACTTAAATTCGCCTTCTTTAACAATGCCTTTTTTCTCAGAGTAAAGCTTAGCTAACAAATAAAAAACCAAACCAAGACTTTTCTTACCTTTGTTATTACAAGGCACAACCAAATCTAAATTATTAGTCTGATTATTAGTATCACAAAGAGCAATAACAGGCAAACCAATCTTCAAAGCATCCTCAACAGCATTCTTATCAGGCCAAGAATCAGCAACTAAAATAACCTTAGCCTCGATGAAATTTTTCAAAGAAGGATTAGTTAAAACCCCAGGAGGATACCTGCCAGCAAAATGCTTAGAACCAGTAACCTCAGAGAAAAGCCTCACAGCCTTCCAACCAGTCTCCCTACGACAAACAACCAAGATTTCCTCAGGCTCATAATTAGCAAGAAGATTAGCCGCGAGCCTAATACGCTCATCAATCCTTTGAACATTTAAAACACTAAGCCCATCCGGCCTCGTCTTATAAATAAAATTATCCATGTATTTAGTCTTAAATTTAGTCCCAATATGAATACCAGACTTTAAGTACTCATCGTTTGGAATTAATAATGCTTCATCACTCATATTTTCTCCTCCAAAACTAACCTTTAAAAGAAATCCGCGAATATTTTTTACCTCACGCGGCATTCTCGAAACAAACAAGTCTCAAGGTCGGTTTTAATAAGAAGAAATACAAATTTATTTATAAATCTTTAGCCAAACACAAATTAACAAATACTCAGCAATAAAACAAAAAAACACGAAATAAAACACAATTCACAACTAATTTTTAGAAAAGTTTAAATATTTACAAGAAGGCATGATTTTTGGGTGGGTATAGTTGAATAAAAAACTCTTATTTTTAATAATAACAATATTTGCAATAACACTCTCATCATTTGCAATGGGAGCAGAACAAGTAATAGTGAACTCAGAAGATTGGCGAGATGTATATTCAGGACTTTTATATGCGAGCTTAGAAAATAAACAAGGACACTTTCTAACAAGCACACCTCACTCAAGAATAATTCTAGGAGGCATACCTACAGCATCAGAGAGCGTAGAAATTTTCAGCTCCAGAGCAAATCCATTCGTATCAAATTACGAAGGCATACTCGTTAGCGAAGGATACCAAAACGTAGAAGAGACACGAATGCGAAACGCGAATCTAGAAATACTAGAATTATTGCCAAATATAAACAAATTCATAATAGTAGATGATTCATACGGATACAACGCGGTATCAGTAGCACCTCTCGCGGCGCTAGGAGACTATTATGTGTTATTCTCAAACCAAAACAATGTAAATCAAATAGTAAATGCGTTAGGAGATAGAGAAGTAGAAGAACTAATAATATATGGGCATGTTGAGAGAAGTTTGAGAGAGGACTTAGAAGAATACGACCCAGAAATCATTAATACTGGAGATAGATTCGATAATAATATAGAAATAGTGGAAAAATACCAAGAAATATACACAGAAATAAACGGCCACCCAAGAAGACAAGCAATACTTACAAACGGAGAATTTTTAGAAATAAGCATAATGAATGGAGCGGATCCAGTTTTATTTATAGGATTTGCAAACGTCCCAGATCACGTTAGAGAATACATTGCAGGAAGCGACCTCGAGGTAGGAACACTGATAGGAAACGAACTAATAGGAACAGCCACATATATTAGAAGACAAACAGGACTTAGCGTGTTCGTAAAATTCGGACAAGGAGCAAGAGTCCCTGAAGGAGCAATAGCACAAGTAGAAGATTTAGACAGATTCGCAATACCAAGATATGACTTAAACCTGGCAATCGCAGTAGCAGTTGTAAACACAGCATCAGATTCTCTAGAAGTCACGTACAGAAATTTCGCACCAGTAGCCACGTATTTTAGACCAATAAGCATAAGAGTAGTGGATGATAATGTATCAACGACAGTAGAAATACCAAGCACGGAACCAGAATTTATAGATGGAAACGACTTTAAAACAATGATATACCCACTAGTTGATGGAGATGGTGAGAGAATAGATTTAACAGGAGAAGACAAAAGATTAGATTTGAGCGTTATATACGGAGAGTCACCTAGAGCATTAGAACAAACACTCGAGACATCAGTTTCTCTAACAGAAGTTTCTATAATAGATGGTACAGACATAGAAATAGTGGATGTCGCATTTAATCTAAGAACAAATTCTTTTGAGATAGAAGTGAGAAATATAGGAACAACAGATGCATACGCAACTGCAGAAATACATGATTTAATAGTTGATGGAGAAACACTTATTTTCGGAACAGACCAAACAATAAGGCTAAGCCCTGGAAGATCAGGAACAATAACAGTAGAGACAACAATGGAAGAGGAAGATGTACAATTTAATGAGAGAATAAGAGTTAAAGTACTATATGGAGAGCGAGAAAACTCACTTATTAAAGTTAGAGAAGGAGTCTTCGATTTCAAATACACATCAACAGACATAATTGTATACGTGCTAATAATACTAATAATCTTAGTAGTGCTACTGTTTGTATTTAAGAAGAAATGCAAACACTGCAAAGCAAATAACCCTCCATTTAGAAAAAAATGTAGGCGATGCAAGCATAGATTATAACTTTTTTTTATTTTTTTTTAAAATATTTCTAACACAAACATAAGTAAAAAAATAAGTAAATTTATAAGCAAACCTTTTTAAATAATTAAAAACAAGTAACTACTGTGAACTTCAAAAGAAAGCTATATACAAGAGGAAATTCGTATGAGACAACAATTCCAAAACCACTACTATTTGAATTAAACCTAAACAAAAAACAAAACGTAATATTCAAATACGATTCTAAAAACAAAAAATGGTACATAGACTTTGAAGAATGCAAAAAATAAAATGGTAAAAACAAAAGTTATAATAAGCGCAATAAGCATAATCATAGTATTACTAATAGGTATTATGTCTTTTTTTATACCCTCAAACATATCAGATATGATAACAGGAAAAACAACAGTCACAAGAGCATTCATACACGAGTCATTACCAACAAATTGCACAGTAGAACTAAAACAAGGAATAAACATGGTATCATTTCCATGCGAGACAGGTGAGAGGGGGTTTAAAGAAGCATTATCTGATAAAAACGGAACACAACTAACCTTTAATAGCGTATTCTTTTTTAGAGCAGAAGATAGAGAAACACCATGGCGGAGCTACAACCCAAAACTTCCAAACTGGACAACACAACACAAACCAAACTCAATAGATAGAACAAGAGGATATTTTATTTACATGGAAGAGTCAGGAACATATGAGGCAGAAGGATTACAATTTCCAATCTCAAACATACAACTAAGAGAAGGATGGAACTTAGTAGGATATCCATCAAACACAACACTTAACACAGAAGACGCCATAGACTCAATAAAAAATGTTTTCGCATCAATACACACATACAAAGAAGGAGAATGGATGCACTATAAAAACAACACAGAAGGGGATCTAACACACATAGAACCAGGACGCGCCTACTGGATACGCGTAAAAGAAGATGCGGTATGGAGGATAAATTGGTAAAGAAAAACTATGCAAAGACAACAATCTTAATAGCGCTAGCTCTTCTACTATTCTTACCACTAATACACGCACAACCAAAAGTACCCATGGAAATATACGGCGAGGCAAGACTATTTAATGCGCCAGTACCACAAGGAACAACGATTCACGCATTAAACATGGATGGGGAACATTGCGGCAGATTCACAGTAACACATAGAGGATTTTTTGGAACAATGTCTTGCATGAGCGAGAACACAACACAAGAGATGGGTGGTGCGAGTCCGAACGAGATAATAAGATTTAGAATAGGAAACTTCCCCGCATCAACCCTACTAAACGGAACAGCCGAATCGATAGGAAATTTAAACTGGGAGAGCGGAACATTTGAGGAAGTGATTTTAGTTTCACCGCCACTTGTTTGCGGAGATGGTTTTTGCGACACATTCGAAAACTGCCATACATGCCCAGAAGATTGCGGAGAATGCCCAGAAGGTGAAGGAGATGGAACAGGTGTAGATGACATAACCTCAGATCCAACACTAGGATTGCCAGAAGAACCGCCACTAAGACCAGAGCCTGAAACACAATACCCAGAAGAGGAGTGCATAGAATCTTGGACTTGCTCAGACTGGGGTCCTTGCCAACCAGAAGGAATACAAACAAGAACATGCATAGATGAAAATGACTGCGGAACAGAAGATGATAAACCAGAAACAGAGAGAGAATGCGAATACCAAGAACCAGAAAACATAACAATAACAGAACCAGAACCCACTCCGCCAAGAGTAGAGACGCCTATAAGCATAGAAAAATGCGAAGCAAGACTCCCTTTTTGGAGCATGGAATCACTCACGTTTTTTATACTATTTACGATGCTTATACTAGGACCGCTAGCATACCTAACACATAAAAAGAGAAAAATAAAAAAAGAAAAACTCAAAAAAACAGACGAGTTAATAAAAATATACAAACTAGAAAACAAAATATACACAGCTATAATAATAATCTCGGTACTATCAATAATAGTTTACCTATACCATTACTTTTTCTACCTCTGCCCAGAGGTATACTACAACAACTTGTGGCTATTATTGGGCTTTATTTTACTCTCGCCCATAATCATAAACGTACTAATACACATACTCAAATACTCAGAGAGAAAAAAATTAACCATGGTCAAGCTATTAAAAGACACACACTACAACCACCTAAAATATTTACTAACTCTAATAAACAAAGACCTAACAAAATCAGAAGTAGAAATATCAAATAAAATCTACGCACTAAATAACAAAAACGAATTTTCAGATGTAATATCGAAAACAAAAGAACTAAAAAAAATATACGGCGACTTGTTGAAAATTTACTCTTTGTACTCAGAGGGAAAAGACTCATTTAAAGTAGAAAAAGATCTAATAGAACAAATAGAAATACTGGATAAAGACGAACAATTTAACAAAGTCGCAGAAGAATACCCAGAACTAAAAGGACTAAAAGATAACATTTTATTACTATATGAGGCTGAAACATCAAAACAAGAACTACTCAAAAAAATAAAAGAAACAGAAAAACAAATAGATCAGGAAGGACTAAAAGAAGAGATAAAAGAAAAACCAGACGAGAGAGAAAACACAAAAGATAGCAAAAACAAGGAAGATACGGACTAAAAATTCAAATTTCTGAGGATTTAAACCGCCAAAAAACAAATATGAGTAATTAAAGTTATTTTGCTAGCAAAATAACAAAGTATTTTATTAGCGAAATATTTATATATCTTTATAGTAATTTGGTAACTAGGAAGAAAAAATAGAGAAGATGAAAAAGCAACTAAACATAAGACTTAGCGAAGAAATACGCACCCAAGCTAAAATAACTGCTATTCTAAAAGGACTAACATTAAACGAGTACATAGAGAGAGCTATAAAAAAAGAACTCGAAAAAGATCAAAAAATAAACAATTCAAAAAACAAAAAATGAAAAAAAATAAACAAGACTGGATACTGAAAATAGGGATTTTCATAATTTTAACACTCATAACAATACAAACAACAAACGCACTAATAATAGAAACACCAGAATTAATAACAACACCAGAAGAGAAAATAGAATTTAAAATAAATATAAAAAACAACTCATCTAACGTAACAATAAAAACAGAACCAGACATAGGAAAAATAACAAACCAAACACCTTTCACGTTCACATGGGACGTTAATTACGAGGATAAAACATACAAAGACATAATATTCATAGCAGAAGATAACACAACAAAAACCAACTCAACAACAAGATTTGCAAAACCGCCAAAAATCACAGGACTTAATAACGACTCAATAGACAAAGAAACATACGAATTCACACTAAACACAGACATAGAAGCAACATGCAAATACGGATTAGAAAAAAAAGAACACAACGACCTAGAATACACAATGCAAACACAAGATAACAAAGCACACAAAGGAACAACGCCAAAACTAAAACAAGACACACACACAATACACATAAACTGCAAAACAAACACAGGAGGAGAGAGTAAAGACTACTTCAAATTAGAAGTTAACCTGCCACCAACGGCGAGAATAAACCTCGAACCACCATCCCCACTAAGAGCAGGAATAATAGAAGTAGAAGTAATAACATCACAAGACCTAATAACAGCGCCCGAACTTAGATATTTCTTCGACGACGATACATCTCCTAGAACAATAACCCTAACAGGCAGAGATAACAGGTGGACAGGACACATGATAATAGAGGAGACAACAAAAAGAAGAATAGGAACATTCACATTTAAAGGAAGAGACAAAACAAATATGGAGGGAGATGAAATAACCTCGGGAAAAACATTCATCGTAGATAATAACAAACCAAAAACAATATCTAGCTTCACAGGAACAATGGAAGAAGATAGGATAAAATTAGAATGGAGATACTTAGATGAAGAGCTAGATGATATAAAAGAATACAGAATATATAGACGAGAGAGAACTGGAGGCGTAGATTATACAGATTACTACCAAACAACACGAAACACATATTTTTACGATAGAGACGTATCGCATAGCGAAGCATATTACTACAAAGTCACAGCGGTGAACCAAGCAGGAAGAGAGAGCGAACTCTCAAAAGAAATAGCACTAACATTCATCCCAGAAACAAGAGAGGTGGAGGAGAGCGAAGAAGAACTAAAACCAATACTAAAAACACAACTAAATATAATAAAAAACCAAATAGATAACAAAATATTGAACTTAGAGACAACACAATCAAACCTTCAAAACAAGACAGACGAGAAAGCAGAAATAATACAAGATCTAAACTTACTACCAAAAATAATAACAGCCAAAAACAAATTAGAAAACATAAAAGAAGAACTAACAGACTTTGAGAAAAAATCACTGACAGAAACAGAATTTGAACAAATAACAAACCCACTAATTGAGGACGCAGAAAAAATAGCTGAGGAAGCACTACAAGAAATAATAATAGAGGATGTAATAATATATGATGAAGAATTAAAAGAAGATATTGCTGAGAAGACCATAAAAAAATATCTTGAAACACAAAATATTAACCTAAGCCACAGAGATGCACAAAGATACATAGAGAACGCGATACAAGAACAAACACAATTCACAACAGAAGTAAAAATCATAAAAGCAAAAATAAAATATGCAAATAGAGAAGAGCCAATAACACATATAACAAAAAAAATAAAGAGTGATGAAAACCAACAAAACATAGTCTTACTAGATAATATCAAATTAGATGAATTTGAAGAAATAAAATTCGTAGAATCTGTAACAAAAATAAAAGATGAAATAATAGCAAGACGATTAGATAATGCAGACGGAAACAAAATAAGATATTACGCAACAGAGAACATAAGCGCAGATAACATACGTCAAACACAAACAATAATACTAAAAGAAGAAAAACTCGAGGAGACAAGAAACCAAATAACAGCTATGGCAACAAAAGAGAGAGGAGATATAGAACACACACTCCTAATACCTCTAATTATAGCAATACTATCAGTACTAATACTATCAGTATACTACTTTAAAGACGATGAAACAACTATCATCGAGCTACTATCATTAAGAAACATAATACCAAAAAAAATATTTAAACAAAACCAACAACAAAGCAGAAACCAAAAAATAGAACTAGAACAACCACCATCACTTGAAGAAACCAAAAACCTAGAACTAACTGAAAACGAAACAAAAACACTCACAAAATACACAACAAAAGAAGCTGATGCAAACAAGATACAAGAAACACAAAAAGAAGAACAAATAACAAAAACACAAGAACAACCAGAAGAACCAGAAGAACCAGAAGATGTATACAACGTATTACACGATTTAAAAGACATGATGGAGGAGATATACTACGAAGATGACTTCGACGATTTTGAATATCTAAAAAAACTAAAACAAATAAGAAAAAAATACAACAAAAAAGCGCCAGCAGGAAAAGAATTTATTTTAAAGACAGGAGAGAGAATAGACACAATAAATGAACTTAGACAGGCACTAAAAACAATGAGTAAAGAAACATTTAACCACCATGTAAACCAAGAAAAAAACGACTTCTACAAATGGATAAACGATGTATACAAATATAGGGGTCTTGCAAGAAGAATAAAAAGAGCAAAAACAAAAAAAGAAATAATAAAAAAACTAAAACCCTAAGCTGAAGGCGTAGCAGTAAATCTTAGAGTACCAGTACACTCTCCTTGAGGGTTAGGTGGAACATATAACTGCCAATAAACCTCCCAAATACTAGGAGCAGTCTCATCAGTTGCTTGAGGAATAGTAAAACCCATATCTTGATTAGATTCTGATAGAGGAGATTTATCTTCCCAATCAACAGAACTTGATGATGAAAACCTTTGATGCTCAACACCAATATCATCACCACGCTCACAAACCAAACCCAAACCATCACCTTCTTCAACACCATAACCAAGAACACTAACATTAATATCCATGTTACCAATGTTAGCAATCAAAGCAGGAACATCCAAACTATAACTCATAACCGCCACATCACCATAATCAACAGTATCTGTAACGTTTAAAGCATACAACTCATTTATATCTGTGACATTTTCTAAAGAGCCGTTAAAACCCCAAGAGTCTTGAGCGCTTACATTACAAAACCACTCACCACTATTAGCATAATGAATAACATCAAAAGTACACGATGAATACGCTATGTATTCTCCATCATTATCATAAATCTCACAACTACTATTAGTATAATGGACATTACCATCATCTTCCGCGCCGCTATGCGATGAGGAATGATAAAAAGTACCATTAACAGAAGTTATATCTTCCCAACCATTCCAATCACGAATAGTAGCATTACAATAAACAGTCTTAAAATCACCCGCAACCAAAACAATGTCCTGATCAATATTAACTTCGAGCACCTCGGGGAGTGCGTTAGTAACATTTACACGAGTCACAGCTTCATCATATTCAAAATTTTGCTGCGCTGAAATAAAAGGCAAAAGAGCTAAAATAGATAAACATAGGACAAGACAAAACACCAATCCTTTGATTTTTAATCCATTCATCATAAAAACCTCATAAATACATCAAGCACCTATTTCAGCATAAAAATAATACGTACTAGTACCAACAACCTGATCAGGCACAATACTCTGAAAATCAACTAAACTCCCAGTATTATAACTCTGCGTTCCTTTATTGATAGGAGTAGCATAAACCAAATCAGAACCACTCGCAAGCAAAATCAAAGGAAAATCAGCATTGTTATGATCTTGAGGATTATTACTTACAAAAGTACTCGTACTCCTACAAGTATTCTCATCAATATTAGTTAAACCTATAGATATCGTTGGATGAGTTTCCTCACTAAACGTTCTATTAACACTATCAGCAGAAGTAGAACTAAAACCTAAAGAGGAATCTTCATTTTCTATATCAATATCGGTAGGACAATCAATATCGGACCAATTAATAGAGTCACTACGACTAATAAAAACATTACCAGTCACATCCTCGTCCTCAAGCTCCCACCTAAAAATGGATTGACCTGACTCATCATCTAAAGTCAAAACACCTGTAAGGTTCCCCACGTATGCTTTCCACCTAGGGTTTTGCTGAACAACATCAACTAAAATAGTATTAATGGTACCACCACTATCAGTTCTAGAGTCAGGAGAAACATCTGATCTACTCTCAGTCACACCGCTTTGAATTTCCAACCCTGTAGGCTGAGCCACGCTTATCTGAGCAGCTAATAAAAAAAACAAAAATACAGATAATAAGGAAAACAAAAATAACTTCAATTTTCCTTTACTTTTTTTGTTCGTTTCCATTTTTTTCTTCTCTATTTTTTATTTTTTATAAAAAAAACAAAAAAAGAATTTAGTAAATCTCAACCCAAAAGTAATAAGGCGTTGTATCGCTATTTCCGAATTGGCCATTTTCAGCAACTAATAATTGAAAATCATAATCGCCACCATCATAACCATCTTTACCTTGCCTTGCACCTTCAGCCCTATCTTCTATTATAGATGTAAAGATTAAAGCATCATTTTCATCAGTTAATAAAACAGCAGGAAAATCTCTTTCCGCCTCAGGATCTTCTTGCCTTTCACTATCAACAAAAGTATAAGTAGTCCTACAACCATTAACAGTCGTAAAACCAACATAAAACTCAGGATGGCTAGTATAAGGATATGTTATGTTAATATTATCATAGTCTGTATCAAGCATCCCATAATAATCATACCACATACCTCTAAAAGTATCATCTTCTATATCTGCACAACCAACACTAGTCCAAGAAATAGTGTTATTTACAGACGCATAAACTTGACCTTGAGGCTCAGCCGCAGACCAGTCATAAAACCTCATACCAGAAGAATCTTCTAATATGATTGTACCTGACACGTTCCCAAAGAAACCTTGCCAGCTCTTTGTCTGAGATACACCTGTGATGTTTAGCTCCGTTAAATTACCTGCTAGCGCAGGAACCATAGCTGCAGGGTACAGGCTCGTGTTAGAAGTTTCACTTCTTATAACAGTCGCGTTTTCAGCACCTAATGGCGCGTTAAACCCGTCGTTAGCAGAAACCAAACCTCCAAAAGCTATGATAAAAAGGCTTGCTAACATTGCAATTTTAAACATTTTGACATTCATTTTGATTTTTCACCTCTCGGTTTTTTTTATTGATCACGCACAAACCACGTAAACTCATATACAAATATGTATACTGATATATAAATCTTTCGAAAGGGGTTGGTTTTTCATCCTAAAAAATCAAAATTTTCAAGAAAGAAAGCCCAAAAACAAAAAATACATCAAAAGAAGAATATTTAACCAAAACAGAAGAAATAGACGAAGAACATATAAAGATATAAAAAAGAAACTATCAATAATTTTCTAATAAATTAAGTAATTCCTCTCTACTATAAACGCTTCTAATCTTGCGAGCGAGCTTCTCCTCACCAAAAACATGAAGCACCCACTCAGCAAAATCATTTTTACCCTCAAAGACATGCTTTTTAAAAACATCATCAGACATACCACGCAACTCATGAACCAAATCATTTAAACAAAGCAACAACTTACCATCAGCGAGAACAAAAGCCTTATCATGAGACACGTTTTTATTAAATAACTTAAAACGATCAGCCTTCCTAATTAACGCCTTAAGCTCCTCAGAAACCCTACCGATCTCATCTTCTTTTTCAACCAAAAGCTCCTTTGCAGCATTAAACTCTCTCGCCCTAATCAACCATTCCTCTTCAATTTCTTTTAATTTAAGCATTTTTTTATACAAAACATCTTCCAAATCCTGCTCGTGAAAAAAGAAATGCTCCCCTCTTGAACGAGCAGAATGATAACGCTTCATCATATCAACCAAATCAGATGAAATGTGCTTATCACTATCAGACTCACCGAGCTTTTTCTCTAAAACCTCAAAGAAAGACGGAAGCTTCTTAGACGAGACTTCCTCGCCAACATTATTATCTTGACTAGGCGAATTCTGGATAGGTGATTCTTGATGGCTTTGCTTAATTGCATCGTTGTTTGAAGTATCACTATCTTTATTTTCAGAGGAATGCTCTTTAAAAAATTCAACACTAGATGAATTATCAAGCTTATCAACAAAAATTTTTTTATCAGCAAGATCTTTTGGAAGCTGCCTCGGATGAGCTTCCTTAGACGCGACAGAACTTGATTCTTGATTAGCCAAACCATAAGTATCAATTAAAGAATCAGGAAGAGACTTAGGAGCATCCAAACTAACATCTTTTTCAGAATCCTCACTTTTTTTATCCAACAAACCCAAAAAAACCCCTCTTTTTTACAATTAAAAATAATAACTAAATATATAAAGCTTTTTATTAAAAAAATAATAATAAAAATAACAAAAAGATTTAAAATAAAACAAAACTAAAACACAAAATATACCATGACATACCACAAACTACTAAAAAAAGTTCCAAAAGACAAAGAATTGAAACTAATAAGAGGAGTTACAGCACAAAACTACGAAGAATTACTCACACAACTAATAAAAATAAAAGATGAAGATTTCAAAAAAATAATCAAAAAAGAAAACAAAATAATCAAATGGATAAAAGAAAACTACAATGACGAAACACTAATTAACGAATTAAAAAATAAGAAAACCAAAAAAGAATACATGAAAAAAATATATGAGAGAATAGAGACAATAAAAAAAGAATCACAGGACCTCTCAACACTAATCAACCAAAGACAAAAACTAATAAAAAAGAAAACAAGCATCATGCCAATAATCTGGCTAAGTATATACATAATTTTAATCATACTACTAATAACACAACACACATACTACACAAAACAAACAGACTACCTAAAAAACCGCGTAATAGACGAACAAGAAATAACAAAAAAATTCTACGAAGACAATATAAGACTTAGAGAAAAAGAAACAGAACTGAGAGATGAAATACAAAAATTAAACGAAACAATAACCGAAATAGAGGAACAAAACACAGACCTAATGCAACAAATACGCGCACTAAACCTTGGAAGAACACAAGGACCAAAACCAAGGATTACAGAAGAAAACATAACAATAATAGATGAAGGCGTTATAATAAACGTTGATAATCCCTTATTTGCAATGTTTGAAGACACAAAATCAATGATACCAACAATAAACACCGATACAAAAGCAATACAAATAAAACCAAAAAATCCAGAAGACATACAAAAAGGAGATATAATAAGCTATGAGACGGAAGAGAAAATAATAATACACAGAGTTATAGAAGTAAATCAAGACGAAGAAGGATGGTACGCTACAACAAAAGGAGATAACACAAGACAACCAGACAGAGAAAAAGTAAGATTTGAACAAATAAGACGAATACTCATAGCACTAATATACTAAAAAAAACATAATTAAATTATCTCAATGTAAAAAGCCAACTTCTCATTACTACCAGAATAAGTCCTAAGCGTAGCAGGCACCCTGACTTCAAAGTCATAAATACCGAAACGACCCTCGCTACTAGGATTAATCTCAGTAACAAAAACAACAGTTTCTTTGTCTGCAGAGTCAAAACGCTCATTACCAGAATCATCACTAGTATCCCAAAGGATGCCAGTAACAAAATCATCATACTCAGTACTCGCAACAACAGGAACATTATTAACAGGGCCACTTGGAAGATTAAAAGTACGAGTCTCAACAGGCACCTCAGAACCCGCGCCCCACGTATTCCTAATAGAATCACTAAGACCCGCCGTGCCCATAACATCATCTAACGCAGAAAAATCACCACTCACAAGGCCGCCATCAACGTTCCGAGTGAGCGCTTGCAAATCACCATAAGAAAAGGACGCATCAACATCAGAAAAGAAAACCAAACCTCCTCTACTAGAGAGATTACGATACTCAATGAACATAGACAAATCATCCTTACCAAGAACAATATCAGAACTAGAACTACCAAAATAATACTGATAAAGCTCAACATACAAAGAATTATTAGCAACATTGTTATCAACAGTAGTTTCATTAACAACGTCCTCAGGATCAACCACCACAAAAACATTATTAGAACCAAAAGACAAATCAAAATCAGCACCAACACTTACAACATCCAAACTACCAAGCCCAGGAACTAAAGACGAGCTAATAAACTCCCCTCCCTCAACAGGATTACCAAGATAAAAAGAAACATTAAATGACTCCTCAGCATCACTAAGACCCTCATTAGAAACATTAGCAAAAACACTAACCTCAACACCCTCAATTAACTCATCATAATCAAACCAAATATCATCATCACGAACAACCAAGTCAGGCGCAGAAATATTCAACAAGAAGTTCTCATCCGCAAAACCAACATTATCATAAGAATCAACACACTCAACGTTCCACTCATGAATACCAATATCAACAAGAACACCCTCAAAAGTATTAGTTTCATTACTCACAACGTTAACATCAGTAACAACTTCCTCCAAGACACCACCATTACTACCCAAAAACAAAGTACAGTTATCCAAATTAAAATCATAAGGACGATAACTAAAATCAAACAAGCCCCTACCAGCCTCAAAACCATCCTCAGGATTAATAAGTGAAACATTAGGAGGAGTCACATCAGGTGCAACCTCAAAAGTTGTAAAACTAGTCGCATCATCATAAGATTCAGCAGACGCTAAAACAACAGACGAATACAAACCTAAATCAACCCCTTGAGTATTCCACGAAAAAGAATCACAACCACAACTACCACTAGTCTCACCACTAAAAGAATCAACAAGAACTTCTTCACCAGAGACAAGAACCTCATCAACATCAGAATCTTTGATGTAAGTAACATTTAACTCAACCCAATACAAATACATAGTAATAGTAGCAGCCCCGCCACTCTTTACAACTTCTCCCTGAAGCCTAGTCCTATTAAGCTCAGACCAAGAAAGAGAAGAATAAGACTCAGTGATATCAAACCACTGCGAAGTCGTCTTACCAATAGTACCAGAAAAACGATTTAACTCAGTATAACTAGCACCATCATCAACACTATAATGAAAAATCCTATTACTGGCGCCTCCGCTCTCAGGCACCTCATACCTAAATCTGGCCTCAACTCTTTCAATATCCCCAAAAGTTTCATCAATAAAATCACGCCCATGAAGCAAAACATAACGATCACCACCACCGCTAGCCTCAATTACCGCGAAAGAATCATCATCCTTACCAAGAATACTATCCAAATCAGAAAAAGAACCCCCTTCTTCATCATCAATATCACGATCATTAGCATTAAATAAAGCACTCTCAACCAAATCAAGCTCAACAGAAGGACCGCCGGCGTTAGGATTATCATAATAAACATAATAAGAATCATAATTAACAATGTTAGCGTCAAGATTAACAGCGAAAGATACAAAACAAGAATCAAGCGTTTCCCCATGAACAGTAAACAAAGACTCAACAGGATCTAAAGACTCATGATTAACAAACCTTAATTCATCACAACTCTCAACGCTACCCTCAAGACCGGTAATATTAACACTAGCCACGCCATCAACTAACTCAACACCAGAAGTTTCATTCATAACAATATTTCTTCTTCTACCCCAATCAGAATCCCACCAAGGAACACCAGTTTCACCACTAATAATGAACGCATCAAAAAAAGTATTAAGAGGACTTAAAAAAGCATCAGTACTATTAACCAAAATAGACGCAGGCGTGCCCACCTCCCATGAAGCCTCAGTCGAGACTTCAATGTTAATAGTATCATCATCAACACCAGTAAAAAAACGAGTCTCACTAACACCAGTATTATCAAATACATCAGTACACTCAACCCTCCAAGAATAATCATCCTCAACAACGCTTAGAGAAAAAAACTGAGAGGTGAACCTAGCAACATCCTCATCAACCTGATTTAATTCACCATTAACATACAAAGAACAACTCTCAATAGGAGATGAATCATTAACATTATAATTTAAACTCCGCGTCCCAGTAGAAATTAAAGAATTATTACCAGGACTCTCAAGCAAAACAACAGGAGGAGACACATCTAAAACATTAACAGAATAAGTAATATTATCATAAAAATAATTATCAGTCTCATTGAAAACCAAAGAAACATTATAAGAACCAGGATCCTCAAATAATAAATCTTCCTCAACAAAACCATTACCAGAAGATATTAAATCATTATTCAAATACAATTCTAAATAACCCTCATCAGGAATAGCAACGTCTCCTGCGATGCTTACAACTTCATTTTCATCAATAACCAAATCATCCTCAACACCATTTAAAGAAAGACTAAACACTGGCAAAGACTTATTAACAAAATAAGAAAAAGAAGACGTCTCATTAAAATTACCAGAAGAATCATTAGCAAACCAAGAATAACTATAAAGACCAGCATCCAAATCCTCAACTGAAAAACTATAAACACCATTAACTAAAAATAATTCTTTTTCAACAAATTCACCAGAGAAATTATGCTGAAGTAAAACAGTATCAACCCCAAAATTATCCTCCCAAGAAATATTAAAATAATAAACCCTCTCAGCATAACTAACAGGAGACTGCGGGCTAACAACGATGTCGCTATATTCAGGAGCCTCAGTATCAACACTCAAAGAAAAATTCTCAGAGGCAAAACTCACCCTAGAACTTTTATCAACACATAAAACATTCCAAGAAAAAGAACCACTAGGAACACTAACACTAAAAACGTTTTGTGAACCACTAACAGGACTTGAATCACTCGCGGTTTCCTCAAAAGAACCACTAACATTACTATACAAAAAACACTCATCAAGATTTTCATCAAAAGGAGTGTACACAAAATTCACATCATCAAAATTTAAAAAAGCACCATCCTCAGGAATGTTCAAATCAACCACGGGGTCAGTCAAATCAACAGTGAAAAACTCAACACTCGAAAAACCAATATTATTCTCAGAACTATTATCAACGCAAGAAACACTCCAATTATACAAACCCTCAGAAAAATCACTAAGAGAAAAAGTATTAACCTCAAAATTATCAACACTAAAACTTTGAGCATCTAACTCATCATCAACAAACAAAGAACAACTCTCAATGCCAGTCGCATCCTCAACTAAGTATTCAAATAAAATACTAGATGAATTCAAAAATTCATCACTCTCAGGATTTAAAAGAGAAATAACAGGAGGATCAGTATCCAAAGATTCAACAGTTAAAAAACGAGAATCACTAACCTCAAAGTTACCAAGAGAATCAAAACAACGAACGTTCCACTCATAATAATTATTAGATAAAAAAGTAGACATATTAAAAGGAACCTCATCAACAATATCGCTCTTAGTTTCTCTAACAGAACCATTAACTAATAATTCACAATAATCAATACCAGAAACATCACAACACGCACCCGCAGAGAAAGTTACAACGTTAGTATCATCAATCAAAGCACCATCATCAGGACTGAACAAAGAAATATCAGGGCCGGATTGATCAATAATAAAAGACCACGCATCAGAAATACCATCATTACCAGCCTCATCAAAACAATGAACCTCCCACTCAAAAGTATTTTCAAACAACTCACGCTCAAAAGAATTAACAACACCTTCAATAGGAGAAGAATCCACATCAACAACTTCTAAGACGCCAGACTCATTTGTATGCAACTCACAATGACTAAGCGTGTTTTCCTCACTTGGAATATATGAAAAAGAAACCAAAGAATCACTAGTTAAAAAATTATCAACAGGAGCTTCCAAACTAACAACAGGAGCAGTCCTATCAGTTATGTACTTGAAAACACTACTAGACTCAACAGAATTACCAAATACATCATACGCAATAACCTTCCAATAATAAATGCGGTTAGCATCCAACGCGAAATCTAAAGAATACTCACTTTGAGAAATACTACTAGATGAGTAAACAAAATCAGGACTGCTAAGAGAAGGATTATCAGCAATGATTAAAGTGTAATTATCAAAATCAGGAGTCACAGTCTCCTCCCAAGACATAGTCGGATTTAACTCACGAGACTCCGTAGCATTAAGAGGATTTAACAAATCAAATTCGGTGGGAGGCACAACTTCAACCTCGAACCACAAATCAACACTTTTCTCACTGCTCTGACCAAGAGTATCGTTCGCCCAAATATTAGTTATGTTGTAAATGCCCTCATCTAAAGTATCTGTGAAAACAAAAAAGAATTCATCACCATCTCTTTCTAACTCATGCTCAACAACAGAAGAATCAGGATACATCGCGGTTATAGAAGCAATATCAACACCGAAACTATCAGTTATACTAACACTAAAACGAACAGACCTGTTCTGTCTTATGATTGTTTCATTAAGTGCTTCATTTTCAATTAACGGAGGCTGAGCGTTAATAAAAACAGTCCTATTATCATCAGCGAAAGCAAATCTTTCATCCTCGTTCTCACACCTAACGTTCCACTCATAAACACCATCACTAGGACTAAGACTAAAACTAGTAAGCGTATCAGTATCTACATCACTGAGAGTAGCAGAAATATCCCATGAACCAGTAATATTAGTATAAAGATCACAAGTTAAAGTAGAATAAGTCTCATCACTAGCACTAAATGAAAAGTCTACTGGGGTGTTAGAAACAATCTCATTATCACCAGGCGCACTCAAAGAAACCTCTGGCGGAGGCGTACCAGTATCAACTTCCAAGTAAGCCGCATAAACAACGGCATCAGTAGGCCTACCACCACTCGCTCTTTCAACATGTCCAAAATGAACACTCAAATCATCAAGAGAACCAGAAGGATCACTCCAAGTACAACTAGACCAAGAAGTAGAACTACCTCCTGGAACGAGATTACTACAAACAGTAGTTCCGCCTTGCCTTAAAGAATAAGTAAACTCAGCAGTATTACCAGTATTAGAATATACCCACAAAGTAATCTCCTCAACACCTGTCTCAACAACACTAGAAAAACCAAACTCAGACTCTTCCTCATCACCCATCCCACTTGCTATGCTGGTAGCGGTACTAGGCGCACTGGGCTGACGAGTACCTTTGCTGATTTGCGTGTAAGAAGTACCAGAACCAGAACTCCACTCAGTAGTTATATCGCTTGTAGGATCATAATACGTAATAGGATCAATAGCCAAGTACCAAGGACGAGCCTCTTCAAATAATTTAACCTCACTTTCTTTCTCATAATCAATGAAACTTTGAAAAGCCCAAAGATACGGAATAATAAAAGGAGAATTAAAACTATATGAGGCAGAAAAATCACCATTTAAATTACTCCAAGTCAAATAAATATTATCAGCATCACGCGTCTTAACCGCGGAACCATAATCCTCAACAGAGAAACTAGAAGGCAAAACCTCTGTAAAAGAATAATCACTAATATTAACCCTAGGAGATACATTAACACTTGATTTAAAAGGACCTTGATAAGGATCAATAGTCACAGGAGTATCCCTTATAATATCAAACTCGTACTCATCACGCACAACAAAAAAAGAAACCATAGAATCATCAACATTCCGCCCAATAGCAGACACACCCAAATCATACCTGCCCTCAACACTAGTTGTATGATTCAAATAATAAATACCAGTACCTGCATCAACTATATCAGACGGACCATACTCAAAGAATTCACCACGAGGATCAGTGATATTAATAATGACATCCGCGCCAGGAGTTAAATAACCATCACGATCAAGAACAACCACAACTAACTCAGCCACATCACCTGATTGATAAATAGATTTTTTAGAATTAATAGACGCAACACCAGTTTCAGCATAAGCATTATCATCAGATTTACTCAAAACAA
The DNA here is from genome assembly GCA_964501945.1 of uncultured Methanosarcinales archaeon. Lineage (GTDB taxonomy): Archaea > Nanobdellota > Nanobdellia > Woesearchaeales > 21-14-0-10-32-9 > 21-14-0-10-32-9. Next base: position 70,793 of record CAZCTY010000001.1, read on the forward strand.
GCTCATATTCCTCACCAGGCACCAAGTCTTTGACCTTACTCCAACTACCTTCACATTCTTGAGATTCAAAAACCCAAGAATCACACATCAACAACTCAGAACCCTCAGCAACATTAACCAAAACAATCTCGTCAAATTCAAAATCAAAACCAAGAGATAAAATCTTACTATTTTTATCATTTAAACGAACATTTCGAATCTCCTCCAACCCAAAACGAGCATTAGGAGAATTATCAAAACCCCGCATCTTAATTTCTCTAACGCCCAGGCCACGAGGCTGAATATTAAAATCAGAAACATCACCAGAAGACAAAACACCAACGCCTCGACTCGCATCCTCAGACACATCAATTTTAACATCCCTAAAATTACCACGAGAATTAACAACACCAAAAGGAGCCATCGAAGATTCAACGTCCTCAACAAAGAAAACACCTTCAAAAGTCTCTCCTGAATCATCTTCAACTAAAACATAGTATTCACCAGGCTCAGACGGGAAAAAACTAACAGGAAACGTAGGAGTCCCAGAGAAAGAAAACTCACGCTCACCAAATTTAATAACTAACTTATTAACATTTAAATCCTCAGATAAATCAATCTCAACCTCCTCACCAATCCTATAATTCTCACGCCCAGTAAAAACAACATCGTCTGGGCTAGCATCAAAAGACTCCTCAGCAAAACCATCTTCTCCGATAACAGAAAAAGAAGCACTACCAACAATATCAGAACCATTAATAACATTAATAACATAATCCCCAGAGCTTTCAGGAAAAAAACTATGACTTCCAAGAACGTCCCCAACCATTCTAAAAACACGATCATCATGAACAATTTCTAAACGAGTACCATTAAAAGAGACATAAAAATCAACTTGCACCCCCAAATCAAAAACATCATCTTCTAAATCAACAAAGCCACTAACAAAAGGTACAAAAGAGAGAAAACTAATAATAAACAAAATACACAATCCCCAAAAAATCCTTCCCCTCATAATAACAATATAATCACTTAACCTTTTTAATTCTTATTTTTTTAACCATTAACCGAAAACACAATCATCCCCTCACAATCAGCTACCTCAGACGGAGGCGCCAGCAATTCCCAAAAAGTACTCTGACTAACCAACTCAGAGGAAGATTGCTTCTCCAAATCTTCAAATATAATACTAAAATCAGAGGACAAAACACTTTTAGATTCAAAAGGAACACCTTCCACAGTTGAAAAACGACTATTACCAACAGGAATATCAACATCATTATCACAAAACAAAGCAAACCCAGAACCCTCAAGAGGATCACTACCACCATAACCCCTAACAAAAACACTCACAGGCATATTACCCACATTAAAAACATCCAAAGAAACCTCCTCAGAAACATCACCAGCAGGAATTTCGCCATAATCAAGATTAAAACTAGACAAATTAATAGCATAAAGCTCATCAACAAAACTCAAATTAAAACCAGAACCACTAAGACCTTGAGCATCAAACGAGGTAACATTACAAACCCAAGAACCATTACTCGCATAATGCAACAAATCAAAAGAACAACTAAACTCACCAATATCCCCAAAAGTACTAACTAAATCACACTCATCATAATAAACAATTTTATCATCAAGAGAAAAATCACCAATACCTTCTAAATGAAAAAAAGCCTCAACACTAGAAATATCACCCGCGCCATTGCCGTCTTCAACCAACACATCACATGTAACCTCTTTAGTAGAACCAGGATTGAGATTTACAACATCAGGAACACTAACACTTACAACTTGAGGAGGATGAACCTCAACGAATAAATCAAAAATAGAAGATGAACCAGTCAAAAAAGGATTATCACACTCAACAAACCAAGTATAAAAACCATTACTAAGATTAACCACGAACTCTTGCACAACACCAGAACTAACATCAAAAACAGTTTTATTTAAAGAATCATTAATAAACAAACGACACTCATCAATACTAGAATAATCCTCAACCAAATAAGAGAAAACAATTTCATTATCAGCCATCTCAACACTCTCATTTTCAGGATCAATTAAAGTAACATTCGGAGGAGTGTCAGGAATAACCTCAACATCAAATACTGTATCTTTATTATTACCCTCAAACACTACATCATCACTCTCACAAAAAACAGAAACCTCCAAATCAGATGAACCAAAACCAAAACTCTCCAACTCAAAGACAACATCCACGATTTCAGATTCAGGAATTAAAGTTACAAAAAGAGAATCACTCCCTTTAACATCCATAGAATCAGTATTACTAATAAAAAGCTCAACATCACAATTCTCAGAATCACTAACAAGGGATGAGAGCTCAACAGAGACATTAAAATCAGAATAAGAACTAACCTCAAAATTATCAACAGGCTCAGATATATTAACAACGACTTCAGGAGGCCTAACAATATCTAAAGAAACATTAATTTCCTCAGAGGAACCACTCAAAACCCTAAACGTCTCACCATAAAAAGAATCATTAAACGCACGAACAAGAACCTCATCACCAGAACTCGCAGTTATAGCAAGAGAATAAAAACCCTCAAAACCAGGAACACTCGGCGCAGAAACCTCAGTGAAAAAAACCTCGCCAGTATAAGTATTATTAACAATAACAGGCACACCATCAGGCGCCCCAACGCCATTATCTAAAAACACAAAACCATCAATATTAAAAGGAACAATTGGCTGAGTTGAAACAAAAACAGAGAAACAAATAATGAGACTAAACAAAACAACAAAACCCCTCAAAATTTTAAAAATCATCTAACAACACCCAACCATCTTTTTTTGAAAATAAAATGAATAAAAACAAAAACAACCAAAACAAACAAAAGAATAAAGTACGTAGATAAAAAAGTATCATTTTCTTTTTCAATTAAGAATACAAACTCATTTACACCAGAACCCAAAATTAAAGTATCTTCCACAATTAAATCATCATAAAAAAGACGAAGACTCAACTCATCACCCAAAGAACCAAAAACATCACCCGTATAAAAAAAAGAACCATCAAAAACTAACAAATCCAAAAAGAACTCATCACCTGTATTTTTATTAACAACTTCTAAAAATAAAGAATCAGAAACATTACTAATCTCAGCATCAGAAAAAGAAACTAACTTACCATTATCCAAAAACAAAACCTTGCCAAAAACAGAGAAACTGGGCTTAACTTCATGAACCAACATAGGCTTTCTCACAGGAACAACATCTTCTCTATGAGTAATACCAAAAAAAGACAAACCATCAAAGATAGACTCAAAAAAGAACTCACCACCATCTTCTTTTAAAAAAGATGTAGGCAACTCAACCCAATCACGATCCTCAAACCTAACTAGGACAATATCATCAACACCAAGACCTGTATCATTAAGCCACGAACCACTAACAGAGAAAACCAAACTAACACTATCACTGAAAGATTCGTTTACATCAACACGAAAATACTCATAAGTCCTAGTACTCAAAGAACTAATACCCTCAGTCCTCGGAGAAAACTCACTAACACTTAAAGATAAAGACCTAAAAGTATCAAGCTCAACGCGCCTTAAAGCAAAACCTTTCTCGCTAAATGATGCAGAAAAAGAATCCTTATCAGAGGTCGCTGCGGAAACATTACTAAAAAAAACCCTCTGACGCGAAGACCTCTCACGAGGCTCATCTACGGTTAAGAAAAATATTTGCCGCACAACCTCACCGAGCAAATCCTCAACATCAATTATAATAATATACTCCCCACTATGATGACTTTCAGGCTCAAAAGTTAAAACATTACCATCAAAAAACATACCCTCAGGACCTCTAAAAACAGAATAATTCAAAAAATCAACATCCTCATCCAAAACCTCAACTTCATACTCAAAAACATCACCTCGCATAACAGATGTAACAGGCTCAGAGACAATACGAGGATCCTCTTTTTCAACAAAGACCTCAACAAAAAACTCCTGCAAAGAATAATCCACGCCATCAGAAGCATTAATCACAACGCTATGATTACCAAACTGATACCTCTCAGGAACCCAATAAACTACATTATCAGATAAAGACATACCACTAGGCGCATCAACCAAAGAATATGAAATAACATCCTCATTCCAATCAAAAACCTCAACTTCATAAGAATATTCTTCACCAGCTAAAGCTTCAACTACAGGATCAGAAATAAAACTAGGCGCAACATTACCAATACTCATATTCAAATACAAATCAACATTACGATGCATACCACTGAGAGTAAAATTTGAACTATCAACAAAAAAAGAATTAGACACACTAACATTTACATGACTACCCACGCTCCAATTTAAAACAACAGAGAAACGACCAGAACTACCACGACCAGTACGAGCAGTAATTACCTCGCCAGTGTCAACATTAGTAATATTAACAGGAACATTCTCAAATAATTCCCTGCCCTTTAAGTTGTACACAGAACCATCAACACCTAAAGGAACAGGATTTGCAAAAACAACTACGAAAGATAAAATAAAAAATAAAAAAGACGCCATGAATGCAAATAAAATTTTATTATTCATGAATATCACCTAACGGATTATGCAACCAAACACTACTTTGCTTTGAGTTAAAATAATAAGAGTTTAAAGGCGTTAAATTAATCGCACGACTCCAACCATACGAAACATCATTAACAACGAAGTGAGACGAAGACACAAAACTGTTCTTATCAGGATCATAAAAATTAACATGAGATATAGAAAACTCAGGATCAGTATTAATTACAGGACCATCATAATTTCCAGTGAGCGGTAAAGACTTTTCTTTCAAAGATAGCCAAGGAACCAAGTTTTGACCCTCATCTAAATTAATAGAAACATCACTATCAGGCACAACACCTCCAATCTTCAAGCTACACGTATCATCTGCTTCAAAGAAGTAACCGTTCATAGGATCAAATTCAACAAAACTCTCACTTCCCTCACTTGGAACAAAAACACCATCAACCAAATCAACCCTCAAAAAAGAATTAGAAGAAGAATCAAACTCCCAAATCGCAACCAAACAATCAGAAAAAAACCTCAAACCATCATTATACCCATCAAATAATTCATACTCAGATAAATAAAAAGGAACACTAACCATATTAAAACCCTCTTTTAGAGTATGAGATGAAACACCAGCAAAACTACTATTAAAAGATTCAAAACCATTAGATTCAGAAGTTATCTTAAAAAAAACATCACTTAAACCAGAAACATTATACTCAAAAAAAGACTCAGAGACAGAAAAATTAACCTCGTCAGAAAAATTATCAAAACTATTCGCTACATAAACATTATAAGAATCCGCCCCTTCAACTAAATCCCACGAGATAACAAAAGAATCATTCTCATACAAATCACTACTAACAACAGGCCTTGGCACAAAAACATCAAAAGAAAAATTCTCATCAGCAAAATCAAAATTACCAAAAGAATCATTACACCAAACATTCCAAACGTACTTTCCATAATCAAGCTCAACTTCAAAAGAATTCAATCCATTAGAAACATTACTACTAGAAACATTCAAAGACAAATTACTCTCATCACCTAAGTAAAGAGAACACGATTCTAAATTATGATCAAATACACTAAATGAAAAATTAACAACGCCCCTGTCTTGAAGAGAACCATTTAAAGGACTCAACAACTCAACACTTGGAGGAGTAACATCAGGAACTAAAGAGATAAAAGAAAAATTCTTCGCAGAATCAAAACCACTCCTACTAGCACTAACAACCAAAGAATAATCACCAACCCCTAAATCTTGCGTGCTCCAATTAAAACTAAGAAAACCAGAAGACGACGCATCACGAGAAAAAGTACCAACAAGCAACTCCTCACCTAAAAGAGCAGTATCAGTTACAACAACATCCTTTTTATAAGAAACATTCAATTCAAACCAAAAAACATCAACAGTCGTATGACCTCCCCCACCATCTTTTTGCATAGTCCCTCTCAAAACAGTGCTGTTTAAAACATTCCACGAAAGAGATGAAAACTCCCCTGTGATATCATCCCAAGGGCTTGTTGTTTTACTAACAGCATTAACACCTGAAAAAGAATTAACAAAACCAGAACCCTCAACATTATAACTAAGATACCAACCAACAAAATTATTAGCATTAGGAACAGCGTACCTATAACGAACAAAAACTTCTTCTGCAGATCCAAGAGGAATGAAATCAACAAACCCTGATCCGAGAACAGAAATAGTGCTAGGACCTCCACCCACAGCCTCTAACCTCGCAAAGGTATCATCATTTTTACCAAGAACATTTTGAGGATTTTGAACATTACCATCCTCATCAAAATCATGCGCATTAAACAAAACACTATCAAACAAATCCAAAGCATCAGATGGGGCACTCGCATCAGAATTATTATAATACACAAAATAATCTGAGCTAAAAGAATTACTAGGAACACTAACTTCAAATAAAACCTCACACCAACCACTACCAGAATTATTAACCAAAAACAAAACTTCCTCAGAATCAACACTTTCATGATTAACTACACGAACCTCATCACAAACAACTCCAGGAGAGCTAACATTAATACTTGCAATACCTTCAATAATGTCCTCGCCAAGAGTCTCATTTAAAACAATGTTTTGACGAGAAACCCAAGAAGAATTCCACCAAGGCACACTACTATTACCCGAAATAGCAAAAGAATCAACACTAGCAGACAGATAATCTCCAAGCAAATCAAAAACACTAACATTAAAATTAATAAGAGCTCCCTGCTCAAATTCATCACCAACAGACAAATTAACAAACAAATCACTCAAATCAAGAACTTCAAAAGACCAAGAATCACTAACACCAAGATTACCAAAAGAATCAACACACTCAACACGCCACACATAAAAACCCTCATCAATACTCAAATAAAATTCTTCAACAAAATCACGAGGAACACCACTAACATTATCAACTAAAGAACCATCAACAAAAAAAGCACAATGATCAATAGGACTGGAATCACTCACAGAAAAACCAAAATATCTAGGTCCTGCGCTGATCTGAGTATTGTTTAAAGGATACTCTAAACTAACAACAGGAGGAGTTACATCAATAACATCAACAAAAAAACTAATACGCCGCCCCAAAAAATTATCAGTCTCATTAAAAACTAAAGAAACATTATAAGACCCAGGCTCAGCAAAAAAATAATCTAAACTAAAAGAACCATTTTCTAAAAGAACAACACTCCCGTCAATTAATAAAGAAAACTCTCCATCCAAAGGATCTAAAACTTCTCCTGAAATATTTACAAAAGAACCCTCAACAACAGACAAATTATCACTAGTACTATTAAGATACAAATTAATATCAGGCAAACCCCTCAAAACATCATAATCAAAAAAATCAGTAACATTACTATTACCAGCAGAGTCATTTGCATGCCACCTAAAACTATAACTACTAGCATTTAATTTTGTTGCAAACCAATAAACATCACTTCCAAGAATTGTCTCATTAACAAACTCACCTGAAAAATTATGCTCAAATAAAACAGAATCAACACCAAAATTATCAAACCAAGAAATACTAAAATTATGAACTTTACCCTCACTAAAATTAGTAGGACTTAGAAAAGAAGTATTAATATCAAAATACTTAGGAGGTGTAGTGTCAACTAAAACAGAAAAAGTCTCAGCGAAAGAAGACCTACCACTAAGATCAAAACACCTAACACTCCAAGAAAACACACCATCATCTAAACTTCTAGAAATAATATTTTGAGAACCACTAACAGGATTTAATAAGCTATCAACCACATCAAAAGAACCAGACTCATTAGTATAAAGAGAACAATAATCTAAATTATCATCAAGCGGAATAAAAACAAAATCAACAACATTAGAAGTATACCAAGAATCATTAACAGGAGATATTAAATCAACAACTGGATCAACCAAGTCAACAAAAAAAGTCCTAGTATCAGATACACCAACCTGATTATCCAAAGAATCATCAACACACTCAACCCGCCAAGAATGAGAACCATCAAAACCACCAATACTAAAATTAAAAGAAGAAAAAGTATCAACATCCTCAACAGTTTCATTAAGCGAATCATCAACAAATAAAGAACAATTATCAATACCAACAGCGCTCTCAACAACTAACTCAAAGAAAATAGTAGAAGAATTCAAAAAAACATTATCGTCAGGATTTAAAAGAGAAATAACAGGAGGATCAACTTCTAAAGCCTCAACTTCAAGAGAATAAACATCAGAAAAACCAACCCAATTAGAAGAGTCAACACAAGAAACCTGCCAAGAATAAATACCATCAGACAAAAACCTCTCAAAAGAATTAAAACCCTCAAAGACATCAAAAGAAGTACGCTCAACACTACCATTAATTAAAAGAGAACAAGACTCAACATCAGAGTAAGAATCAAAAACACTATAATTAAAAAAAACAAGATTAGACTCATTAAACAAGTAACCATCCACAGGAGAAACCAAATCAATAACAGGAGGAGACAAATCAACAACCAAAGTCCTATTATCCGATGCAAAAGCACTATTACCTGCCAAATCAAAACACTCAACATTCCACAAATTAAAACCCTCAACTAACTGACCAGATAAAAAATTAGAACCCTCACTAATTGTATCAGAAGAATTAATAACGCTCCAAGAATTAGAAGAATTAGTATACAAATAACAAACATCTAAAGTATTATCATCAAACACAGAGAATTCAAATTCAAAAAAAGAATAATTACTAATAAAAAAATCAGCAGTACTCAAAGAAACACTAGGAGGCGTGTTATCAGTAGTATACATAAAAACAGAACTATTAACAACATTACCAAAAACATTGTACGCTGACACGCCCCAAAAATAAGTCTCATCAAAACCAAGATTAGAAGATAAAAACAATCCAGTCTCAAAAACATCAAACGAAGACTCAACAAATAAAGGATCAGACAAATCACTATTCAAAGAAACAAACAAAGTATAATTACCAAAAAAATCCTCGCTAGTAGGCTCCCACGAAAATAACGGAGATAAGTTTTTTGATTCAAAACCATCAACAGGACTAAGCAAATCAAAATCATCAGGAACAACCTTTTCAACAACAAAACTCAAATCAGGATAAAAAACACCGCTCTTACCAAGATTATCCTCCGCATAAATACTAACAACTTCGTACGTACCACTACTCATCGTATCAGAAAAATCCAAAAAGAATTCATCACCATCACGATCAAGCAAGAAAACTTCCTCAACGCCAGAAGGATACTTAATTGTAACATTAGCATAATCAACACCAAAATAATCAGTTATAGAAACATTAAACCTAATAGTCTCACTTTGATTAATAACAGTTTCATTTAACGTAGCACCCTCAAAGATAGGGGGCTCAGAATTCATAAAAAAAGAAAAATTATCCTCACCAAAAGATGACCTACCAAAATCATTCTCACAGAGAACATTCCAAGAATAATAACCATCATTCTCAGAGATAGAAAAAGATGAAACAGTATCATTACCAACATCAACCAACTCATCAACAAAATCCCAAGAACCACTAAAATTACCAAACAAAGAACAAGAACTAATACTAGAATAAAAATCATCAATCACAACGAAATCAAGACTCGCAGGAGATGTTAAAATAACATCATCAACCTCTGGCGATAAAAGAGAAACAACAGGAGGAAGAGGACCAGTATCAACCTCTAAATAAGACGCATAAACCAAAGCATTCGTAGGCTGACCACCACTAGCTCTCTCAACCGTCCCTAAATAAAGACGCAAATCATCAAGAGAACCAGAAGGACTATCCCAAGTACAACTAAACCAACCAAGACCAGAACTACCAGGAACGAATTCACTACATACATTATTTGAACCTTGCCTTAAATAAAAAGTAAACTCAGCAGTATTACCAGTACTTGCATAAACCCAAAGAGTGATATTTTCAACAAATTCTTCAACAACTTCAGGAAAACCAAACTCAGACGAAACACCATCTCCCATTCTAGAGTCAACAAAACTACTAGTACTAGGACTGTCAGGAAAACGAGCAGAATCAATGATTTCTTCATGACCCAAAGAACCAGTAGAGCCCCAACCATCTAAAATAGTACTACTAGGATCATAAGTTGCAATTAAACCACTAACAAAACTAGTCGTTGCAGACAAAAATAAAAGAGATACAACTAATAACAAAAAAATTTTCACACATCCCCCAATTTTTTTTTCAAACATATTATTTTATCTCCGTATAAAAAATAACCCTCTCCAAATCAGGACCTTGATACTCACGAAGAGTGGCAGGAACCCTAATTTCAAAATCATTAATACCGCCCTGATAACCAACTTGATCTTTATTAACCTGAGTTATGAAAACAACGTTCTCAGAACCCGAATACTGAGAAGACTCAGAATGATCCCACAAAATACCAGTCTTAAAATTATCAGACGTAGTACTATTTACAACAGGAACATCCTCAATGGTTTGACCAAAAATTTCAAAAGTCACACCACTTAAAATCTCGCCATTCCTAGTATAAGTATTATTAATAGAATCACCAAACTCATCAGCACCAAGCGCGTTATCAAGCAACACAAAATCCTCCATACGCACATTATCATTTACATCTTTTCCAAGCGCTTGAAGAGTAGTCCACGAAATCTGAGAATCAAAATCCGTAACATAAATATTACTACCAGTAGAATTATCAACATTCCAATCAAACAACAAACCAAGAGATGCATCCGTTACGCGAAGAGAATCATCAGTAGTACCAAGAGCGTAATGCCAAAACTCTACGCTAATATTACGAGAAGCAATGTTGTTATCATAATCACTTTCAACAACTCTCTGATCAGGATTTACCACTGCAAAGATTTCAGTGGAACCAATAGGAACATTAAACGATGTAGAAACATTAATAGCAGAGCCCTCACCTAAAGAATCAACATTAATAGTATCGCCTATTTGATTACCAACAACATCGACCTCATTAGCCCAAAACTCAACATCAAAATCCTCAGCTAAACCCTCCCCAATGTTCCTAATAGTAGCAGTCACATTAATTAATTCTCCCTCACGCGGATTAGTCTCATTGAAATAAATCTCAGTGTTATTAACGCTCAAATCAGGAATAGGAACAAAGAACTCCCATGTATCGCTCACACCAGGATTCCCTGCGAAATCAAAACAAGTCACATTCCAAACATAAAGACCACCAATCAAACCAGTTAACTCAACAATTTCCTCAACGCCATTAGAAACAGACAAATCCTCTCTAACAAGATCGTTGTTTAGAGTTACATCACACACTAAAGGATCAGCTATGTTATCAGTAGCAGTAAAACTAAGATTCACATCACTACTAAAAACCTCAGAATCATTAACAGGATAATTTAAATTAACAACTGGCGGAACAGTATCAATATTAATAATCAAGGTTTCACTAATATTAACATTACCAGCCAAATCCTCTGCGATAACGAAGACTTCATAAGAACCATCAGTTAAACCAGAGAGCTCAGATGACGTTACAACGCCATTATTACCAGAACCACTATCTTCCAAAGAACCATTCACATAAACCTCGTAATCAATAACGTTCGCCAAATCATCTTCTAAAATAAATTCTAAAATGGGCGAATCATTAAACCAAGTATCATTCTCTGTAACAAAGGAAACACTAGGAGGAACCAAGTCAACATTTAAAGTCCTCGTATTAGAAACTCCAAGAACATTCAAAACAGTAGTATCAATACACTCAACTCTCCAACTATAAATGCCTTCCATGTTATTTACAAAGAAAGAATTCTGAGCGTCATTTAAAACAGAAGTATCAGTTTGGTTCAGTTCGTCATTAATAAACAAAGAACACTGCTCAACACCGGTATCATCAAATACGCGATAGACAAATTCCTGATTAGTTACATTAGTCCAAAGATTATCATCAGGACTAATCAACGTAATTTCAGGAGGAATAAAAACACTAAAATCACGAGTCTCACTCTCATCAACGTTTCCTGCGAGATCACGACAAGTCACACTCCACGTATGATTATCCTCGCTCAAACCAAAAACAGATTCTTGATACGGCACACCGTTTAAAACCTGAATGTTCTCACTTTCAACCTCGCCGTTTATGTTAAGATCACAATACAAAACAGGACTCAACAAATCAGTAACAGTCCAATTAAAAACAATCGGACTCTCATCTAATAATTCATCTTGCAAAGGATTATGAAGTTCAACTTCAGGAGCTAATAAATCAACATAAAAAGAAAAAGGCTCAGGCGCAAAAACATTATTATCAAGATCAGTACACGCAACAGTCCAATTATACTCACCCTCATCTAAATCATCAAGCTCAAAAGTGTTCAAATTCTTATTTAAAACAGAACTCGTAGATTCAATTACTTCATCATTAATTATTAATTCACATTGAGAAATACCAAAATCATCCTCAGGCAAATAAGTCAAAGTTACACTATCAGTATTAAACCAAGAATAATTTTCAGGACTAACTAATGTAACATTAGGAGGCGCATCAACCTCAAAGAAAAACTCCTCTGACTGATTATATAAGCCTGCGATGTCAGAACAAAAAACACTCCAAGAATAATTCCCATCAGGCAACAAATAACTAAAATTATGAACAGTATTATTTTCAACAAGCAAACTGTCTGGTGTAAGCGAATAAGTATCAACAACAGGCTCATACTCAGTTAAAATAACATCACAATACATCTCAGGACTAACCTCGTCCCTAGCTAAAAAACTAAACGTGACATTATTAAAAATTTCAACTGTTTCATTTAACGGATTAAACATTAAAATTTCGTAAGGAGGCTCAGTATCAACATAATAAATCCAAGAATCATCAGCAGAACCAGTCATATCATTAGTATCTGTGCACTGAACGTTCCACCCATAAGCACCATCATCCATGTTCTCAACTAAAAAAGTACTAACCTCTCCAAGAGGAGCATCACTAATAGTATCAACAACATCATTATTTAATATCAAAGAACAAACAGGGAATTCCCCACTACCCTCGCTTGGAATAAAACTAAACTCAGTATCCTGAGAATCACTACCAGTATTATTCGCAGGACTTACAAGAGTAACTTTCGGAGGCAATAAAACCTCGAAGTTAATAGTATCACTAACATTAATGTTCCCAGCTTCATCACTACAAGCAACACTCCAATTATATGAACCAGTAAAAAAACCACCAATCTCTACAGCTACCTCAGAGTTGTTTTCAACAATTAAAGATTCAACTAATTCATCATCCAAGAAAACATCACAAGACATATTACTTGAGAATTCATCAATAACATTAAACCTAAAATCATAAGATGACGTTTCAACAACTTGCGCATCTAAAGGATCTAAAAGAGATAAACTAGGAGGCGTCCTATCAACGACGAAACTCCAAGTATCGCTCACATTAACATTAGAAAACATACCTGAATCCTGACACAAAACACTCCAATCATACAACCCTTCATCTAAATCAGGAACCAAGAAACTAGAAAGCTCACCACTTGAAACATTAGATGAATTACTCATCTCAAATTCATCGTTTAAATACAACTCACAAAAATCAAAACCATCATTATCAAACGCAAAATAAGACAAATTAATAACTAAATCATTTAAATGAGACCCAATAAGAGGAGAATCTAAATTAATAGTAGGGCTTTCATTAATAGTAAAATCACGAGTCTCACTAACATTAACATTACCACCAATATCAACACACATAACATTCCAATCATGAAAACCATCAGGCAAACCACTAACAGTTTCTGAAACAGTAACACCGCTCGTAGTGTTAGAGCTAAAAAGAGGCTCATCATTAAAATTAACAGTACAAGTTAGAGGGTCCCAATTATCAAAACCAGTATAAGAAAACAAAACACTAGAATCTGGGAAATAAGCATCATTAACAGGGCTGTGAAGCTCAATAGTCGGTGGAGTAAAATCACCAAAGAAAACCCACGTATCACTAATACCAGTATTATCATTTGAATCTAAACACTCAACGCGCCAAGAATAAGCCTCTTCCAAGGCATTAAAAGAAAAAGAATTAACTTCATTAGGAACAACCCCTGTATCAGTTTCCTCAAGAGTATCATTTATGAAAAGAGAACATTGCTGCAAACCAAAACCATCAAACGGAACATACTCTAAAGCGACTGGGCTTGTATTGACGCCGGTAAAATTTTCAGGACTCACCAATTCAACAACAGGAGGAACATCAACAATACTAAGATTAAAAGTATCACTAACATTAACATTGCCTGCCAAGTCTTCACACTCAATTCTCCAAGTATAATTACCAATATCAAAACCCTCAACTGTAACATTAGACACAGTATCATTAAATGAAGTAACACTCTCAGTTAGAACATCATCAACAAAAATATTACAAGTCATCTCAGAAGACCTAGCATCACGAACAATCCACTCAAAATTAACCCAAGACTGAGTCAGAGTATCCTCAGGGATTTGAGGGCTGAAAATGTTTAACTCGTATGGAGGAGTTCTATCAACATCAAAAAAAGAAACATTAGACTCACCAACAAGGCCACCTATATCAACACATGTAACACTCCAATTATAACTATTCTCACTTAAGCCAGAGACACTAAAAGAGTTCTGAGAATTAGCACTAGGAGACGTATCAGTGTCCTCAAGAGAACCATCAACGTATAACTCACAATAATCAAGAGTTGAAAAAGTTTGAGGAGTATACAAAAAATCAATAGGCTCATCATTCACCCAAGAATTATTCTCAGGGAAATCAAGACTAATAACAGGAGGCTCAGTAGTCGCAACAATAACTTCCTCAAAATCACTAACAGCAGAAGAATACTTTGACTCGACCAAACAACGAACATCAACAACACCAGGAGTTCCACCCTCAAGTGAAATAGTTACAGGCACAGTAGAATTAAAAACATCACCTGCAAACTCAGGATTACTTTGCTCAGAGCCAAGAACAACAACACCTGATGTACCAACATCGCTCCAAGAACCACCACTGCGAACCTGCGCGTAAACATCAACATCCAAACAAGAACCTTGCTCACACGCCACATCACAAACCAAATCAAAAGAACCACCCTGACCAACACTCAAAGACTCATTAGGCTGATTCAAAAAAGCACTAAGACTACCAATTTGAGTAAAACCAAGAACATCAACAAAACTTTCAGGATGATCAACTAAATGATTAAAACTCCTCGCTTGATTAGGATGATCATTTTCAATACGAATAACATAAAACAGAGAATCCGTACTCTCAAGCCTAATATCGCTAGGAATAGAACAAGAACCAATATTCGCACTATTATCACTACTAGCACTAGTACTCTCCTCAGAACAAATCAAAGTATTATCGCCACTATCAGACCGCTTATATAATTGCCAAGAAGGCGTTAAACGATTATCGCCTGCAGAAAAATAAGTACTAAAATCAACACTAGAACCGCCACTAATCTCTGCACCATTAGAACTCATAAAAGGACTTGTGGCCTCAACTATGGTTACTGTTTGACCAGATGAAACAGAACCCGAAATACTATCTTCATCACCATCAGTTTCTTGCGCTAAACCAATCTCACACGGAAAAGTAGAACAATCACCTGTAGCAGTCTCAAACCACAAACCCTCATAAATAACAGGAGGCACATCAACAGTTAAAGACCTAGTATCACTAACCGCATCATTACCTGCAACATCATAACACATAATATTCCAATTAAAAACATTATTACTAAAAACACTGCTAATAATAACTTCCTCATCACGAGGAACATCATACAAAGTGTTAACCACGCTATCATTTACTAAAAGAGAACAATTACTAATGGGGGAATCATCACTAACCTCAAAAGCAAAAGAAACAACACTAGAATCAGTTTCAACAAAATTATCAATAGGACTTACAAGAGAAATACTAGGAGGAGTTCTATCAATATGAATCGTCCTATTATTAATCCCCCACGCAACATCGGAGTTCTCATCTTCACATAAAACGTTCCAAGAATAAGAACCCTCATCACTAAACGAAGCACTCAAAGAATTAACAGAACCCTCAACGACATTACTAGTAGAATTTTTAGAACTCCAACCACCCTCACTAGTATAAAGAGAACAACTCTCAATTAAAGTAGATTCACTATTTGGAACAAACTCAAATAATTGATCTGGGTCTGCACGAGTAATAAAATTATTATTAGGACTTTCCAATACAACAGCAAAATCGCCAGGCTCAGTATAATTAATAGTAGTCTCAACCTCATTTAAAATCAAACTAAAATAAATAAACCTGTTCTGATTACCAGGAGCATTATAAGTAACATCTCCTTCAAGATGAATATAATAAGTACAATAATCAGGCCAATTATCACAATTATCCTCATTAAATGATTGACTGCCGGTTTCATCAATATCACTATTAGTCCAAGTAAGAGTTGAAGGCGTAGTAACACTTGATGAACCAACAAGGATTTCATTACCATTACCAAGAACATCATCATTATCAAAATAACCACTCTGAGAACTACTAGTTATACTAACAGGACCCGCACTATCAAAATCAGCATCAACAACATAAGTTATTTCCTCTAAGAAAAAAGAAACAGCGTTTTGAGGAACCTGAATAGTATGCTCACAGACAACACTATCACTAAGAGTGCCACCAGAACCTGTAGTGTCAATTACAAAACCACAATCAAGATCATCATCGACCTCAACAAATAAAGGATCCTCAGGAGTTAGAGTGAAAGTGTAAACCTCGCCAGGAGTAATATCACGTTTTTTTTGCAAATCACCAAAACACTCCTGAGTAGAAAAATTATACTCTTTACAAATATACAAAGTAGTACCCTCAGCAACCACGGAAACAGTAGCCTCATCAAAATCAACAGTCGTAGGATCAATTGCATAACTTTTAACACTATCTCTGCCACGAATACTTATAGGATGCGTGATATCTTCAATACCAAGCCGAGGAGGAGCAGTATCACGCAAGCCCCTAAACAAAATATTTTCAACCGCGTTAATAGGACGATCCAAGGACAAACCACGACCCCTAAAAGTGCCAACCTCTTCGAACCTAACAGGCCTTTTAACATTCGCATGATTTTCAACAATTAAACCACCAGGATTATTAATAAAAGAATCTTTTGAACCATCAACTTTTAACTCAGATAAAAAATCATCAACGTCCTCACCCTCAACAAACTCATCATCAAACTCACGCGTATCAACAACAACCTCACTAATAACAATATCAGCAGTTTTATCAAACAATTTTATAACATACCTATCAGGCTCAATCAAATTAAACTTAACAGGAAACTCAGGAACACCAATATAATTATATACTTGAGAACTAGTCTCAACACTCAAAGACAAATAATCAAAATCATCACCTAAAAGCTCAGGCTCAGTATCAATAAAAATAACATCCTCCCCAGACACAACTTTTTCTCGAGCAATAAGATCTATATCAGAAAACTCAAAATCAGCAAACCCAGATATAGGGACAAAAAATAAAAAAAGAGTAAGAACTAGGACGAAACTACAAAGTACTCCTAACCACCCTTTCTTCAACATCTTAAAAAACACTATTTCTTTTTAAACAATTTTTTAAAAAAACCTTTTTTCTCCTCCACAGTTTTCTCCTTATCAACACTTTTGTCTTGCTCATCAGGCTTTGATGCGGAACTATCTTCCTTTGATGCAGAAGTATCATCTTTTGAAGATACAACACTTTCACCACCTACATCTTCAACTTTCAAATTTAACTGCCTAATCGCCGAATCTAATTTTGACTTAATCTCTTTTTTTAACAAAGACATATTTTTCTTAACATCCTCATTAGTTGATTTAGAACGCTTATCCATCAAATCAATAATCTTAGTGGTGTGCTTTTCAAAATCATTAAACTTATTGATAAATTTCAAAAGCTCTTTTTTATCAGTCTTATCTTCCAACTTAACTTTCATTTTATCAAAGTCGCCCTGAATTTTTTCAAAAGAACGCTTCAAATCCTTAACAGAATCATTGAACTTATCAAACTCAGTAAACTTCTTTTCAACCTCTACATAAATAGTTTCAACTTTGTTACTATGCCTATCAATCTCACCCTCAATTTTTTTAATTTGAATAAGCTCATCTTTAATTTCTTCATTGAGCTTAGTAACTTGTTCAATACCCTTATAAAAATCCATTTTCTTACGCATCTCTTTAACTTCTTTCATCATATCAGACATTAAAGATTCAGAACTCTCAACGCCAGCTTTAACGCTCTCAATTTTAGAATCTTGCTTTCTAACTTCAAGCATTAATTTATCAGGCTTCACGCTTTCAACTAAGTCAATCGCCTTAGTTGCAGACGCCTCAATGTTACCAACACTTTTGTTAGTATCCATAATCATGCCGCGAATCTCACCAATCTCCTCACTAATACGAGAAAAACGCTCATTAGTCGCCTGACGCTGTTCGTTTAAACCCTCAAGCTGAGCCTTAATTTTAGTAACCTCAACGCCCAACTTCGAATCGCCAAGATCATCTTCCTTTTTATTATTAGCAGCCTCTTTTTCTTCAAGCTCTTGCTGCTGCGCCTCAATATTTTTTTTAATTAATTCCTCATCACTAACTTTTTTCTTAAACAAACCCATACTTCATCCTCTCAATTTTTTAATTTATTTTTTTTAATGACATCTCCATTAACATTAGCCTTTTCCAAAACTTCTTTTTTTATGTCAAGCTCAACAAATTGCTCAGCACTAGCAATTTCCTCCTCAACCTCGTCTAACAAGTTTTTAACTTTGTCTCTTGCCTCAAAAGAATTATCAACTTCTAAGAAATGAATCTTAGGCTTAATCAATTTAAGCTTCATAAAAGGAATAAGCATATCAATACCTCTCCTCCTTTTCGCAGATATCAAAGAATAAAGAGATTCATACCTCTCATTAATATCAGAAACATTAGCCTTTAAAACTTCCTCGTTTAAATAAGTATTTTGCTTCATTTTCTTTGTTTTTTCTAAAAGTTGCTCACTACGCTCAGATAATGAAGCAGGAGCTGAGGTCTCAAAATCTTTTTCAGTAGAGGAGTCTTTATTCAAACTATCATTTGTTGAAGAAGGCTGTTCTATTTTTTCAGAAACATTATTAGAAGCATCACTGTCATTAGAATTTTCGACATCTTCCTTTTTAGTTTTATTTACATCAACTTCTGTTTTATTCTCTGAATTATTTTCATCAAGAGAAGCCACATCATTTGATATATTTTCATCAGATTCTTTTTTATTTCTTTTAAACAGATTCTTTAGATAATTTTTTTCTTTTTTTCTTTTATTTTCATGAGGCTTACTAATATCAGTTTTATTTTTTTTTCTAAAACTAATCTTTTTTTTCTTTTTCTTTCCATTCAAATGCTCATTAAGAATACTTAATAAATCCTCAGGAGAACTTTTTTTCGAAAAAGAGTTAGCCAAATCTTCTTTTCCAAAAAAGCCTCTAACCCAATTCGCATAATCATTATTAGTGTCAGTAACATGTCTTTGAAAATTATGAAGATTAATTCCCTTAACATTTTTTTCTAATTCTTCTTTCAATTCGCTTAAATCTCTGAGAACTTCACCATTACTAAAATAAAAATATTTATCTGGACTAACCATTTCTAAGCACCTCTTTTATAGCTGCCCTATCTTTCGCATGACGAATTTTCTCAGCTAATTCTTTTTCATCAAACACGTGCTCTACCCAATTTGCAAAGTCGTTTTTCTCAGAAGTTACGTGCTTATAAAAAATATCGTCAGAAATTTTATCTAATAAATTATAAAGATCTTTTATACTATGCAATTTTAATCCAGTCTCAAGCAAGAATGTTTTATCATCAGGCGCAATTTTTTCAAAAGCAGAGGAAACCTTAGAAGAAGTTTCATCATCGAATTGCTCTTCTTCATCCTCTTCTTGATTCTTTTTTTCAACAGATTCATCAGAT
Organism: uncultured Methanosarcinales archaeon; assembly: GCA_964501945.1. GTDB lineage: Archaea > Nanobdellota > Nanobdellia > Woesearchaeales > 21-14-0-10-32-9 > 21-14-0-10-32-9. The sequence goes on from CAZCTY010000001.1 coordinate 90,846, forward strand.
GAAGCAGCAGATTCTTTTTTAATAACGTCTTCGCTATCACTGCTTTCTTTTTTTACAGGATCTTCTTTTTCATTGCTTTCATTTTTTTCGTTTTCTTGTTCTTTGTTTTCTGCTTCAGCGTTTCCTTGTGTTTCTTTTTCAGCGCTTTCTTGTTTGTTTTCGTCGGTTGCTTCTTGTTTGTTTTCTTGTGTTTCTTTTTCGGTGTTTTCTGGTTCGTTTTCGTCGGTTTCTTTTTCTTGTTTGTCGTCATTATCGTCTTTTTTGTTTTTTGTTTCAGCACTTTCTTGTGTTTCTTTTTCTTTTTCAGTGTTTTCTGGTTCGTTTTCGTCGGTTTCTTCTTTTTTGTCTTCAGACTCTTTTTTTTCTAAAGGAGGCAGTTTTTCACCCTTGCCACGCTTATCAAGCAAATCAAGAATTTCTTTTCTATCCTTAGTATTAGCTAAATGCTCGCCTAATTCAATGTCGCCGACAGCGTTTTTAAACCAATCAGCGAAATCATTCTTTTTATCATTAACATGAAATTCAAAATCAGAGTCTTTCATGGCTTCAATTTCAGAATACAAACTACTAGGAGTTACAACTAACATGTCATTGTTAAGCTTTAAGATTTTATCAGGAGGAACATCTTTTTTAAATTTCTCAGAAGGACTCTCTTCTTTAGAATCTCCACCACTTTCTTCTTTTTTATTTTCTTTATCAAACTTATCACGCTCACTTTGCGCCTTTTTCAAATCTTTTTCCAACTCTTCTTTAGAAACCATTTTAGGCTTTAGAATCTTAGGTTCTTTACCAATCTTATCCCACAATTTCTTTAACCTAGGTTCAAGACCCTCAATGTAAATTTTAACCATGTTAAAATTACCAGCCTTGACTTTATCAAGTGCTAATTTAAGCTCTAACTTTAAATCAAAAACATCCTGACCTTCCTCTTCTAATTGTTCCATTTCATAAGTCATCTGATCAATTTTTTTGTTATACTCATTATACTGAGAAATTTCATCATCACTCAAACGAGCAACAGAGTGCAAGATAGGCCTGAAAGTAGTAAAATAAGGCCGACCTCTATTGTAAGCAGAGTTTTGAACCATACCAGTACCAATACTTGCCTTAACTAAGCTTTGAAGAACATCCGCGCCATACTTAGTTTTAATACGATCAAGATCTCCCTCGTCCCTAGTTCTCATCTGAATTTCTGTGTTAATGTTAGCTTTAATTTGACCAACGAAATCCGCGAGTACCTGAGATATAAGCATAACACCAATACCCCACTTCCTAAACTCACGACAAGCACGCTCAATTTGCAAGAAACCCTCACCACTACCACCAAACTTAGGCAACAACCTGTGAACCTCATCGTAAACCAAACAAAGCCTTAAAGGCTCAGACTCATCAAAATTAGCATGAAACACCTCTCGCACAGTGTTTGCTACGAAGATATCAATATCTTTAGGATCAAGCTTGTGAACCGCAAATACCTGAATCTCACCCGGCTTCATATATTTACGAATATCAATTAACTCACGAGCATTATCAATTTGACGAATGTTACCAACAAAAGGACGCGCATCTTTAGGCTTCATACCAAAACTCGGATACAAACCCATCAAACCTTTATTTGTAAGCTTACGAAGCATACCAGTCCATTGAGCAGTAGGATCAAAAACAATAACAGCAACATCCTTCATTAACATTTCTTCAATAATAACTTGAGCGGAAAAACTCTTACCACCACCAGTACTACCAGCTACGATTGTGTGAGTTTTAAAATTTTCAAGATTCATATAAGACTTCTTTTCAGTCTCAGCAATCTTACCAACAAAAGCACTACGAGGCCCAGGCTTAGGCAACTCAGAATATTCAACTTTTAAATGATACTTCTTTTTAGCCTCCATCCTTTTCTTAAAAACTATTATTCCAATAATAATACCAAAGAGCAACAAACTTCCAAGAATAGCATGCCAAACCCGCACACCCCAAAACAAAGTATATTGGTGAAATGGCAAACTAACAGTGAAAACATGACTCGAACTAGAACTCAAATCTAAATAATTCGCAGTTACACGAATAACATACTCACCAGGAGGTAAATTATTAGGCAACTCAACGTTTCTAAGCAAAGAAACAGTAGTCTTCAAGAAAACATTCGCAGACTGAGTCCAAATAGTTTCCTCACCAGAAATATCTTGAATGCTAAAGAGAACATTAACAGGATACTCCCTATCAGATAACATATTAGTAAGATCAGTTCTAAACGTGAACCTAGAACCAGAATAAATAGTTCTATCAGACATACTAATACCAATAAGAAGAGCCTGAATAGGAATTTTATCTTTATCAAGAATTTCAATCTCAACAGGAATATTCGCATCAATATCCCCAGTTATATTAATAGTACCATTATAAATACCAGGAGTTTGATTACCAAAGAAAGTTAAAGTAACGCGACCATCACCCCTTGCACCAATAGAAATACTGTCCCTATCAATATTAGTAATATTTTTAAAATCACCAACTAAGTCAAAATTAACCTGCATGGTGCCATCTCTAAAACTTTGAATAACAACAGTTTCTTGAGCAAACTCTCCCTCACGAATACGCTTAGTTATACGATTAAAAGGAATCCAAAATTCCTGCCCCTCAATTTCAGCAGGACGCTCAATTTGAAAAGGAACCTCACCAGGACCAACATCTTCCCCAAAATCAGGGCCTATATCAGGATGCATATCAACAAAATCAACAGGAGGCGCATCTATCTCAAGCATTATATTATGCTCAGTTTCTTCATTTAATGTAACGTTTATATCACTCTCATAAGTAGAGTAACCTTCCAAAATAGCAATTATCTTTGACGGGCCCGCCCTAGTAGTCAAGTTATAAAAACCTTGACCATCAGTTACAGTAGAATAACCTGCAACAGTTATCAAAACATCTTCCAAAGGATTACCAGATAAATCAGTCACAGAACCATAAACAATACCTTGCTCCTCAGGCTCATCATCCCCTCCGACACAGACATTGAAAGGATCAATAAAAACATGATACGTAGTGGTTGAATTGTCTATAATAGGTAACAAGAATTGATAATTATAAAAACGATTATTAAAACCTCTCGAAAGAGCCTCATTTAACTCAGCGACATAAACATAATTATCGTTTTCATCTTTTAAAATACCAGTATTAAACATACCCTCAGGTGTATCGGTGCCAACATTAGTTTTAACAGCAGGAATATTACTAATCGTTCGCTCCCCAAGAGTTATACTCATAGTTTCAGTAAAAGTCTTAGTAGCAGAATCATAATAAGACGCATCAATACCGATGAGCGCATCAATTTCTTCAGGTGATGCAGGAGTTAGAGAGTTAATAGACACCTCGGCTTCAGGAACATAACTTGCAAATAACAAATTAACCTTATCAGGCTCAACACAATCAAAAAACATATTCGCCTCATTAGTGCTACCTTGCTCAATATCAAACATCCACGGCTGTTCTTGACCCACACCGAAAGCAGCACCATACAAACCAGCCCAATTAAAAGCAGGCTTTTTATACAATAACTCCATTTGATAAATAGTCCCGCCAATACCTTCATGATACGCAACATAACCAGTATAAATAGTAGTAGACGCGAGCAAAATAATACTCAAAACAAATAAAGAAATTAATAATATGTCGCTAAAAGATTTACGCTTATTCTTTTTAGGAACTGAACGATTATTAATAGCATCATCAATACTAATATCTTTTTCCTCAAACAATTTATTTACAAAATTCCTCAAATTCCACTTCTTCTTACTCATTTTAATTTCTTCAACTCATCACCAAGCAATAAAACTTGATCCTTGAAACTTTTTTGAATATCAACATCAGCCTTATTGAAAACATCAGATAAAAGATTGTAAGTTTTAATAGCATCATCTACACTGCCTTCTTTTTGAGAGGCATGCACGCGATTAATTAAATATTCAATGTACTTTTCATTTAATAAATTCACAAGTAAAGAAATATCGTCATATACCTGATTTTTAATTTTTCCAGGAGCATTTTCATACAACATTTTAATTTCTTTGTATATAAGATTCGCACGCTCTAAATTCTGAATTTCCAAATAATCTTTAGCATCATTTATGAGAACCTTCAACTCTTTCATCTTACGATCACTTCTAAAATTATTAACAAAACCAAACAACTTATCTTTAACATTAAAGGCATAAAACAAATAAGCCAAAACCAATATTATCAACAATAAAAACAAACCAGTGGTATGATCAACATCTCCAGCTCTTGAAGTTACCATGCCTGTAAAACTAGGAATATTGCTTCTAGAACTACTAGAAGAGAATGCGTCCCCACCCAAAAGCAAAGTATGGGCTTTTTTAACATCATCTAAAGAAGAATGACCAACAGAGTAATAAGTTATAAAATCTGGCTTTTCTAAAACCAATAATTCATTTCTTATAAGAGAGTCATGACTTTGCAACACAGTCAAATCAGAACGTAAATTCTCAGGCACACTTTCCAATAAAAATTGATCCCTTTTAGTCTCGCCAGTATACTCAACAGTTTTATGAACTAAAGTAATATCTTTAGTAGACCCATCCAAATAAGTAATAGTTAAATGAGCAGTGAAAGTACGAGTTCTAAAAAGATTTTGAAGCCTTTCAACTTCCCTCATGTTAACGCCGCCTTGAAGATTCCTATTTTCAAAATAAGCACTAGCAATCTCTTCCAATTCATCAGAGTCAGGATACGCAATGAACTCCTCAGATTTTTCAAGCTCAATTAATAAAGGCGTTTCTTTTTCTAATTCACGAATCAAATCTTTATATTCCTCAATTCTCTCCTCTTTTTGAACATCACTTAAATCTCGTCTCAAAGCCAAACTATTAATATCTCTTAAAATACGCTCATAATCCCTTAAACTAACTCTGAGCGTTTCCTCAACATTTAAAGCATCAGCAGCCCTTCTCGCCTCAAGCTCTAAATCATTAAAATTATCATTAGCGTTCTCAATTTTTCTCCTCAACTCACCAGCATCAATTATATCAGATATATCATCCGCGGTAGTTGCTGAAAAACTTTCTTGAGACGCTGAAACACTCAAATCACGTACCTCAGAATCCTCATCACCACAACTAATCTGCCAACTATACTCCCCGTCATCAAGCTTTTCAACAAAAGATAGAGAGCCTTCCTTAACATCTTCTTTTTTAGCAAGATCTGCAAACCAAGAACTACCTTTTTCAGCAATTAAAAGACTACAAGTTTTTTCTTCTTCTAAAGATAAAATAGCTTCAAAACTCACTTCCTCGCGGGAGATAGATGCGCCAGCCTCAGGTGACTGCAAAAATATAGGTGAGGTGCTATCGCTCGTGCTACTTGGGGAGGACTCAATTTTATCTAACCTAATTGTCACAGATAAATCTTCATCTAATTCAATGTCTTGATTTCTACTTGAATGACCCTCACCGCCAACTCTTAAACGATAATCATCTTCACGAAGCCTGAAAGTTACACGGCCATTACTATCAGTAAAATCAGATTTTCTCAAATCAACAATTTGAACATCAGCATCTTCCATTACATTATTTTCATGATCTCTAACTTCAACAACCAAATCATAATACCTATCAACATCAATTTCAAAATCTTTAACTTTCCTATTACCGCGAGAATCAACAACGATTAAAGAAACTTCGTGGGATCCAGCACTGGAGAAAGACAAATCAACCTCATCATCAGATTCAGTTTCGCCATCAAACTCCCAAGTATATTCATAAGGAGAAATACCTCCTGAAGCACTAGCTTTCAAAGTTATTTCTTCATCAACTTCCAAATCTTTTTTTCCACTCAAAGAAATATCAATAGTGTTCGTTACTTTGTATGAAACATTATGAGTAACACCAGATTCTTTTAAAATAAAATCAAGCCTATAATCTCCTGCGACGAATGCTTTTTCAAAATCAATTTTTTGCCACAACTTACCATCTTTATTGATGTTCAAATTATCAATTGTGAACTCTTCAGATTTTTCTAAGGTTTCAAAGTTAGGATTTTTCTCAGAACGCAACCAAACCTTTAATTCAAATTCTAAACCTTCCTCGCCATGAACTAAAAGATAACCTTCCTCGCCAAGAGAGAAATTTTTATCACTCAACTCAACATAAAAAGGCTCAACCACATCAACCTTTCTAATAACTTGCATAGGAGTATAATTTTCATTTTCATTGAACCTAGCGGTGATTTCATAAGTTTTGAAATCTTCAAATTTTTCACTTGACGATAATTTTGAAGCATTAGCTTTGCTCAAAACAACCTCGCCATCAATTAATAATTCTAATTCGCCTTTAACATCAGAATCTATAGATATGTTTACAGTTTCATTTCTAAAAACAGTCAAATCTTCTGTTTTACCATTTAAAGATAAATTAAGTTTCGGCGTGGCTTTTTCAATTTCATAATTACCGGAAATATTAGTTGTGTTAGTTTCATTTCCTTTTTCCCACAAGTAATTATATTCTCCAGCGCTTAAATCATCTATATTTACCAAATAAGAATTTCTTTCTTTGTCATAATCAACTTTTTCCCTTGATAAAATTACTAATTTATCTTTAGATAGCTTAAACCAAACAGTATCGTTTAACTCTTCTAAATCAAGCATAAAATCATAAGATTTATCAGGCTCATAAACAGGAGATTCAGGATGGACATTACTAATAGCTGAAATAGTTGGAACTAATAGCAATATCATTAAAGTTGCCAGATAAAATATTTTGTTTTTCATTTTTTAAGCTCCATTATTATGTTTTGAAGTTCTTCAAGCAATTTTTCTTTGTCTTTAGTTTCTTTTGTGTTTGAAATTTTCTGTTCTAATTGCTCTCTCATTTTTTGCACTTCGTATTTGTAGGGGGATTGATGCTGCTCACATTTTTTTCTTATGATTGTTCTTATTTGCTCAGATAAATCTAAGTAATGATTTTCTTGGGCGAGCTCTTTTAATTCTTGAACTAACGTATTCGGGAGACGTATGCTCACAACTGTATCTTTCATATCTCGCCCCCTCTTCGTTTAAGTTTTTGTTCTTGAACGTATTCGCGTAAGAATTCTCTGATTGCCTCAGATCTAGAACTGAATGTTTTTTCTTCAAGCAGAGGCTCGAGCCTTTTGAGAAGTTCTTTTGGCACCCTCACGTTTATTACTTCGGTTTTCATTATTGTCCTCAAAAAAACACTGCGTTAAAACAAATTGTGTGTTTTTTGTAGTTTTTTATATGATTTTTGTATGACAAATGTAAGACATTTTATACCATTTTTGTATATTTGTATTACAAATGTGTGCTTTTTATACTTTTTTTGTGTGATGATAGTATATAAATGTTTTGGTTTTTAGAGAATAAAACAAAATTTACAATATGGAAAATAATTAAAAATTATTTATAAAAAAGAATTTAAACAAAACAAATATTATGATTGTATGTTTGAGCCAAAAACTGTTTTTAAAAAAAACTTTCTTATATTAATTTTTATAATTCTATTAATGGTCCAAGTTCAAGCAAACGAATTATACGCAGATATAGAAATAAGACTAAATCAGAGAGGGGATGCAATAATTACAGGTGTGACAAATCACCCAACGCTTATAGGAACCTATAAAGACATGACTTCAAAACAAGAACAATACTGGCTTTTTAACTTAACAAAAGAAAATTTCACTAGCGCACTTTTTCGCATAGATTTCCCTGAAGATGTTATCATAACATATATAAGAAGCACAGCACGAATAAATATTGGAGCTGATGACGCGCCTTTTATTAAAGGAACATTAAGAAATAAACCACTAGAAATAATAGTACAATACTATTTTGACGAACCTTCTGAAGTGAGAACAAACTATTTACAAATAATAATCAGCACTATACTTATATTATTAGGAATATATATAATGTTTTTTCATAAAAAGAAAAAAGAGAGTATAAAAGAAGAAAAGGGTCTAAGCGAGAGACAAAAAAAAATTATAGAACTTCTGGGAAAAAAAGACGGCGTAACACAAAAATACATAGAAGAAAAATTAAACTTGCCAAAATCATCAATTTCAAGAAACATATCAACACTTGAGAGAAAAGGCATAATAAAAAAAATAACAAAAGGATTTAGCAACACAATATATTTGAATAAAAACAAATAAACGAGGAGTTCCACCTACTTACTAGTTGTTCCGCTAAGTTCCGGGCAAAAACTATATGCTGTTCCACCTTACTAATATTGTCAAACCCCAAAAAGGGATGCGAGGTGAAAAAAATGAGAAATATAACAAAAACATTTCTTGTGGCTTTTACTTTGTTATTAGCTTTGCCATTAACCATGGCACAAGCAGATATAACAAATGAAGTCGGACAAGAAACTAATGCACGCGAGGTAATGCCTTTTGAAACAATTCATGGCGCAGAAATGAGATTGCTACAATTAGAGAGAGCAATACACAGAAATATATTAAACGGCGAAACAATAATTGAAAGCCTTGATGCAGAATTAGAAAATGAAACAATTATAGAATTAGAAGCAATTCTTCAAAGCATGATTGACTTAAAAGAAGAAGTATCTGCATACGAAGTAGGCACAGAAGACGATGTTGAAAATTTTGTGAGCTTTAGACAAGAAGCATCAGCCCTAACAAAAGAATTTAGAGACACAGTGAGAGAAACCGTTGATGAGGAAAGAGCACAAGAAATTAGAACCGCTGCAAATGAGCGAGCAAGAGATGCCATAGCGGAGTACCAAGAAAACATAAATGAGCGCGCTAGGGCACACAACGAAGAAATAACACAGAGAAGAATAGAAGTTCAAGGAATTATTAGCGAAGACTTACTTGAGAAAATAAGAACTGGAGAAATAGAACCTCAACAAATAAGAGAAGAAGTACTGAATCTAGTTAGAGAAAACCTAGGAGAACAAGCTAGTGACGCAATAGAAAACATGCGCGAGGATGCACTCAGGCAAGAGATAACTGCTAGAGAAAACATAAATAGAATAAGAGAAGAAGTCCTAGAAAATAATACGGCGCGAGCAAAAGAGAGAATCCAAGAAGTAAGAGATAGACTGCCTGATGATTTAGAACAAAACATTAGCGAGAGAATAAAAGATTTAAATGAGAGAATACAAAATAGAGGAGGGATAAGATGAAATACTTAATAGCAATATTGCTGATTTCAGTTTTGGCAATTACAGCCTGCGCGCCTGAAGATGTAGACATACCACCTGAAGACCCTATAATAGATGATGAAGATGATGCAGATGATGAAGCACAAGAAGACATCTTATCAGACTTAGTAGACGAAGATGAAGATATAGAAATCGGCGAGATGATATAGACTTCAAAACTTTTTTCTTTTTTTCTTTTTTTCTTTTCTCAAAATCAAAAAAACCAACAAGAAAAATATAACAACTAAAACAGAAAAGAACCAAACAATGAAATCAACACTCCCAGCTACACTACCTTCTTCATCAAAGTTAACATTAATAATAGTACCCCTCTCATAAGAAACCCTGTTATTAAAATGAACCCTACCAGAAACCCTGTACTGACCAGAATCATCAGGCGAGAAAAACGAATCCAACTCAACCTCCGAGTCAGGAGGAACATTAATAACATCAGATTCTACGATCTCAATAACCCTATCATCTTTTGTTACAGTTCCTTTAAACTGAGCACTCACAGTTCTAGAACCTTCGTTTTTAAAAGTAGCAATAATCGGAACAATTTCACCAACAGAAGCCCACGTTTTAGCACTAACTTTTTCTAAAACCCCTGTATCACTAATACCACCACGCTCTAAAACACTAAATGTAATCATAGACCTAGAACCACAAACGGGCTCAGAAACCTCGGCCCAATACTGACCAGGATCTAAATCAAGATTAAAAGAACCCTCAATTAAAGAAGTCCTAGTAGGAATTATATCTTCGTTATGGCTATAAGTATATTCTTTGACTACCTCATCTTGCATTTGAGAAAACACTTTAACATCAAAAGCAGGAGAATACCTAACATTACCAGTATTTCTAACCCTCGCAGAGATAACATTTTCCTCATCAATTTCAACATCACTAATATCTAAACCACCAGCAGTACAAGAAACAATTTGAGTATCAGTAATATTGATGAGAACATCAACCTCAAATGCAACAACGACATTAGAACCCATAGCAGAACTAACATTACCAAGTGCGCCAGTACTAATAAAAACAGTGCCCTCATAAGAATCAACACGAGCATCACTAGGAGGCTCAACCATCACCGAAATAACACCAGGATCACCTTCACTCACAAAAAAACTACCCTCGGATGGCTCAAAACTAATCCAATCAGCAATCTCACCACGCGCCTCAAAGAAAACAAAGACATCATCAGGACGACCAATACTAACAATAATTTCTTCTTCAGCAAAACCCCCTCTTAAAACATTATCAAACGTAACAGATGCACGATTAACACCAAGAATAGCAGCATCAACAAAAGATGCACTAAATAAAATAAAAACTAGAACAATAAATACAAAAACCAAATTAGCAAACACTTTTTTATTCATCATCACACAAAAACAAACAAGCTTTTTTTAAATCTTCCTGAAATTACAAGCCAAGAGAAAAATCTAACAAAATATCTTGACTAATATTCTCAACGTCTTTTACATAATCTTTCATAATATCAAACCTCCCACAAAAAAATATAATATTTAAGGAACTGTAGCAGTAAACCTCAAAGTACCAACACACTCCCCGAAAGGATTAGGCGGCACGAATAACCTCCAATAAAGTGACGATTCAACAGGTGAGGTAGCATCAGTAGGCTGCAAAAGAGTAATACCAACATCCTGATAATCAGAACTCAACGCAGTTTTTTCCTCCCACAAATTGTCAGTGTCTAAAGAAAAACGCTGATTTTCAACAGTTATGTTAGAACCCTCATCACAAACCAAACCTAAACCATCACCTTCCTCAACGCCATAACCTAAGACACTAACATTAATATCAACATTACCAAAATTAGTAATGGACGATAAAACATCAGGACTGTAATCTAAAACAGATAAGTCTCCATAATCAATAGTATCAGTAACATTGAGAGCATATAATTCATTTATAGTCGTCTCATTTTCCAAAGAGTCAACAAAACCAAAAGAATCCTCAGCACTCACATTACAAACCCAATCACCATTATTAGCATAATGCAAAACCTCAAATGTACATGAAGAATAAGCTATGTACTCCCCATCATTATCATAAATCTCACAACTACTATTAGTATAATGAAGATTACCATCATCAACGTCACCACTAAAACTGTCAGGCTCATAAAAGAAAGTTCCATTAACAGCAATTACATCTTCCCAACCATTCCAATCACGAATAGATGCATTACAATAAACAGTCTTCACGCCTCCAGCATTAAGAGTTATGTCCTCATCAACAATAACTTCTAAAATCTCAGGCACCGCATTAGTAATGTTTGCCCTCGTGATAACATCAACGTCTTCATAATTATAAGCGCTAACGCTACTTATAAGAAGCACTAAGCTAAACACTGCAAACGTTAATATATTAAATTTCATAATTATCCGCCCAACTCCACATAAAAGTAATAAGTCGTTGTATCTTCAGGATTGTTAGCCATAATTAACTGAAAATCAAATAAAGACCCGCCATCATAACCAACAGTTGAAGGATTAATAGGCGTTACATAAATCAAGTCAGTAGGATCTTCTAATAATACAATAGGAAAATCCGAACCACTCTGATCTTGCCTAGCACTATCAACGAAGGTACTAGTCGCAGGACAATTATCCTGATCAGCCAAACCAACAGTTATAGTAGGGTGAACAGTTTCATTGAAAGTATTGGAAATACTATCAGCAGAAGCACTACTTATCGAGAGAAAAGACTCTTCTGAGGAAATAGTCGCACCAGCTGCACAATCAATATCTCCCCAATCAATGCTATCACTCCTACTCGAATAAATCTCACCGCTAATACTTGCTTGATCAAGAGCCCAATTAAAGATAGTATTGCCATCACCATCATCAAGAGTTAAACTACCTGTGATGTTCCCTACGTAGGCTTTCCACCTAGGGTTTTGCTGAAGAGCATCAACAACTAAAGTAGTAATAGTACCTCCATCGTCAGTCCTACTATCAGGCGGACTTTCTTCAACCAAGTCAGTAACAATGTGGGTGACATCTGTTCCAGTCGGCTGAGCTAAGACGAAGGAGGAAACAATTAATACGAACCCTACAAACAAAGCCAAAAAACTCAAATTCTTAATCATTTTAATTCATTCCCTCCTATGTATTGTCTTATTGCAACTCCAAGTAAAAGTAGTACGGAGTAGGATTTTCATCAGTACCGTCTTCACCAACAAGTAATTGGAAATGCCAAGGAAGACCATCGAAACCAGCAGGACTAGTATCTTCTATTATGGTTGTGTAAACCATATCATCTCCTGCCTTTAACAAAACCTGCCAAAAAGCATTACCTTGCTCACCACTCGCATTATATGCTTGAGTCGTAGGACAACCAGTAATCGCTTGACCACCAACTTCAAAAGCAGGGTGATCTGTATTAGTAAAAGTATTATTAACACTATCAGGATCATCAGGCGATTGACCCAAAGCAGCCGCCTCATCAGATATATCAGTTACATCAGGACACAAAATAGTATCCCAACTCACAGCATCGTTCCTACTAGCATAAACCTGACCTGTAGGTACAGAAACATTCCAGTCATAAAAATTATTACCACTAGAATCTGCAAGGACAATTTCCCCTGTTATGTTACCATAGAAACCTTGCCAATGCCTAGTTACAGACAAACCATGCAAGGACAATTCAGTCACATTACCTGCCTGCGCATCAACTTCTTGCGGCGCGATTTCTTCTTCAAACCTCGAACTCTCTATTACGTCTGCTGTCTCAGCACCCAAAGGCTGCGCTGCTACAAAACTTACCATTAGTAGCAAAGAGAGAGCAAACACTCCCAAAAAATATGTTCTCCCCTTCATTTTCTTTTTTTCCTCCAAATCTTTTTTAACTTTATTTTAAGTTATCATCCTCTTACTAATTTTATGAGGATCGTAAATAGGATAGTAGCTTTCTTGAGATGCCTCAACATCACCAACAGTGATTTCTTCAACACCCAAACCATCAACTAATTTTTTTGAAACATTATCCTTGAAAATTATTTTAACACTTGATTTAGGAGATTCTTCAACAAAAATCCCAGCTATTTGATCGATGCTTTCTTTTAACGCGAAGTACGTTTTTTCTATTTCCTCGTGCTTGTTACTGTATGGATAGAGCCAAATTTTAATCAAAGCTTTTTTGTGCTCGTCAATACTGATCATTTTTTTCTCAACGAAACCATCAGCTGTTACAATTAAGTAAGCATTATCTTTCGCGATGCTATAAACAACTCTTGGCTGGCCCTTGTCACGATTACTTATTCTCTCACTTTTTACGATGTTTGCAAGCTCGAGGAATCTTAATGATTGGCTGATGTTTGACATTGAAGTATTTGCAAGCTTTGCCAATTCTAAAGGTGATTTTTTTTCTCGAGCTAACGCTTTCAAAATGTTCCATTTTGCGCTTGTAAAAAGTGTCTCTTGATCCATTTTTGCTCTTTTTTCTCTCCTAAACAAACACAAAAATGCGTCTTTTAAGCCACGTATATACAAAATCGTTGCTTGTGGCTTTTAGTATACATTTTTGTATTCTGATTTAATCAATGTGATAGCTCATATTTAAATGTTTCGTTTTTTACAATAAAATTTAATTTGTAGAAGTTGAAAATAAACAAAAATAAAGTTATTACACTAATTAAGTTATTTATGAATTAGTTATTTTTAAAGCCTGAAAACTAAAAATTTTTGATAATTGCAGAAATCAATAAATTTCTGCAAAGAAATAATAAGTTGTAGGATCGGCAGCAGTCGGATCTTCAGGAACAATTAATTGAAAATCATAAAACTGAGAATCATAACCAACTTGAGCTTGCTCTATTAACGATGCAAAAACCAAATTACTAGATCCATCTTCAAGCAAAATTTCCTGGAAACTAGACTCGACAGACGGCTCTTGCCTAGCATCATCAACGTAAGTTGCAATAGCTCTACAAGAACTTTCAACTATTTGAGTGGTTCCAACAAAGAAACTCCTATGAATTGTTTCGTTAAACGTTCTATTTATACTATCAGCACTCTCATCATCAATATTCAAATTGAGTTGCTCACTTAATATGCTCTGCTCACTCGCACAATCTATGCTTGCCCAATCAATATCTTCATGACGTGTAACATAAACTTGACCTGAAACAGTGACTAAATCCCAATCATAAATAGATTGGCTGCTCGCATCTTGCAGAGCAAGTCTACCGGAGACGTTACCAACATACGCTTTCCAACGAGGAGTTTGAAAAGTACCATTTAAAACAAGCGTAGTAAATGTTCCGCCAGCAGTAGTTAACTCGGCAGCAGGCTCAGGAGTAATAGTTTCAGTTTCGTTTAGTGATATATCTACACCGGCAGGCTGAGCACTAACACTGCTTGAAATATTTAAAGCCCCAAAAGAGCTTGTTATGAGTAAAACTAAGAGGAATACAATAACTAATTTCTCCATCCGCAAATTAGTCGCTTTACTCATTTTTTACACCTTTTTTATCGAGCTTTTTTTTGGCCCTGCTCAAAACAGTCCAAACAGTTTTCTCATTTTTTCCTAAAATTAAAGCAATTTTTTTAACACTAAATCCAAGATTTTTCAAATACAGAGAAACAGACTCTAAAACAGACAATTCTCTATTTTTTAGAACATCACTACTTATGCTGACGGTTGGGCAAGAATTGTTTTCCTTGAAGAAAATTTGCTTGGATTTGGCTTTGTTGTAAGTTACCCAAACAGTTCTTTGATCTCGGTTAATTAAAGAACCTATCTTAGAGTATTGCATAGAATGTTGCTCTTTTAGATATTTTACAATCGCCTCTAAACCGCTAAGTCCTTGTCTGAAAATCTCGCAAGGAATACTTATTTTGATGCCTTCATCAATGTTTTGAAGGTTTTGATTGAAATTATTTTGCGAGATGGAGAGCTCCATTTTGCTTTCATAAGAATTTTTATCAATAGAGCTCTCTGTAAAAAACATAAATACTTATTATGTGGGGTTTATTTATAAATGTTTTGATGATGTTTTTAATAAATGCTTATTATGTAAGATTAATTTTTTTATTAATACTTATTATGTAGGGTTGTTTTTTAGGGGTTTTTTAGTTTTTGGGGTTGTTGTTTTGGCGTTGTGTTTTTTTGCGATTGTTTATAATTTTGCTTTTTTAGGGCTTTAAATAAACTAATTCATAAATAACTTAATTAGTGTAATAAATTAAATTTATTGTTTAATGAAGTATTGTGGTTTATGAAGTGTTGTGTTTTTTAAAATATTGTTTTTTTATAATTATTGTGGGATATGTAATTGTGAATTAGCGGTATTGTGGACGAGAAAAACTAAAAAAAACAATTTATGCGTAGAAAAAACTAAAAAATAAGAATGAAAAACAACGAAAAATCAATTTTTATGATTATCAAAAGGCTCTAAGAAATTACTAAGTTGTTGATTTACCATGATAAAAGTCGTACGCTTACTAAACTCACGCAGATTCCTCGCACCGATATAAGTTCCCGTACTACGAAGAGAACCAAGAACTTCCTGAACGAAATTATTAACGTCGCCTTTGTAAGGCACCTCTGTAGTTCTACCTTCGCTCGCGCGATGCTCATCAACTTTTCCGTAGAATTTGTTCATAGCGGTTTTTGAGCTCATCCCGAAGTGTTCTTTGAATTTTTGACCATTCTTTTCAATCAAGTCTCCTCCGCTCTGCTCATAACCTGCAAACATAGAACCAACCATGACAAAGTCAGCTCCACCACCAAAAGCCTTTGCAATACACGAAGGGCTGGTAATTCCTCCATCACTCATAATTCTCCCAGCGCCTTCTCCTTTGCTTATGCCGTGAGCAGCGTCTCCGCATTCTATTACTGCGCTTAGCTGAGGATAGCCAACACCTGTTTGTTTTCGCGTTAGACAAGCACTACCACTCCCAATACCAATTTTTACTATGTCTGCCCCTTCTAATAATAATTGTTCTGTTATCTCATTTGTTACAACGTTACCAGCAATTATTATATGCTCAGGGCATAAGCTTCTGAGTTTTTTTACTGCGCCTGAAAATCTTTCTAAGTATCCGTTAGGAACATCTAAACAAAGAAAGCTAAAGTTATCTAACAATTTTTTTTCTTTCATAAAATGTAATTTTTCAAAGTCCTCATCTCTAATACCTAAGGTGTATGCTACATAATCAGGATTGTTAAATTCTTGAAAGAATTTTTCAAATTCTTCAACGGAGTAAAATTTATGAAAAGCAGTAATCATTTTGTGTTTGCTTAACGCATGCGCCATGCCAAACGTTCCTGAAGTTGCCATGTTCGCCGTGATTATAGGAATACCGGTCCAAGTCTTAGGCGAGTGTAAGAATTTAAATGTACGCTCTAAAACAACATCTTTTCTAGATGTTAGGGTGCTTCGCTTCGGCCTTATTAATACGTTCGAAAAATCTAACTTGGGTTCATGATCTATTCTCATAAAAATATAAGAATTTTAAGAAGTATATTAAAGTTTCTCAAAAACAAGAAAATTTGTCACCATTAATAAATAGAAAATTTTATATAGGTGATAGGTTTTAACAAAAATAATAGCTAAAATCAGGGAAAAATTACTATGCAAAATGAAGATTCTATACAAGACCAACAATTATTCCACTTAATTAAAAATATAGCAAATAGAACTGAAAACGGGGTAGAAACAAACCTAATAGTGGGATATAGCTTGTTTAAAGCACTATCAAGATATGAACCAGAATCACAAAATATATCACCAGAACAAGCAAAATTCGATGAAATAAAACAAGTTTACAGAGAACTAAAACAAAATCTACAATACTGCATAAAACACGGAGGACAAAAAACATTTTTGAACCTTATTCCAACAGAAGGAGTCATGCGAGAGTATGCAACAGAACAAATGAAACCGAGAAGCAAATTACTAGAACAAATAGTTAGAACAAACTCTTTTCAACGAGCAGAGAAAAACTTCGGAGACTACGTAGAGACAAAAGCAGACAAATTACAAGAAATAGTTTTAGATAGAGGAGAGTTTAAAGGAAATAAGAATACACTCACAAACGATTATGAGGCAGTTTTAAAATCATTTTTATAAAAAAACAGTTTTTTTGAGGGGGAAGTAATGACTAATGCAAACCAATACCACAATATATATGTGCCTTTAGCAGACGTAATAGATTTATCAGGACCAGGAGTCTTAAAAGAGTTCGAACCTAAAGCAGAAGATGAAAAAAACTTAATTGTTTTACATGAAGGGATGAAAAAAGAGCTTACAAGATTAAAAAATAGAGGCTCAGTCGCCGCAAGAGATTTTCTAAGAGAAATGCAACAATCAACAGATAAAATAAGTTGGAATGAATCAAAACCAGATGACTATGTAATACATAATATTTCAAGCAAATTAGATGTTGCCTTTTTGAAAGGAGAGATAAGAAATGAAGCCGAATTTAAAGGACTTGAAGATAGAATAAAAAAAACATGGTCAGCAACAGATTTAGATGAAAAAAATCCATATACAAAACCAATATTTATCACAACGAAAGATGAAGATGTAATAGATTTAAAACACCAAAAAATAATATCACAAAAACCAGACTTTTTAATAGTGGATTCAGATGTAGTAAAAAAAGGAGTTGTAACAGCGACGTCTTCAAAATTCATACAAAGAATCTTCTCTGACCCGAATAATACTATGAGCTTAGATGAGGCAATAGACTTAATAAGACCGCAAGGAGATGTATTATACCCGAATCAATTCATAAGAATAAGGGGGGGAGGCGAGGAACAATACGCAAAAGTAGCATGCGATTTAATAAAATCACCATCAGGAAAAATAATAGGATATGAAAATGCACGAGTCGAACTTTTTGGAAAAAAAGAATACGGAAAAGAAATTAAAATAGGAGAGCGTAGAAGAACGCCAGACATTTTAGGAATCACGCCACAAGACATGGAACAATACATAGCATTCCAACACATGTTCTACAACCAAGACGTAGAAGTAGTATTTTTAACAGGATACGCAGGCTCAGGAAAAACATTACTATCATATGCGGCAGCAATAGACCACGTACTACAATACGATAAAGAAGTAGCTAAATTAAGAGGTAGTGGACTAGACAAATATGGAAAAGAGAGAAGAAGCTTTTTTGATAAAGCACTACTAATAAAACCAGACGACTTCGTCGGAGGCAGAAACCCAGGATGGCTACCAGGAGATTTGTTTAAAAAATTAAAAGATCACTTCAAACCATTTCTACACGCACATGAAGAGACAGTTTTAGATGAGACTATGAGATTTGATGATTTATTTGCACACCCAAAAAGAGGCAACGATTATTTTGAAAAACCAAGAGAGGAGGGTGTGAGTAGAGCAAAAATAAATGGCGAGGCATATTTACCTTCAAAAAATGAAGCATTAGTACCAATACACATAGGACATATAAGAGGAGCATCAATGAAACACTTAATAGTAGTTGATGAACCATCAAATCTAACACCCTACGAGATGAAAACACTCATGGAGAGAGCAGCACCAGGCTCTAGAATATTCATATCAGGAGACCCAAAACAAGTAGATAACCCGAGATGCACAACGGATATAAATGGATTAACACACGCAGTAAAACACTACCTGCCATCACCAATCTCAGCAGTACTACACCTAACAAGAAATTACAGATCAGCAGCCGCAGAACACGCTAGAACGTGGAACGTGTACCAAGACTCACACCAATAAAAGAAATAAATAAGCCAAACCAAAATATAAGGCTTCAAGAAAAATAGATAAGAAACTAGACATAATAAAAATAGCAAAAAGCATAGGATATACTTCTCGCCAAGTCAAACTATAAATAGATGTTAATAACAAATACAAAAAGATAGATGTAATAATAGCATCAACTAAGAAAATAGGCGTACCTGCAAAAACAAGAAAAGCACTCAAAAAAAAGCCCACAATTAAACTTTCTTTAAATGAGGAAACATCTTGCTTGATACGAGCCCTATAACCTCTAAGAAACCAATGAAGAACGGACGCAATAAAAAAACTATAAAATAAGAATAAAACAAGGCTAGGAACAATAGAAACAAAACTCCCAGTATCAAATAAAAACCAATAAATAACAAGAAAAATAAAAATACCGGTAGTGTACAAATAAAAGTATTTAGCAAAAAAAGACAAAACAAGATCAAAACCCTTAGACGAAAAACTCTTAGTTTCCTCTAAAGTCTCATCAATTAAAGATTCCTCAACACCAAGCTCTAAGAATTTACGCTTAATAAAATCATCATCAATTCTTTTTTTCCTCAAATCAATAATACTTCTGCGAAGCTCACCTTTTTTCATAAAATAAAAATAAAAAGCCAGGCTTTAAATATTTTTATACTAAAGATAAAAATAAAAAAAGCTAAGAAAATCAAAAAATTATATAAACAAAGAACAAAATATAAAAAAATAAGAAGATGAAAATGAAAATAATAACGATAATAACACTATTACTTCTAGTAGCTCTAACAAGCTGCACAACACAAGAACAAGTAACAATACCAGAAGAGAAACAAGTAAGACTCGATATAAACCTCGGATTTACACCGAATATAAACCCAGAGTTTAACGCATCAATGACAACACCATCACCAAGCCTTTACGCATACAAAGAAAACGAAACCGAGAATATAATAGCGCACGACACAAGATTATACAAATTCAGCCATTACAAAATAGAACCAGAAAACGAAGAAAAATACGAAGTAACAAAGAATAATTACACATTAAACCTAACCCAAAATTACACGGTGACAGCATTTTTCGGATGCCAAATAACACAAGCATGCAATAAAGTGAGCATATGCGAAAATAATAAGTGCAAATCAATAATCGAACAAGAACCACAACCAAAAGCAACAATAACTAAACCAAACTCAACAATACGAATAGATGAAACGCTCGCAACAAGAATAGATAATATACTAAAACAACTAAAATTTGAAAACATAGAGCACCAAACATTTGAAGAAATGACAATAAATCAAACACACAACCAAACAACAATAGCAATATTCGAACAAGAAATAGCAATAATTAGAGGTAAAGACACAGACCTCGCCCAAGGCGTATTTGAAAGATTAATAAAAGATACACTAATAGGTCAAGGAATAGATGAGGCACAAATAAAAAATATAAGAAGCAACCAATTAAGACGAGATTTATATGAAATATTTATATAAAAAAACTAATCATACTTCTTCTCAACAACATCATTAATCTTCTTAGCCTTCTTCTCACCAACTAAGTCAACCTTTCTCAAATCAGAAACATCGGCATTAATAACGCTTTTAACAGAACCAAAACGCTTCAACAAATAAGGCGCAATCCTAGCACCAACACCAGGAAGACTAGAAACAATGAACTCTTGACGCTCCCTATCAGATAACGGCTTTGAGGAATGATACTGAAAATCCTTAGACTCAGGATTTTGCTCCTTTTCCGCAATAAATAACAAATAAGAGGCAGTATCTTTAGGATTTTTAGTAAAAATAATAGGAATCTTAAAAACAGACGTTAGAGTATAAACCATGCCACGAATAGCATTAGAATGAACACGACGCTGAGCATAAATGTCCTCAGAACCCTCAACGATAAATAAAGGCCTACTATACTGCTTCAAATCTTTCGCTTGAGAGAGCAAACGACCATCAACAATACTATCAACAAAATCCTTAACAGTTTTAAACTCAACAACACAATCCTCACTTAGATGAAAATCACCCACCTGCAAACTCTCAAGCTCTAAACTAACACCCAAATTAAGCAAAGCCTTCATAACAGCAGAACCCTTCTCACGATAATCAACCAATAAAGTCACGTTTTTACTATCAAAATCAACAAGAGACTTTTGAGGCGCACGATCCATAGACGAAACCTTACGCTTAATATTATCAAGAACACGATACATCCTCTTCTCCTTATGATGCGCAACCCACCTAGTATTCTCATCACGAGTATCCCTAGTTAAAAGAACAACAACCCTACCAGCCTTATGACGCCCAGTCCTACCACGACGCTGAACAGTCCTAATAGCACTAGGAACAGGCTCATAGAAAATAACAAGATTAACCTCAGGAATATCCAAACCTTCCTCACCAACACTGGTCGCAACCAAACAACTAAAACCATTATCACGAAACTTATCAATCATAGCCTTCTGATTCTTCTGAGAGAGCCCAGTATTATTCTTCTTAGCCTGACCAGTAAACAACTCACTTTTAACAAAACAAGAATCAAGCAACTCCTTAATTTTAACACCACTCTCCCTAAACTGAGTAAAAACAATAATTCTAGACGAAGGATTCTTTTCAAGCTCACCTAAAACCAAAGACTTAACAGAATCAATTTTAGGATGAGAATAATCCCTATCTTTAATCGCTTTTGCCGCGATTAAAGCAGAACGAAAATTAACATCACGAACCAAGTTCTTAACAGCACGAGTATTAGAAGATAAAGCTTGCTTTTCCAAACCCTCAAGATATGCAACCAACGGATGAATGCCCTGCGTTTCAACAAGATCTTGCGCGTGCTGAACCTTTAACGCCTCACTTAACAAACTAATAGTCTTTAAAACCTCAAAATTCTTCTCACCAACCGCGACCTTACCATGAAGCTCAGAGACCAATTTTAAAAGAGCAGTCTTAGAATAAGCAGACTTATCACTAATATAACCAAGAACAGCAGCATCTTTTAATTTAGAATCAAAACATTTGTCGAGAAACATTTTAACACGCTTAAGCTCATCAGGCAAATCAACTTTTACATACTCAACATCCAAATCCTGAACATAAAGAGAAACATCAGGAGAATCAACAGAACGATACTCAACCTCCTCAATACCAAGATTACGACAAACATCAAGAATGGTCTCCTCATCACTACCAGGACTCGCAGTTAAACCAAGAACACGAGGATTATTAGCAACCTCCAAATACTTTTTAGCAATAAAAACATAAGAATAATCCCCAACCGCGCGATGAGCCTCATCAAAAACAATGAGGGACACGTCTTTTAAAGAGATACGATTACTAATAACATCATTCTCAAAACCCTGAGGAGTACTCACAAACAAATTATTAGACTCCCACAACTCTT
Organism: uncultured Methanosarcinales archaeon; assembly: GCA_964501945.1. Taxonomy (GTDB): domain Archaea; phylum Nanobdellota; class Nanobdellia; order Woesearchaeales; family 21-14-0-10-32-9; genus 21-14-0-10-32-9. The sequence goes on from CAZCTY010000001.1 coordinate 113,205, forward strand.
TGCGCTTTGCAGGAGGAATAGAACCAGAGAAAAGAGTAACCTCCCCAAGAAAATCAGATAAAGTTTTTTCATGCTGCTGAACCAAAGGCTTCGTCGGAGCCAGAAAAACAACCTTAGATTTAGGATACAAACTAAGACGATGCTTGATTAACATAGCCGCAATAGCAGTCTTACCAAGACCCGTCGGGAGCACCGCGAGAGTATTATTAGATGAGGCAGTACCAAGAATAGCTTCCTGATAGAGCCTTAACTTAAAACCATCCATGAAGAGATAAGAATGAATAACAATTTAAAAAACTGATGTATAAATGTCCAATGAAAAAAAGAGCCGAGAGCAATATTTAAATAAAACAAAGAATTAATTAAAAAATAACATGCTTATTGGAATACAAATATTTGGACTTTTATTTATCGCAATAATGATATACCTAACATATCTAAACTATAAAAGACACAACTATGGATCAAAGAGCTTTTTTTTATGGATAACAATATGGATAATCGCAGCAATAATAGCTATATTCCCAAATATGACATATAACTTCATGGAAATACTAAACATACAAAGAACACAAGACTTCTTTTTCATGGGAGCCATAATCATACTATTTATAACAGTGTTCCACATGTACATAACAATAAAAAAAACACACGCCAAAGTAGAAAAACTAGTACGAGAGAGAGCAATAAAAAACCCACAGAAAAAAACAAAAAAGAAAAAATAACTATTGCTTAACATCACAAACAACAGGCGAAGATAATTTCTTCAAATCTTTGATTTTTATTCTCAAAAGCGAATAAATATCACCACCACCAACAAGAACCTCTTCTAAATCACTAAGATCAGAATCAATTATAAAAAAAGCATCATAACCAAAAGGAGGAACACCACCCGCAGGGAAACTGGTGTATTTAATAACATCATCAAACGGAATTAACTGCAACTTTTTTTGAACAAGGCCCTTAAGCTTAGATTTACAAACCCTCTCAGTAGCCCTAATAATAACAGCATAAACTTTTTTTTGCTTATCTTTGAAAGTAACAGTTTTAACAATTTTTTTAAGATCCAACTTCGAAGCCGAAGCAGAACTCTTAGAATCTTTAACAGATTCCTCAAAAACAATTAATTCAGAATTAATTTCATGCTTTTTTAACAAATTCAATAAGGATTCTTTTGACATAATTGAGAGAAAAAAACTAAGAACTTTTTAAAAATTACTAAAAAAAATCAAATAAACATATTCATACGAATAACACTATGCCTGAGAAGCTCGCGCAAAACAACTTGCTCACCATCACCAAGACTCTTACTTATTTCACGAACTTTAATGAAAAAAAACTTATCACGATTAACCCAAATCTGAGTCTTATCACCATTAAAATTATGAAAAAAAGCAACACTCTTTTTCCTATCCTCAAGCACAAGAATAATCTCACCAAGCTCCAAGTCACTCATCTTAACCTTTTTCCAAGACCAAGAATCACCATTTTTTTTACCAAACTCAAAGAAAAAATCAAGATCACTATTAAGATACGCCTTTAAACAATTATCTTTACCAAAAAAATCTTTCCCAAATAATTTTTTCATAAAAACAAAAAAAGAATAAACAATTTATAAATAATTTTACCACGAATGTCTAGTGCAAAATTAAAAACATGGCGAGATTTAAAGATACTTAGAAATATTTATTAAAAACAACGAATTACCTAACTGAAATGATACATCACATCACCGCCATAACCGAGAGAGTAAAAGAAAATTACGAATTCTACACCAAAAAACTAAAAATGACATTCGTAAAGAAAACAGTAAACTTTGATGACCCAACAACATACCACTTATACTACGGAGATGAGAGAGGAACACCAGGAAGCCTAATAACTTTTTTTTACTACAAAGGAAAAGGCACCCGTGGAATGGGACTTGCTGAAGGAATAATAATGGAAGTACCACAAGAAATATACGACGAAGTAGGACCAGTAATAAAAGACCCAGATGGATTAACACTAAAACTAAAACCAGGACGCACATATAAAACAATAGGAGTTATAACAACAGCAAAAAAAGAATTCTTAGAGAAATGGAATATTGCAAGCGAGAATGAATACAAAGAATACAACAACAAAGGAATAATGGGCGCAGGGATGATACACCACGTCGCACACCAAACACCAAATGTAAATACACAGAGGAAAATAAAAAAAGAACTCAGAGAAGCAGGAATTAACACAAGCGATATAATCGAGAGAAATTATTTTAAGAGTATATACTTCCAAGAAGATAATGGGTGCTTGCAAGAGATTGCAACAAACGGACCGGGATTTTTTATAGATGAGGAAAAACTTGCAAGCAAATTAGTACTACCATACTGGTATGAGCGATATAGAAAAGAAATAGAAAAAAGACTACCAAAATTAGAATGATACAAATGATAAAAAAAGGATCAGGAAAAAAAGCAATACTAATGCTACATGGAAGAGGAGCAGACGCAGATGATATACTTAGCATAAGCGATTTATTTAACGCAACAAGCTACGCAATGACAGCAAAGAATAACGAATGGTACCCAAAACCATTCATGAAACCAAGAAAAGAAAACGAACCACGCCTAAGCGAGAGCCTAAAAGAAATACACGAAGCTATTAAAGAAATACAAAAAGAACACAAAGAAATATACATACTAGGATTTAGCCAAGGAGCCTGCCTCGCACTAGAATACGCAGCACAAAACGAAATGAGCGGCGCAGTAGGATTTAGCGGAGGATTCATAGGAACAGAAGAAGAACTACCACAAAAAACAAAAACCAAGAAAATAATGATTGGATGCAGCAAAAAAGACCCATTCATACCAATAACAAGAGCCCAAAAAACAGCAGAAATATACAAAGAAAATAACGCAGATGTAAAAACAATTTTTTACGAAGGAGAAACACACACAATAACAAAAGATGAAATAGAGATTGCAAAGAAACAACTAAATATATAAATAACAATAAAAAATTCTTAAAAATACATGCCTGAAAAAAGAACGAAGCTAGTAACACAAACACTAAAACTAATACGACAAGAAATAGAGTTTTTAAACGTAGAAGAAAAGACAATAAATGAGATATTAAATGATGAAAATATTTTAGAGAAAGGACGAGAAAAATTAAAAAAACTATCACAAATAGAGAAACGAATAAAAAAAATAAACCAAATAATAATAGTTCGCCTAGACTCACTGACAAATACAAAAACAACAAAAATTCTACTCGTAGACGCATCAAAAATGCTTCAAATCAGAGGCTATTTAACAATTTTAATGTCCAAGATAGATAAAAAAGCACGCATAGGATTTTTAGGAAAAATTAAAGGAGAAATCGCACGTGACATAAAAAAGAATAACGAAAAAAGAATGACAAAAGATCTTTTCTATATGAAAAAAACAATTATAGCACTAAGAGATGTACTAGTACAAACAAGAAACGAATTTAGCCAAATAGAAGATAAACTCGAAAGCAAAATAGCACTCTCAGAAGATAGACTCGCAACACAAAACAACACACAAAATAATACTAACTACGAAATTTACTACCACGCAACCGATAACCCACAATTTTTCAAATTAAACCCAATACAACTCAAAAGAAAAGACTTTTTCTTCGCAAAAGAAATAAGAGATGCAGTAGAACACCAAATGGGATTTTCAGGAGCAGATAGAGCATCAATAAAACTAATACAAATAAAAATACCAAGCAATCTTGCAAGAAAATTTATCAAACCATACACAACAGACTCATTTACAGACGCAGAGACAGAATGCTATATGATACCTGTGCGATACATAAATGAAGTGAACCGCCTGATAAAATCAAACAAAATAATTTTGATACTAATAAAATGATTATTTCTGATAAGGCTTAATACCATTCACACTCCTAATAGAACCATAACTTTTCAAAACATCACGCAAGCGAGTATTAACACTAGCCACGGAAAAAGCATCCTGTTCGCGTTTAGGCTTCATTTTATATTCAATAGCGCTCGCTTCGGGAAAAGAGTTTAACTCCACATCAAAAAACTTATACACATCAGACGAGATTACTTCTTCGCGCAAATCATTAGTTAAAGGAAATTCTCTGTTTTGATCTAAAAAAATAACATAGTGAATACTATTAGAGAATTGATTTTGAGGAGGAAACAAGTTAAACTGAGATAAATGCTTGTTTTTTAGAGAATTAACATTAACATCACACAAAAAACTATTCAACCCAGCCTCAAGGCCTGCCCTAAAAAAAACATTATTGCCCTTAACAACAGGCCCTTGATGCTCTAAATCAACAACGGGCCTAGCATATTGCATAGGATTTTTTTTAAGAGTGAATAACAAATCATCATAAATAACATCATTTCTAGGAATAACACTCAAAGAGTCCTCACTAGAATATAACTCAGGACCATCAATTAATAGGAATGAAGGTATTTCATAAACCTCAAAAGATGATCCAGGATATTTGAAAGTGTTACTATTATTAAACATAATATGAGTAGAAAACGAAACCAACTTTATAAAATTATCTATTTTAACTACTGCGTAATAATAAAAACCTTTAGTTTTGGGGTATGTATGCTCCTGAACGAAGATCAAAGAAATGAGGCTTCGCCTCATAAAAACCATTCTCCATATCAACAATTTTATCCTCAGAGACAAGCATATCAATAATTTTATCAAGATTAGAAGATTTAATATCCTTAGCACGAAAACCACTAATTAAAGATTCATAAACCCTAACAGTTTCATCTTTTAAAGGGATTTGAAAACAATCCTCACACGCAGAAGTATACTCAGTCGGAGAAGGACCATCATCTTTTTTCTTCTCAACAAGCTTTAGAGGATCAAAGTAAGGCGCGAAACCATAACCCTCAACCAAATTACCCTCTTTATCAAAAAAAGAAGTCTTAAATTCAGACTCACGTTTTAAACGAACAGTATACGTCGCAAGATTACAACACTGCTCATCCCCTCGAGCAATTTTACAATAAGAATTAAATGTAGTACTCTCTAAGGAATGAGGGGGAACCATTTCTTTTAAATAAGGCATCACACCAAAAGGCTCACCCCTAAAACTCTTATCAAGACCAGCTGCGAGAACTAAACGATTATCACTCCTAAGACTATTTATCGTAGGAATAATTTCATGATTGTAAAAACTAACCTCATCAAGAACAACAACATCAACAAAACCAGATTTATCAAAATCATAAACATGCTTTAAAATATTTTGAGGAGAATTCATAGAAACAGACGTAGCATTAAGCTTATCACCATTCTCACCAACAATTTGATTTAAACCATCACGAGTATTTTCAAAAATAGAAAAACCTGCAACTCTCTGAGATGCATGATTCATAAGATTTAAAGCATGCTTAACCAACGTCTCAGTTTTACCACTATTCATAGGACCGGTGTATAAAATTAACTCGCCTTTCTGAGAATTAGGATCAGGAGCCCTCATAGAATAAAAGAAATAAAAGAGAGTATAAAAAAGTTTTTATTATTCGAAAATGATAAAAAAACACTGCTTAAATACACTACGATTGCATTTGAACAGCGATGCGAGTAAAAAAGCAAGAAGAATAACAAAGAATATGAATGAATGACAAATTATTTCTTTTTAGAAGCGAGTTTTTTTCTTTTAAAATGAATTTCTTCGGCGTTTTTAGAACTAATGATTGATTTGCCGAGTTCTTTCTCAGTTTCTAATCGAGCATTACTGGCTATGTTTCCACCTCTTTGTGCAATTTTTTTACTTTCATCAAACTTTCTTGGGTTTTCATTCTTAGAGAGCTCTTTAGTGGTGGCTTCTGCGAGCATATTAAGAACCAGTTCTAGGTTGGTCATATCATAGAAATTTACTAAATTTCTAGGATGCCAAAAATCTCTGATTTTTGAGCATTATCTCTGAGATTTTCTTTTTTTAGATTTTTTAATCTCTTATATTCTTTAACGGATTTACCGCTCCAGGCCTTAGTTATTTCATTCGTTAAAATTGCATAATCTCCTTGATTGTTTATTCCTACTCTGCTCCACTCATCAGTTAATGCCTTTCTTATTTCAATAGTTTTTAATCTTTGATTAACCCATTCGGGAGAATATCAAGAGAATT
>CAZCTY010000002.1:0-67972 GCA_964501945.1 uncultured Methanosarcinales archaeon
ACGAAGAAAGACCACACATGAGCTTATTATACAAAACACCGCAACAAGTATGGGAAGAACTAAAAAATGTGTAGTAGTTTCGATGTGTGTAGTAGTTTCGGGATAATAGAACTTATTTAACAGTGATAAAAAATATAAATAGCAAAACAAAAGTAATAAAAAGATGCAAAAGAAAAAAACAAACTTGCAAAATTTCCTAGACTTAATTAAAAGACGAAGATTTGAAATCGTAGGAGTTTTGTTTTTAATATTACAAATCGTAGTACTCTACAAGTTCACATTTTTATCACACCCAAGCAACCTCTTATGGTTTTGCAGTCACGCCCCATTGTTGTTTGGAATCTTTTTTATTAAAAAAAATTTTGATGCAATAAAAGCAGTAATATGCGTAGGATTAATACCTCAACTAATATGGCTAGTAGATTTTTTAGGAAAAACTTTGTTTGGAGAATTTATATTCGGCGTTAGCGATTATATGTTCTTAGACATATTGAGATTTTCTTATATAACGGGAATATTTGAACATTTCTTCTCAAGCTTACTCGCATTAATATTAGTGTATAAGTACAAACCAAGAAAAAAAGTGTTAATATATGCAACCATATATTTAGCGCTAATACTTATATTCACAGTTTCATTTAGCGAGCCAGAACAAAATTTTAATTTAACAAAACATATGATGTTATTTGACGAGTTTACATTCCCAGGATATACATATGCATGGATGATTTTAGCATTCATAATAGTTGTTATCCCAACATATTACTTGCAAGTATTTCTATATAAACTAAGTCAGAGAAAGAGTATAAGACGTAAAAATTTATAAAGCATCGCTCTTTCCTCCTTGACATGAGCGACGAGGAAAAAAAGACCAAAAAGAAAGTCTCAAAGAAGACGACAAAAAAAAGTACAACTAAAAAGACTACTAAGAAGGCTGCAGCGAAGAAAAAAACAGAGAGTAAGAAAATAAATACTGAAGAGATGCAACCTGAAGTAAATATCGGATTAGTAGGTCATGTAGATCATGGAAAAACCACTCTAACAGAGAGATTGTCTGGGAAATGGACAGATACACACTCAGAGGAAATGAAGAGAGGAATTACAATAAAGCTAGGATACGCAGATACCTTGTTTTATAAATGTGAATCATGCGATAAATACACAATTAAACCAAAATGTCACGAGTGCAAAGAAGCTGAAACAAAGCCTGTGAGAAAAGTTAGCTTCGTAGACGCACCAGGACACGAATCACTTATGGCAACAATGCTTGCAGGAACAACAGTTATGGATGGAGCAGTGCTTTTAGTTGCAGCAAACGAACCATGCCCCCAGCCACAAACAAGAGAACATTTGATGGCATTAGAAATGTCTGGGATAAAAAAAATCGTGGTAGCACAAAATAAAATTGATCTAGTAGATAACGAGAAAGCATTAAAAAATTATGCGCAAATAAAAGAATTGTTAAAAGGAACAACATTCGAAGATGCACCAATAGTACCTATTAGTGCGCAGCACGGCGCAAATATAAGTTATTTGATTAAAGCAATCGAAGAACAAATGCCAACACCAACTACAGATGATAGCAAAGATCCGCTATTTTTAGTTGCAAGATCATTTGATATTAACAAACCAGGAAAAGGACCTGAGAACATAATTGGAGGAATAGTTGGAGGAGCATTAGTTCAAGGAGCGCTGAAGAAAGGTGATAGAGTAGAAATAAAGCCTGGGAGAATCTTAGAAGAACAAAACCAATTAGTAACAAAGCCAATAACAGCAAAAATTATTAGCATTACTAGCGGAAGTAGGCAAGTAGATAAAATAACCCCTGGAGGTTCAGTTGGATTAATGACCTCACTTGACCCTAGCATTGTAAAATCAGATCATTTAGTTGGAAACTTAATAGGATTACCAGGGAAGCTACCACCTGTTTGGACAAATTTAAACATGGATGTGAAATTATTAGAGAGAGTAGTTGGATCCCAACAAGATTTAGAAGTACAACCACTAAGAAAAGGAGAAGTAGTAATGCTTAATGTAAACTCAGCTGCAACAGTTGGACAAATCATAGAACTTGGAAAAGACTTTGCAACAATGAAACTAAGACTTCCAATATGTGCAGAAGTAGGCTCGAGAGTTAGCATTAGCCGAAAAGTAGGCACAAGGTTTAGATTAATAGGCTTTGGAATTATACGAGAATAATTAAAAGCTAAATTAAAATAATTTAATCATTCTAAAAAAATGAATAAAGAAATAAAAAAAATAATAAGCGAAGTCATAGAAGAAATAAAACCACCTTCAAATAGCTTAGATAAAGCAAATGAATTTATTCGAGAACTTAACTTCTTACTGAGCGAAAATAAAATAGATGCAAACGCTGTTTTAGGCGGAAGCATGGCAAAAAATACACACTTAAAAAACGATTATGATGCAGACGTATTTGTAAAATTTAATAAAAAATACAAAGGAGATGACATATCCAGTATTTTAGAGAAAGCGCTGAAAAAAAAATATTTACTTGAGCGAGTAAAAGGCTCAAGAGACTATTTTCACATAAAAAAAGAATTCTTATTTGAAGTCGTACCAGTTCTAGACGTCGAATCAATAAATGATGCAGAAAATGTAATAGACATGTCGCCCATGCACGTTAATTATTTTAAAAATAATGGAAAAGAACTTGAAGATGATGTTAGATTATTAAAATATTTCATGAAAGCAAACAGAGTATATGGAGCAGAGAGTTTTATTAACGGATTTAGTGGGCACGTAGTTGATCTTTTAATCATAAAATACAAATCTTTTTTTAACACTTTAAAGGCAGCTAAGATTTGGAAACCAAAAGTTATAATTGATTTAGAGAAAAAATTAAAAGACCCATTAATGGAACTTGACCGAGAGAAAATATCAGGTCCTTTAATTATTGTAGACCCAGTACAGGAAAATAGGAACGCAGCAGCCGCGCTAAGCGATGATTGCTTTGAAAAATTTAAAATAGCAAGCAACGAATTTATAAAAAATCCGTCAAAAAAATTTTTTGAGCGCAAAGATGCAAAACAAGTATTAATAGATGAATATAAACATGAACATGTTTTTGAATTAATAATAGAACCTATGCGTGGAAATGAAGACATTGTAGGAACAAAGATATTAAAATTATTAAAATTTATTCACACAAAATTAAAAGAAAACGATTTTAAAACAGAATTTAACTGGGATTTTGGATATCCTACAAAAGCGTACTTTTCAACTAATACAACAACACTCGATGCAAAAAAAATTGTGCGAGGACCACCAACGAACATAAAAAAACACTGTGATTTGTTTAAAAATAAACACGAGAGTGTATTTGAGAGAGATAATTTTTTATACGCTGAAATAAAGAGAAAATACACAAATATCAAAACAATGATACACGATTTACTTAATGATGAGCATGTTACAAGCAGATGCAAGTCAATAAAACTTGCACACAAATAAAAAAAAATTATTTTTACTAATGAGTAGTTATAAATAGTTAATTTTTTAAATTCTGAATTATTACAAACAGAGTAAATGAATAAACCACAAAAAAACAACAACAATAATGAATTTGAAAATGAAAACATAACACCTGAGATAGATAGAGCTCTTAGAAAAGAAATATATAAAACACTATACCCCGCAATATATAATGAGATAAAAGATTATGAAAACATGCACGAGAGAGTTCTAAGATTATACAATATTAACAGAATCGATAATATAAAATCTAAAGATATTAAAACAATTAAACAAACAATTACCACATTAGATGAATTAGATGATATAGAACACAATGTTAAATATACGCCGATATATGATGAATTGAAAGATAAAATAGAAGAAAAAAAAGAAGAAGTAAAAAAAACATCACAAAAAAAATTAACAAATAAAATCTTAAAAAAACTATATTTTCTATCAGATAAAGAAAATAAACAAAAATTCTACAAAGAAAAAACAAAAATTGAAGAAGACATAGAAAAAGCATGCAAAAGAGGAATAGACTTTGAAGATTATTTTAAACGAGTTGAAAAATTGGAAACAATAGTAAATAAACCAAAACAAGAAATATATGAGGAGTATATGCAAAACATATTTCGCGAAGCACAAAAACTAATGGGAAAAGGCGAATATAAACAAGGACTGCACCTAATAAGCTTTGTAGAGGATCATTTCAAACAAAAAAATGAAAAAAAATATCTACAAATAACAAGATATGTAAAAAACCAAATAATATCATCATACACATCACTACATCACACACAAGCATTCAAATATGCGCAAGATGCAAAAAAAGATATGATGAATAAACATTTAGCAATAGCTCAAAGCTTAATGAAAAGAGGACAAATTAAAAATGATGAAACACCTACAACAATACAAAACACATGCTATAGAGAATTAATGCATTGGAGCGTTAAACAATTACAAAAAACACTTCCCGAAAATAAAGAAAACAGAGACTACATAAACCTTTTAATAGAGCACTTTAATGAACACAAAAACCTATTAGAAAATAATGCACAAGGATCATATGATTTAGAACGCGTAGTTAAATTAGAAAAAGATCTTGAGAAAACATTAAACGCAAACAACTACAAAAGACCTTATATAAAAAATAAATGAAACAATAAGCCAATAATAATCACGACTAATAAATAAATAAGAGCAGGAACTAGAGTTCTTTTCAAAATAATCAATTCCATGCCTTTAAGATTAACCGTCGCCTGCGCTGCAACAATATTAGTTAAAGATAACATATTACCAATACCCGCACCAACAACTTGAAGCGCCAAAACTAAAAAACCACTAACCCCAATGATTTGAGCAGCATTTACTTGAAGCGCACCAAATAAAATATTAGAAACAGTAGCACTACCAGACAAAAAAGAACCAAAAACACCAAGAATAGGAGAGAAAATTAAAAACACATCATTTAACAAAAAAATAGTCAACTGATCTAACATCCCTGGAAGATTTGAAAAATTATTAGACGAGACAATAAGCAATTGAACGATACCTGTAATAAATAAAACAGCAATAAAAGGATAAAACAAAGTCTTCAAAGATTTCTCGACACTACTAAAAAAACCAACAAACTTTTTAGAAAATACAGATAAAACAGCGATAGTGAAGAAAAAAATGAAGCCAGGATTATTAAAAGAAAAAGAGTGAGAAACACCCTCAGCAAATAACAGAGAAATTGACGGCATAACATATTTACCGAGCAATAAAAAAACAACTAACAAAATATACGGGAAAAAGTCACGAAGCGCAGAATTATCAAAAAAAGAAGACTTAGAAACACTTTCTTTAGGAACGAACAAACCCTTTTTTGTAGTAAAGATTACAATGAATAAACCAATAACAGAACCTAAAAGAGACGGAAACTCAGGCCCAATAAAAGATAATAAAAAATAAGGCAAAAGAAAACAAAGACCAGCCCAAAGAGAAAAAGGAACCATCCCCCATAAATCCTTGAAAGATTTTTTCTCATAAACATTAATAGTCCAAACAAGCAATAAAGGAACAAGAAGCCCCGCAAATAAATTAATAAACGCAGAGAGCTCTGAGACAAATAAAGTATCAAGGCCCGCAAACCCAACATTTATAGGCGTGCCAACAGCGCCAAAAACAACGGCAGTAGAATTACCAATTAAAGCCAAAACAACCGCGAGAATAGCAGGAAACCCAATAGCCACAAGCAAAGGAGCCGTTATTGCAGCAGGAGTACCAAAACCAGCCATGCCCTCAATAAAACTACCAAAAAACCAAACAATAATTATCGCCTGAACCCTCCTATCAGAACTAATACCAACAAGCTTTTTCTCAATTCTCTCAATCCTACCTGTCTTTTTTAAATAATCCAAAAATAATAATGCGCCAAAAATAATTAATAAAATATCAAATGCAACAAAAAAAGATTTGAAAAAAGATGCAACAATAAAATCTTTGAAAACAAACCAATAAAAAAAAGAAATTAAAAGAGTATAAACGAAAACAATAGGCGCAACAATAAAAAGAGGCCTCCTAAATAATAACAATAAAACCAACAACAAAATAGGAGATCCAGCAATAAATGTATTTAACAAAATCAATCACCCTGCACTAACTCAAATAACACAATCTCATTTTTAGACCCAAGCCTCATAGGAGGACCCCACCAACCAGTACCAGAAGATACATAAAAATAAGAACCACCCCTCTTATAAAAACCCTTAACCCTTTTATAATAAAGCCTCATTAAAAAATTTAAAGGAAAAATCTGACCACCATGAGTGTGACCTGACAACATCAAATCAACACCGCGCTTTGCAATTTTTTTAAATTTTTTAGGCCTGTGAAATAACAAAATATTGAAATCAGACTCACTAACCCCTATTTTAGACAACCTAGATAACATCACACTAGGCTTTTCAACATCATCAATGCCAATAATTGAGAGCTCATCAAATTTAACTTTACCCCCTCTAAGCAAAACAACACCCGAGTCCTTTAGTAAATTAGAAACATTCCTCATACCAGTAACACGCTCATGGTTGCCCGTAACCATGTATGTTGGCGCAGAAATATTTTTTAAAATATTAAAATAACCAGGAATATATTTGTGCTTACCATCAATTAAATCACCAGTGATAAAAACAATGTCAGGTTTTAAATTATTAATACGACGCACAATGTTTTCTAAAAAATTATTTTTATGAGCAGCACCAATATGCAAATCAGATATTTGAACAATTCTTTTAGAAGATTTAATCTTATCAGATTTAATAACAATTTTTTTATTAAAAATAAACAATGCATTAATAATAGAGTAAATAAAAAAAATCATGGTTAAATAAAAACTAAAAATTAACTTATACTCAAAGCTAATCAAATTAAATAAAAAAAGCAAATCAAATACAAGGAAAAAAAATAAAGCAATAACACAAAAACCAAGCCAAAGAGAACCTAAAACATTTAAAATTTTAGCAAATACATTATTAGAATAACGAATTGCCGCAGCTCCAAGAACATATACAAAAGATAAAAAAACAAACAAAAAAGAAAAAAACTGACCCATCTCAAGTCCAAAAACAAGATACAAATTAGATAAAACATAATAATTGATAAAAAATAAAATAAATACAAATAATAAAACCCTAGGCGCGAGCCTCTCTTTTTTATCAACCGATTCAGGAATTACAATATCAAAAATTTCTTCAACCACTCACCACACCTCAAAAAAATAAAACCAACCAATTACCAAAAATTAACAAGAGAACATACGTAATAAAAAAACTTGGAATAAAAGGAATGCCTTCTTTAACTTTTACCTCACTAACACCCTTATTTTTTAACAACTCAATCTCACTACTAGAAATACCAGTCTTGCCAATAGCGAAAGGCTTATTATCAAAAACAAATTCATCAATAACCCAATCCCCCTCAACGAGATTAGAAACTTTAATTTTTTTAATTAAAGAAGACTCCTCAACAGCTTTGAGTAAAACACCAAAATAGTAAAGAAAAAATAATAACAGAGAAAAAATGAAAAGAATAACAAATAATCTAAAATCAAAACCAAAAGCTAAAGCCAAAATTAAAAACAAAAAAACAAATAAGAACAAAAACAAAACCCAACGAGGCTTTTTAGACGCGAAAAAACGATATTTTTTTAAAAAAATTTTACGATTTAAAAAAGCCATAATAACTAACCAAACCAAACCATACAGCGCGCCAATTATAAGAGATGAAATAATAAATACTAAAAACATAGGCAAAGATGAATCTAAGAAAAAAGGATTAAAACCTAAAACAGCGCCAATACCCATAACCATTTTAGCATCTCCGCCGCCCCACTGACCAGAATAATAAAATAAGGCACCAATACAAAAACCAACAAATAAACCAAAAAGAGAATACACAATATAAGAACTGTCAAAATAGAAAATAGATAATAAAGAGTTAAGTAATAAACCAATAGCAATAAGAGAAAAATTTAACGTATCAGGAACCTCGTGCTTTTTAAAATCAGTGATAGAACCCAAAAAAAGAGCCAACAATATAACAAAATTCTGAATCATAAAACAAAAAAGTTCCACATTAATATATAAATATTATGATTTGAAAAATAAGTTAAACATTATTTAACACATCAACAACCTCGTGCGCAATCATCAATTCCTCGTTAGTTGGAATAACCAATACTTTAATCTTAGAAGACTCATCACTAATAACTGCGGGCTTTGAGAAAGAACCACTATTGAACATGTTTTTTTCATAATCAATTTTAACACCAAGATGCTTTAGAGAATCACATACCTTCTTTCTCACAAAAAAACCACCCTCACCAATACCACCACTAAAAACTAAAGCATGAGTATCACCACCCATACTCGCCAAATAAGCGCCAATGTATTTAACAACACTATAACAAAATAAATCCAACGCTAAAAAAGCATCCTCATCACCCTCAAGAACCCTATCATACACAATGCGCATATCAGAAGCCCCACAAAGACCTTTCAATCCAGACTTATTATTCAACAAATCAAGAACACCATCAGCAGTTAAATTAAGCTTTTTTTGCAAAAAAACAACCAAACTAGGATCAATATCCCCAGAACGAGAACCCATAACTAAGCCCTGAAGAGGAGAAAAACCCATAGATGTGTCAATACAAACATTATTTTTAATACAACTAACACTACTACCATTACCAAGATGACAAGAAATAATATTCACCTTCTCCCTACCAAGCAAGTCTTGAGATGACTGAGTTAAATACTTATGAGAAATCCCATGAAAACCAAATTTTTTAATCCTGAACTTAGAGGCAACCTCTTTAGGCAAAGCATAAGAAGATGCATGCTGAGGCAAATTTTTAAAAAAAGAAGTATCAAAAACAACTATTTGAGGAACGCCAAGCAATTTCTTACAAGCCTTAATACCCTCTAAGTTATGAGGATTGTGAAGAGGCGCCAAATCACAAAGAGAACTTAATTTTTTAAGAACACCATCATCAACTAAAACAGGCTCAAAAAACAAAGAACCACCATGAACAAACCTATGACCAACCGCCATAATAGAAGACTTATCAATTTTTCCTAAAATCAGAGAAATAGCCTCAACATGATCTTTCACAAAAACATTATCCGATTCAACACCATGCTTAAAAACACAAGATTTCAAACCAATCCCATCAACATGACCCCTTGCAACAATGCCCCTATTACTAGGATTTATAACTTTATATTTAACACTAGAACTACCACTATTAATAACTAAGATATTCATTCATCCACCTCTAATACAGTTAAAACAGCTACATTAACAATATCTTCAATGCAACAACCCCTACTAAGATCATTAATAGGTTTTTTCAAACCCTGAACGATAGGACCAATAGCCCTAAAATGACCTAAGCGTTCAACTAATTTATAACCAATATTACCCGAATTCAAATCAGGAAAAATAAGCACGTTAGCACGACCCTTAAGAGGCGAGTTAGGACATTTTAAACTCGCAACGCCCTCATCAATTGCAGCATCCAATTGAAGCTCGCCATCAACTAAAAGAGAAGGCTCATCTTTTTTTATTAAAGCGAGCGCATCAACAATTTTAGAAATAGATTCATGCTTTGCGCTACCAAGAGATGAAAAACTAAGCAAAGCAACCCTAGGCTCAAAGCCAAGACGCTCAGCACTACGCGCAGTGCTAATCGCAATATCTTTTAGCTGAGATGCATCAGGATCAATAACAAAAGCACAATCACTAAAAAAATAATTCAAATCATCCTTCGAGACCAAAAAGAAACTAGATGCTGTCTTAACACCCACGCGTGTACCAACGATTTGTAAAGCAGGCCTTAAAACAGACGATGTAGGATGACTCGCACCAGAAATCATAGCATCAACAAACCCAGACTCAACCATTAACGCGCCAAGATAATTAACATCACCCAATAAAGCCTCAGCATCACTTTTAGATAAACCTTTATGCTTTCTTTTCTCAAGGAGCAAAGAGATGTAAAAATCAAAATCAACAGATGATACATCCACAAATTCTAATCCCTCAACACTAATGCCTTCTTTTTCCATTAAAGCCATAGCACCACTACCAAGAATAACAGGATACGCAATACCCTCATCACGAATAATACGACACGCCTTTAAAATACGCAAATCATCCCCCTCAGGAAAAACAATACGCCTAGGCGATTTTACAGCAAGTTCTTTTAATTTAACAATTATATCAGCCATGAAATAAAAAAACAAAACCAAACTTAATAAATTTAACTATTAAATATATGAAAGAATAAAGAGAAAAAAATAGAGAAAAAAATTATTTTCTAGCTTTTTGAAGCTTACCATTCAACAAAGCTTCCAATGATTGATCATTAACCTGAATGACCTGCCACCTAACACCAGGCAAATCACCTTTAGCACGACCCATGTTACCACCCATGCACTCAACGACAACTTCATCGTGTTCATCAACCATTTTCTGCGCCCCATCACCAGGCATAAAAGCAGTAATCTGCCTACCGTTTTTAACGAGTTGAACCCTAACACACTTTCTCATAGCAGAGTTAGGCTGCTTAGCTTCCCTTTGAACCTTCTCTAATACAATACCAGAAGCCTGACTTGCACCTTCAAGAGGATCAGATTTCTTCTTTAAACCTAACTTTTTAGCATACCATTTATATTTCTTCTTTTGCTCAGTCCTACGCTTAATAAGCTTAGTACCCGCGTTCATACCAGATGCTTTCTTACTCATAATATCACACTACCTTTATTTCTTTAATTTCATCAAAATACTTTTGAACTATAGCTTCATAGTTCCTAAGATTCTGAGCACGCGCACCAATCATCAAACCTTTAGTCTTGGTGTCAGCGCCCTTAATCGTAATTACCCCCTCATCCATGTCAATACTATCCATTTTTAAAGGATGCATGACATTTTTAACGAAGTCCAACACATTAGGATTAAATTCCACTATTTTAATGTTTCTATTTGTTGCCTTAACCAATTTATGAACATTCTCATTTTTAGGCCCTAAAGCCTTCCTCAAATAACCATGCTCAACTAAAAAAAACAACTTGTCTTTAACAGTAAAACAATCCTTCAACTTAGCACGAGTAATCTTCTCAAAAAGATTCATCAACTGCAAAGTCTCAACGTCATACTTAGTTTTCATTTTACTAAACCAATAACAGCAATAGAAAAAGGCTTCTTACAAAAAGTACCAAGCTCATCGTTTGGAAGTTTAACAACTTCAACTTCAGTACCATTAAGACTAGCATAACGCTCAACATCCTCTAAAACTAAAGGATCAACGTTACTTGCTAAGAAAACTTTACTAAGTTCCCCTTTCTTTAAAAGCTTCAATGTTCTATCCTTACCAATTATCAGTTTCTCTGAACCCAACAATTTTTTCAATTCATTCATCTATATTCACCTTTCAAATAAAAATATTATTTTTTAGCCTTCACCATTAAACCAGGAAGACCCGTACCAACAGGCACTGGCTGATTAATCATAACGTTTTCAATCACGCTATTTAAAGGATCAGACTCCCCTGCTAAAGACGCATTAACCATATGATTTATAGGAGTCTCAAACGAAGCTCTTGCAAGCACCGAAGGTTTCTCCTTAACAATACCATACCTGTTAATACCAAGCAGTTTACCAGACATACACATAGCATCAGCAACAAGCATAATATGCCTAACATTAACATTTAGACCTTGCGCCTCAATAACCTTCATTAACTCATCAATGATAAGCTGCCTAGTCGCTTCAATACCAAAAACTTGCTCCATCTCATATAAATTATTAGAAAAAGTCCTAGTCTCATCAACAAAATCAAGCTTAATAACATCTTTCAAATTAGAACCTGCAGTCATCAAAATAAACTCACCATTCTTCTTCACAGGTAAAACTTGCTTGATACCCTTAATCCCATGAATACTAGTCCGCTTAATTTTCTCCTTTAACTTATACAAAGTAATAATATCTTTATCTTTACCAGACTGACTTACAACTAATTTATCAGCTTTAGCAGAGAACTCAAACGCCTTAAAAGATTTTTTTAAAGCCTTAACAATACCATCAGAAGACATATCTAATAAATCTAATTTCTCAGAGTTGAGACCAATAACCATGTTAGCCTCAGCGATATTAATACTAACATCTTTAATAAAATCATTCATAGTAAGCTCTTTTATAGATTCTGCTTTCGCTTTAATATCCTTCCCCTCAGAGAAAGGCTTTTTCAAATAAATAGTCATAAGCTCAGTAGAAATAGTTTTACGACCATCCAAAACCTCAATTAGCCTAGGAAGACCCGTCGTAACGTTCATCTCAGCAACCCCCGCGAAGTGAAACGTGTTAAGCGTCATCTGAGTACCAGGCTCACCAATACTCTCCGCGCTAATAATCCCAACACACTCACCAGGAGCAGTTAAACTACCAATATATTCTTCTAAAACCTTATCAAGAATCTTCTTTAATTTATCCTTAGAACAATTCTTTGGAAGATTCTCCCTAACCTCCTCTAAAATAGATGCAGGAAGTCTTTCCTCATATTCCTTGAAAACATTTGTTAAATCAACCATTTTACCATTCACCACCAAAATTAATTAACCGAGTCAATAATTTCTTTAATATTCAACTTACCACCCTCAGTTTTTGAAACATCTAAACCATCCTCACCATAATTAAACTGAACAACTTTTTTAGATGCATCCCTAACCGTGAAATCATATTCAATCTTTAAATCCTGCATAGCATTAGCCAAACGCCTATACAAATAACCCGATTTAGGAGTTCTAAGAGCAGTATCCATTAAACTATCACGACCAGTCATAGCCATAAAAAACATCTCATGAGGCTTTAAACCATCCTTAAACCCTGAACCAATAAAGCCACGAGGAACAGAACTCAAATCTCCTTTTTTAAAACAAGACAGAGACCTGTCAGCATAACCCTTATCAATACGACCACCTCTAAGCGCTTGCTGACCAACACACGCAGCCATTTGAGCCAAGTTAATAATATTACCACGACCACCACTACGAATCATATGCATAGTATTACTATCTTGCTTAGCAGCTTCCTCAACTATGCTACCAGACTCGTTCCTAGCACGATTTAAACGCTCAAGAATAGATAATTCTAAGGTTTCTTCAATAGATCTACCAGGCAATGTTTCTAATTCACCAGCTTCAAATTTACGAATAAGCTCATTAACATCATCTTCCGCTCCCTTGATTAACCCATTAATTTTAACCATGGTTTCAGAGGCAATATCCATATCAGAAATCTTAGATGTAAAACCAACTTTCAAAAGCATCTCCGCGCCAAGACCATTAATTAAACGAAGAAGTTTAACAATTTCTTGCTCGCCGTACTTTTTATGCAATTTCCTCAAAAGCAAACCAGACCCTTGACCTAAGTTATTAGAATCAAGAACACCAGATACTAACTTACCTTTAACAATTTTTACAACCGCATCAGGATGCTCAGGATCTTTTGATGCAATTTTAGATTTGCCCTCAAAATTAAAGTCATCAGGTAAAACAACAGAAAATACGTCTTTACCAGAAACAACTTTTTTAGATGGAAGCTTAGAGAAATCCTCAACACCTGCACTCGCCAATAAATCAATAGCATCAACACGAGTCATCTCAAAACCATCTTTAGTTAACAAGTAGTTACCAGTAATACTATCTTGAATACAAGCAATAATACTCAACCCATACCTCGGACTAATAATTTGAGTTTGAACTTCCATTAAAGTCTCAGCCTCAGCTCGAGCCTCCTCAGTTTGAGGAATATGCAAGTTCATCTCATCCCCATCGAAATCCGCGTTATACGGAGCACAAACAGCAGGATTGAGCCTTAAAGTCTTACCAGGAAGAACCCTGACCTTATGACACATCATACTCATCCTATGAAGACTAGGCTGACGATTAAATAAACCAATATCCCCATCCATTAAATGACGCTCAACAATAAAACCAGGCTGAATTTCTTCTAATAGTTGCTCTTTAGTCTCATTAGTAATCCTCTTACGCTTACCATCGGGCCTTAAAACATAATTAGAACCAGGATACTCATCATTACCTCGCTCAATAAAACCCTTCAAGTATTCAACGTTCCACTCAGTAACCCTCTCAGGAACAGTTAATTTCTTTGCAACAATACTTGGAACACCAACCTCGTTGATATCAAGCTTTGGATCAGGACTAATAACAGTCCTCGCAGAGAAATTAGTACGCTTACCAGCCAAATTCTTCCTAATCCTACCTTCTTTACTTTTAATCCTAGACGATATAGTCTTTAAAGGTTGATTAGAACGATGCCTTGCCGGAGGAAGATTTGTAACCTCATTATCAAAGAAAGTTGTAACGTGATATTGCAATAAATCCCACAAATCCTCAATGATAATCTCAGGCGCACCAGCATTAATATTTTCAAACAAACGCTGATTAATCCTAACAATGTCTCCTAATTTATGAGTTAAATCGTCCTCACTACGCTCACCAGACTCCAAGGTAATACTAGGCCTCATAGTAACAGGCGGAATAGATAGAACAGTTAAAACCATCCACTCAGGCCTTGCAATCTCAGGATTAATACCAAAAACTTTCAAATCCTCATCAGGAATCCTCTCAAGCCTAGACCTGATCTGAATAGGAGATAGCCTCCTATCTTCTTCAATGAAATTAGATGGCTTGTCTAAAGAAATCTTAGACTGCTTAGCTTTACAATAAGGACAAGTTTGAATAGTTCTCAAATTAGCAATAATAAGCTTAATAGCATCCCTCCTCTCAATTAGACCTTGCTCAAGCGTGATCTTATCAAGAACATCAGAGTATTGCTTAATCTTTTCAGACGGAATTAATATCCTACCACACTCTTTACAAGTAGACCTTAACAAATCTAAAATAACAGGAATAAAAGAAATATGCATAACAGGCCTTGCAAGCTCCATGTAACCAAAATGACCAAAACTATCTTTTAAACGCTGACCATCAGTTTTACAACGAAGACCAGGATCAATTACACCTAATCTAACATCCATTAAGCCACCATCAACAGGATAACCTTCTTTATCATAAAGCTCAGGCGTCACAATTTTAGCCTTAGCAAACTTCTCAATCATCTTAGGAGACATCAAGCCAAACTCGATCGAATCAATGTACTTATATATTGGTTTTTCTTTATCCATAAAAACTCGCCTCAAAACTTACTTTTTAATTTTAACTTAGGATACAACCCTAAGGATTTGAACTCATCTATTAACAACTTAAACGCATAACTCATCTCAATATCACTCATCTCAGAATCCTCATCATACAAAGAGGAAACAGCCCTATTATTTTTACGAGCATCATAATAACCAGACAAACCAGAACGCTCACAGATAGGAACAACCACTGTGTCTGTATCAAAACGCTCCTTTAAAGTCAAAGAAGAGCCATGAGCTATGAAAGTATCTTTCTCCATCTCACCAAGCCTCAAACCACCTTCTTTAGCACGACCCTCAGTAGGCTGCCTAGTTAAAAGCTGAATCGGACCACGCGCCCTGCTATGCATTTTATTTGCAACCATGTGCTTTAACTTCAAATAATAAATGTTACCTACAAATATTTGAACCTGATATTGCTCACCAGTAACACCATTATAAAGAGTCTCAGAGCCATCCTCTCTAAAACCATGATCTAATAATTCTTTTCTAATATCACGCTCTTGCTCTGATTCAAACATGGTACCATCAACTAACCTACCAGATAAAGCAGCAGTTTTACCTGCAAGCAATTCAAGTAAGTGAGATATAGTCATACGGCTAGGAATACCAAAAGGACTAAAAATTATATCAGGCCTAACACCTGTGCTAGTGAAAGGAACATCCTCTTCAGGAACAACTAAACTAATAACACCTTTCTGACCATGCCTAGATGTAAACTTATCACCAATTTCAGGAATTCTTTGCTCACGCAAACGAACTTGAATTAATTTATTACCTTCCTCGTTTTCAGTTAAAGAAACAAAATCAACAACTCCCTTCTCACCGTGCTTTAGCGCAAGAGAAGATTCCCTGTTAGAATCAGTAGCCAAGCTATACTCCTCCATGCTACTCAAAAACCTAGGAGGACTAACCTTACCAATGATAACATCCCCCTCATCAACTTTAGATTCAGGATAAATAATACCATCATCTTCAAGCATACGATAATCTTGCTCAGACCTATAACCCCTAACTTCTTTATCAGGAACCCTAATCTCATCCATTAAACCACCAGAATAACGAAGCTCCTCAGAGACAATAGGTCTAAAATAAGAAGACCTGCCAAGACCCCTATCAACAGAGCCCTTGTTAATAACAACAGAATCCTCCATGTTATAACCCTTATAACTCATAACAGCTAAAACAACGTTTTGCCCAGAGGGATGAGTATCATATTTAATAACATCATGAAGCGCTGTTTGAACCAAAGGATACTGAGGATAATGTAATAAACTAACATCCATATCCATCCGAACAGGATAATTAGAAGCATACAAACCAATTCCTTGCTTTTGATTCTTAGCACCTTGATTGAGCCTTACACCTTGATTATAATTACCAAAAGGAACCAAACCAGTAGTCAACCCAAGAACAGATAGAGGACTAACATCCAAATGAGTATGCTCAGGAGTAATATCCTCCTCAAAGAAAGCCACCAAAGCGTTCTCCTCCTCAGTTGCATCTAAGTATTCAATAACACCAGTTTTAACCAAATCAGACCAACCAATCTCGCCTTTCTCTAGTTGTTTTACATGCTTTTCTTCAAGCAAAGGCTTACCCTCTTTAACAACAATTAAAGGACGAGTAGTCCTACCACTAGAAGTCTCAACGACAACCTTATCTTCTTGAGGAATATGCAAAACATTAACATCCCCCTCAATTTTACCAGACCTTCTCGAAAACACAATTTGGTTTACGAAATCAGAAGGATCTTTAACAGTCCCAACAAATTTACCATCCATGAATACGTCAGTCATTTTACACTCACCGTTTCCAAGCCCATTTCTTTTAATTTAGGCAATAAATCATCTTCATTAACAGAATTTGTAACTTTGACAAGCAAAGAAAAATTCTTCCTCAACCCAATATTTGTACCCTCAGGAGTCTCACTCATACAAAGCCTACCCATATGAGTAGGATGCAAAGCTCTAGCCTCAAAATTTTCTTGACTAGCACTAAGCGGACTTACAACCCTTTGAAGTACAGACAATAATTGAATATAATTCATCCTCTCAATCCTCTGAGAGATACCCTTACGCGCGCCAACCCAGTTACCAGTCGCCATACTACTATAAATCCTCTGAGTTAAAAGCTTCTCCCTAATAATAACACGAATACTAGGAAACTTCCCACGCTTAACAATCCTTTGAAAATTATATAACATATCCCCAATTAAAACTTTAATATTAACCCTGAACAAATCCGCCAATAAGTCACCTGCTAATTTCAACCTTTTATTAGAATAATGATCTTTATCAGGCATAGCTAAATCCCCATTAGCAACACCTAAATAAGTCCTGATGAACTTACAAAGATTAACAGCCTTAGCAGCCCTATCCTCCGTGGCTAAACCAATATGAGGAAGCAAATACTTATCCAAGATGTCTTTAACCCTCTCAATCCTAACTTCTTTAGATTGAGTAATACCCATCTCTTTTGCAATATAATCTATCGCATCCTCCTCTGATTTAATATCTGCAAACTCATATAAATTAATAAAAACCTCAGAGCTATTAGGCAAATCAATAAGCTTCATAATCTCCTCATCCTTAATAACACCAAGTGCTTTTACAAGCACAGTTATAGGAATCTTACGAACCCTCGTAAAAGAAATATACAAAATCTCATCTTTTTGCTTTTCAATTTGATGAGGAATCTTATACGATCCCCTCTCAGAGAAAATCTTACCAATAAAATCAACAGTCCCCGTAGATTGCTCTTCCACAATAAAACGATTAGCCGCCAAATCCTCAACGGATACAATTACTTTCTCAGTACCATTAATAATAAAGTAACCACCAGGATCATCAGGATCCTCCCCAGCTTTAATAAGCTCTTCACGAGATTTGCCTTTAAGATGACAATACTTACTTTTAAGCATTATAGGAATATTACCAATCTGAGTAGTAAAAGACTCTTTTTGCTGACCATTTACATGAGCAGATACTTCTAAGAAAACAGGCGCAGAATAAGAAATCTTCCTAAGCCTCGCCTCAGAAGGTAACAAATCACGCTTAGAACCATCCGCCTCAGTTATCTCAGGCTTTTCAACAGTGATCCTATCAAGCCTAATTTTAAATTCTTCAACATTAGTTGGAATAATAGTAGGCTCAATTTCTTTGTTTTCTTCAATTATTTCCTGAAGCTCTTCTAACATGAACTTATTAAAAGAATCAATATCAGATTGAGCAACAGAATTTTCTTCAAAAAACTTTTTTAAAAGAAGCTTAGACTTATTTAATTTTATATCTTGAAAAATCTTACTCATTTATTACACCCCTATAAAAAACAGACTCGCCTGCTGTAGCACTATTTCTAGTGATTTTTATCACGTCATTTTCTTTAACATCCAAATGACGAATAGCAGGATCTTTTTTAAGAATCTTAGGCAATTCTTTTATTGTTATGTTATGATATTCAAAAAGCTCTTTTATTTCTTTTTCAGATAGCTTCTCATGAATAGGCACAAAGGAATGAACTATTTTAGATGTGTCCTTCGGCGCTTTTTGTTTAGCTGAAGATTTTTTTGCTACCTTAACAGCTTTTTTAGAAGTAGTTTTTTTAACTTTTTTATCGGCCATTTTAACTTATATACCCCCTCGATTATACGAGCTTTAAAGATGATGAGTCGGACGAGATTTGAACTCGCGACACCTTGGTTAAAAGCCAAGTGCTCTACCAGGCTGAGCTACCGACCCGAAAAAATAAAAATAAAAGAGATGAACGCCCTGGCCGGGATTCGAACCCGGGTCGAAGCCTCGACAGGGCTTCATGATAGGCCAGACTACACCACCAAGGCATAACAATCATCTCTTGCTCGTGAATAAAGCATTTTATCTAGCATAATGCGGAAATTTAATCGCTTTATAAAACTTACGCTTTTTAATAGTGAATTCATATTATTAAAAACACAATAAAATCAAAGATAACACTTTATCAGTAACAAAAAAATATTAAAAAAAAATCCCTCGGGGGAGATTTGAACTCCCAACCTTTCGGTTTCAGCTGACCATAAATCATCCAACCCGTTTGGGCAGTCAAATGGTTTCTACAGCCGAACGCTCTACCGTTGAGCTACCGAGGGCTAGAGAGCAGAGACGCATATTTTTTTATAAAAGTTTCCTTTATTTTGAAAAAATAAGAAAAATAGCAACATAAATAAATTAAGAAAAAAAACCTAATTAAGATATGGTAAGTTTTTGGAACGCTGTAAATAAAGTAATAGAACAAGCAGACATACTATTAATAGTAGTTGATGCAAGAATCGCAGAAGAAACAGTGAATACAGAGGTAGAAAATAAAATAAAAAAAACAAAAAAACCTTACTTTTATGTTATAACCAAATGCGATTTAATCACACAAAGAAAAGCAGAGATGCTAAAAAAAGAAATTAGACCCTCAATTTTCATATCATCAAAAGAATATCACGGACTGAAAAAATTAAGAGAACAAATCATAATTACAGGCAAAAAAAATTACTCAGAAAAACAATCATATGTAGTAGGCGTTCTAGGATACCCTAATGTTGGAAAATCCTCACTTATAAACGCATTAAATGGGAGAAGCTCTGCTGGAGTTAGCAGTACTAGCGGGTTTACAAAAGGAATACAAAAAATTAGAAGCGATAATAAAATACTTTTCTTAGATAGCCCCGGAGTGATACCATACAAAGAAAAAGATGCATTAAAACATTCAATAATTGGAACAATAGATTATAATAGAGCGAAAGATTTAGATTTAGTAATATACAAACTATTCGACACATTCCCAGGCATAATAGAGAGACACTACGATTTAGACACAGACCTCGAAGAAGATGAAAAAATTGAAATAATCGCTAAAAAAAATAATATGTATAAAAAAGGCGGCATCCCAGATATTGAGCGAGCATCAAGAAAAATACTAAAAGATTGGCAAGAGGGAAAAATAAAAAGTACCAAGTAAGAATTCTTTAAAAAAATATTGTCTAAAAAAGAGAATTAAACCAATTAAAAAGGTCCCTGATAAAATTAGAACGATTATTTGAATTAACAAAATCTAATTCTTTAATATCAAAAGGAGCATCATCAACAAAGGCAACGTTATAAGGCTCAGTGTTACCAAAAATATCAACCACTCTATATAAAATTTTATCTTGATTCTCATCAATTAAAACAGGCTCTTGAAAAACCCACCAAGAAGAACCATTATCAAAACTATATTGAAAAATATCCGCACCAACAGAATTATTAGAACTTAAAACAAAACCAGGATTAATAAAACCATCCCCTTCTATTTTAACAAATTCAAGATTACTCTCAACAGACTCATATGAAATGTTTAAAGAAATACTCTTAGACGTAGAAAATCCTGCATCATCAACAGCATTAAAAGTCACATCACAAACACTTTCACTTTGAATGCAACCTAATTCAAAAGGATAAACGCTTGCAGAAAAATTACCACCAAAAGATAAGTCCCCCTCAAAGAACACATCACCTGAATAAACATTTTCTAAAAACTTAACCGAAGAAGGATACGCATTAAAACTTATATTAAATTCTTCAAACCAATCAACACTACTTGGAAGGTTTAAATTTGAAATAGAAGGCTTTGAAGTTATATCTGTTTCTTTTACAAATAAAAAAAAATTAGAAGATAAAACTCGCCGCCTATCCAAAACATCTTCATCCTCGTTTAGTGCAATACCTGATTGAATACTTGAGAGATTAAACAAAGCAGACTCCTTATAATCAAGCCTAAAAAAACCATCCTCACCCCACTCATCACCCCAACTATTTTTTAAAATCCAATAATTTCCAGAATCATTATACCCAATTAATAAAACACTATGCGCAAACAAAAAATCACCACTTTCATAAGAATAAACCCCGCCCGTATAATTTTTAAAATCCTCATAAACATACATCCTAGCAGCAACAGGACCATAATTTACTAATACGTGCTTAACAGTATCAAAAACCCCATCAGATACACGATAATAACCTGGAATAGAAAGCCTGCCAACAGAAGTATTCTCACAAAGATAACTAAACACATCAACCCCACGATAATCAAGAAAATAATTAGAAACAACACCCTCCTCAACAACAAAATCTAAAGCGCGATGTTTAAAACCACCAATGCAAGAAATATCCTCTGAACAAGATAAAATAAATTGTTCAGATAAATCAATATCATAATTAGAATCATTTAAATCCATACGAGCCCTCGCCTCAAGCAAAGAAGCAACAGTAAATGCAGTACAAGAACCACAATCTCCTTGATCTTTTATAGGAGAAATCCACCCATAATCTCTTAAGTCAAAGCTAGATGGATTAGAAAAATTAACAATATGGGTGTAATTAAAAAAATTATCCTCATAACTACTAACAAGAACTGAGAACCATAAAAAAAAGAAAAAAACAAACCCTAAAAAAAATATTTGCCTACCCATTTTTAAAAATTATTTTTTAGATAAAAACTTATCAATATCAGATTTAAATCTTTGCAAAGTTTTAATTAAGTGCTCAGGCTGAGTTTTTAAAATATTAGCAGCTTCTTGAACAACATCACCTTCAAATACATCAGTACTTGTTAGAGCAAAACTCTCTAATTTTTTCTTTTTAGCCCTCTTCCACATATTAAATAATTCTTTTGCCCTTGCAGGAATTTGATTTTCACCACACTCTAAAATCTCACAAGCTTTTTTAATAACTTCTCTCTCTTTTTTAAAGTAATTATCCGCAGCAAGACCTGCAATGAATTCTAACCTGATAATACCATCTTGAATCTTAGATGATTTAATAATTTTAATGCGACCAACATCCCCAGTTACATCTAAATGAGTACCGCCACACGCCTCAACATCAAATTCATGAATATTCACAATTCTAAGCTCTCTGCCTGGCACAGCCCCGCCTTGATAAATCCTAACACCAAACAAAGACTCAGCAACATTTCGCTTCATAAAAGATTTGTAAACGGGACGATTTTGAGAGACAATTTCATTTGCTAATGATTCAATTTTTTTCAATAAAGCACCAGAGAGCTGAGCGTAATGAGTTATATCAAGCCTGCTCTTCTCAACGGTTTTAGACGCGCCAGCTTGCCAAACGTGATCTCCTAAAACTCTACGAGCACAACCAGTTAATATGTGAGTTGCGGTGTGATGCTGAGCTAATTGAATACGCTTATCAATATCAATTTCCCCTTTAACAGTGTCACCTTCAGAGAAATTAACTTCTTTTAATTCATGCAAAATCACACCGCCCTGCTTTTTAACATCAACAACACTTATACCATTAATAGTACCCGAGTCATTTATCTGCCCACCACTAGTCGGATAAAAAGCAGATTTGTTTAAAATAACAAAGTAAGAATCATCCCCTTTAATTATTTTTAAAACATTAGCATCAAAGCTAACCAAGTCATAATGTTCAAAGTATAGCGCAGTAGTTGTTGGAACATTTTTTAAATCAAACTTTTCATCCAACGAAGTGCTTTGCTCTTTTAATTCATGCCTTTTGGCAACAAGAGAATAAAAGTTAGATGGAATTTCTAAAGACCTGCCAATTTTAGCCGCCTCTTCTTTTATTATCTCCGGGGCGACTCCGTTACTATCATAAACTTCAACTAGTTTTTCAACAGAGATGTCTGATTTGACAAGTTTTTGAACAAGCTTTTTATTACGCTCAATGCTCTCTTCATACTTTAATTTTTCAACACTAATAATATTTTTAACATGATTTAAATTATCAGATAACTCAGGAAATAAAGGCTTTAGATAATCAGCGTGCCAAGCACAAACCTCACCTAAATCTAAATCCCAACCTTGCTCATCAATAAACCTTAAAGCCCGCCTTAAAATCATCCTAAGATTATAACCACCTTTAACATTAGATGGAAGCGCACCATCACTAATTGCAACAAGCAAGCTCCTAGAATGCTCAGCAACAGAATACAAAGCCCTTAGAGGCAACAATTTTTCTTTTAATTCCCTAACAGATAAATCAAGCTTTTTTGCAACAAACTCCCACGAAGAATTAATATCATCAGTTTCATCAAGATTTAAAAGAGAACCATAAGGAACAAATTTTCTCAAAAAATCCTCATCTTTAACAACACCAGTTTTCTTAACAAGCTTATCTATAACATCTGGGAAAACCGCGTCATAAATCGTGCTTGAACCCTGAGAGAACCAAGCAACACGCTCATGACCCATACCCATATCAAGAACTTTAAGATTTAAATTCTTAGAACCTTGAGGTGTTTGCTCAAACAACATGTAAACCTGATTTGCAAGCTCTGAGCCCTTACAAAAAAATTCTAAACAAGAACCAAAATTACCACCACCAGCCCAAGCATCTTCATGAATAGTAACCTCATCTTCAGGCAAGCCTAAAATTAATAAAAACCAATCAAGCAAGTCTTTAAAATATTTGTCCTGTTGCCACTCTTTATCAGAATTAAATGCATGTTGACCAATCATGACAAAGCCAGTGTGATGCGACATAGTAACGCCTACGTTATCAACATCATTAAAACGAAGAGAAAACTGAGGCACAACTAAAGGATTAGCAGGAGGATCAACCTCTCCATTAACCACGTATGGCTGAAAGTTATAAATACTTGCCTGAACAAAGTCAGTATCATCACGCCACCTTGCAACAACAGAATAACGAGGAATAGACTCATACCCCCTAGATTCCATGAATTTAGAGAATTCTTTCCAAGTTTCAATGTATGATAGTTTCTTTTTTACATTACCCCCCTCAAAGAAACGAAAACCACCACTACAAGAAGGCTCACCACAAACAAACCTATTTAGATTTTTAGTCCAAAAAAAAGTCCCACAACTACACTGCTTTCTATGAAAACCCTCAGATTTTAATTTTGATATAGGAAAATATTTTTCAGGATTTTTATTAACTTCTAACTTAAAATCTTTTTTTATTTGCTTATCCGGGAGCACTTACAACCACCTATTATAATAAAAAAAATGTTTTCTTTTTTATATGTTACTAAAAATTAAGAATAAAACACAGATAAACAACAAAACAAAAATTATAACAGAAAAATAAAAAATAAAAAATAAACAATGCTAAAAAAATTAGTTTTTATTAAATAGTAGCTACAAAAGTAAATTTTAAATAATAAAGCAAACTATGAACTTATAAAATGCGCGGTGTATTTAAAAAAATATTATTGATTGGTGCAATTACAGGGTCTATGCTTTTACCTAAAAACGAGTACCAAATACAAGATAGTAATAAAAATCTAGAAAACACAATAACAGCAGAAATTAAAAGAAATGAACTAGTAATAGATGCGAGTAGAAAGAATGTAGGCGTAGATTTTTACACATTTTTTAGATACGTATACACAGATAAAGATTCAAGAACTTGCCCTGATAGCTACAGAGAATTAGAACCTAAAACGAAGCAAGATATAAAATTAGGACGCGCCCTTAAAGATTCATTACAAATTATATATGAATCAATGATACCAAATCATAAAAAAGAAGATAACTGGGGGCCGATGTTAAAGAGCGAGATGAGAATCCCTAATGGAACATATACGCCTTGGCACCAAGCATTAGACATATTCTCAAAGAACGGAACAAAAGTAATAGCACCTTTCTCAGGACTTGTAATTTCCTCAGGAGATATGTGGCGAGGAGAATATAATAACAATAAAATTACAAATTGGAACGGAAAAGGACTTACCATTAGAGGAGGAAACGGAGTTATAATATACAATCCCGAAGAGAGAGGATACATGTTAATAACGCACTTAGATGAAAACATAAAAGTTCAAGCAGGAGATTTTATAAGCAAAGGAAGCACCATTGGACGCATAGGCCCGACAGGAACTGCAAGTAGATTAGGACATGATAACCACATACACGTCGCATATAAATTACCTACAGAAGATAACTTATTAAAGCCATAAATTTTGAATACAGATTCTATTAAGATGCATATTTTTTAACAATGCTTAAGATATCTTCTCCGTACTTAGAAACTTTTTGCTCGCCAAGACCCTTAATACTTAAAAGCTCACTATTAGATAAAGGAACAAACTCAGATATTGCATAAATTGCAGAATCATGAATAATAGTAAATGGAGGCAGAGAATTTTTTTTAGCCAAATCCCGACGCCAATTTTTTAATTCTTCAATTAATAATAATTTTGATTTAGAATCTATACGCGACTCATCAACCGTTTTATTTTCGCTATCAACCAATAAATCTTTTTTACCATTACTTGAAAACATAAATGAAGCGCTACGCTTTTTAACATAGCCTTTCTCAGCGAGCCGCCTCATATCAGCAGAAATAAAATAAGTAGGATTCCTGCCAGAATAAGTCATGACTAATTTATCCATCGCGCGACTAACAGCGACATAAAACAAGCGACGCTCCTCCTCTTCTTTATCATAATCTTGAATCTTTATCAATTCAGTTACAGGATGCTCGCTAGTCTTGCATGGAAAATTCATAGAATTACAACCAGTAACAAAAACAAGCTTTGCCTCAAGGCCTTTAATCGCGTGAACAGTTGCAAGAGTAACCTCGCCACGCTTTGCCTCAACTTTTTTAATCCTATCCTCAGTTTTAACAACGTGAGGAATATCGTTTTGCTTGAGTAAATTAGAAAATTCGTTTAACGCTTTATTAGTCCTTGCAAGAACAAATATATCATCCCTTAAAACATCAGTTCCAAGAATTGATTGAAGAACAAATAAACGCTCCTCTTGCTCAGATTTAAATTTTAAAAGTTTTAAAAAACCCTCATCTTGATTTACAGGCTCCAAATCAGGCATGTTAAGCTTTTTTATAGCCAAATTCAT
The DNA here is from genome assembly GCA_964501945.1 of uncultured Methanosarcinales archaeon. Taxonomy (GTDB): domain Archaea; phylum Nanobdellota; class Nanobdellia; order Woesearchaeales; family 21-14-0-10-32-9; genus 21-14-0-10-32-9. The sequence continues at coordinate 26,130 of CAZCTY010000002.1, forward strand.
AAAGTCAACAATTAATTTTTTAGAACGATAATTCTTAGTTAAAAAAATAACCTCACAACTAGGATGTTGCTGCTCAAATTCCATTATAAATTTTATATCAGAACCTCTCCAACCAAAAATAGATTGACGAGGATCACCAACACAAAACAAGTTTTTAACATCTAAAACATTAACTAAATCAATCTGAGAAGAATTAACATCTTGATATTCATCAATTAGAATATGATCAAATTCAGGAACCATAGAAGGATTATTTTTGAAAAATTTTAAAGCATCAAGCAATTGATCAGAAAAATCACGAAGACCACGCTCTTGCATGTATTCTTCAAGCGCCAAGCAAGTCTTATAAACAAGCCTCGCCCCACGCATAAAACTAGGACTCGCATCCTTAGTAAAATCTTCAAGACCACCTTGAGCCTTGAATGTATCAAGAACTAAAAAACAATCATTCATAAAAATAGCTGCGAGTTGCTCATCAGTTTTACCACGCCTCTGAGAGTGAGAAAAATAAGTATCAATAGCATCCCTCAAATCCAAACCTTGCTCTTCAAGCGCCCTTTTAATACCAATTATTTTATCCTTATAACGCATAACTCTAACAGGGCGATCATAAATTTCATCATTGTGAATACGCAAAGTCTTCTCACAAAAAGAATTAAAAGTCTCAACGCGAGCATTAAAAATACCTGCTTGCTCTAAACGATTAATCATTTCCTTTCTAGCCTTACGAGTAAAAGTAATAGCCAATATCTTAGACGGATTTACACCTTTATACCTAATTAAAAACTCCGCCCTCTTAGTTAAAACACGCGTCTTACCAGAACCCGCGCCAGCAACACATACAACTTTATTTGCAGGAGTTACAACAGCTTTTTTTTGCTCATCATTCAACCCAGTTAAAAAGAAATCAAAATTTTTAAAAAGCTCTTTTTCATCAAGAGAAATACTCGTTTCCTGATTGAATTTGAACCCAAGCTTACGCTTAAAAAAAGAAGGTTTTTTTAATTCATCAAAACCTTTCCTTGAAAGTCTTAAAACCTTCGCATATTTATTTATAGTGCTAAAAGATTCTTGCTCAATAAAACCATTCCTAATTAAAGAATCAATAACCGCGTTAAGCTCGTCTTTAGAGTATGCAAGCTCGCCAAAACAATTAAGTTCGTGAAGCTTATTACGCTCAATTGAAGGATTGTTAATATCACCTAATAACATATCTGATAAAAGATTTTTACCAACATTGAAAGGAACTTCTGTTAAAGCTTTTAAAACAACCAAATAATCTTTCTCATCCATAAAAAAAACCTTTCATCACAGTAAAAAAAACTTAAATAAAAAAATTTCTAAAACACAAATTAATAACACTTAAGTTTTTATTATATACGAAAAATAAAAAATATTTATAAGCGTTACCAATAAATGACCAGTGAAAAAAAATAAGAAAAAAAAGTTTTAAAATTAAGAGCACCCAGTAGTATTACCACAATCCTCACAGACAGCGCAACTACCACTTCTCTTTAATTTCATCGAGCCACAACTAGTACACTGCTCGCCTGTATACCCTTTAGATTTAGCTTCATAAACATCAGCCTCTTTACCAGATATACGAAGCTGTTTTTCTTTAGGCCCTTCTTTTTCAGGCTCTTCCTTAGTATCAGATGCTTCCATTGTTTTTACATGAACAAAGTCCTTACGCCCAAGGTACTCATACCCAAGAGTCCTAAATACATAGTCAAGAATCGAAGTGGCATTTTTAATTACAGGATGCCCAATAACCATACCTGCGGGCTCAAACCTTGTAAATGTGAATGAGTCCACAAATTCTTCTAAAGGCACACCATATTGCAAGCCCTTAGATATAGCCACAGCGAAACAATTCAACAAAGCACCATAAGAGGCACCTTCTTTGTATGTGTCAAGGAAAATCTCCCCCAACGAACCATCCTCATACTCGCCAGTTCTAAGGAAAACCTTTTGACCGCCAACATTTGCCTCTTGAACAAAACCCTTACGCTTTGCAGGCATCTTCTTTTGGCTCATCTTATAGACAACTTTTTCATGGATTTTTTTAGCATCCACAGATTCATCAACGTCATCAACTTGCTTTAACATTAAAAGCTCAGCATCTTCTTGAGAAGTAGAACTCAAAGGCTGACTAAGCTTACAACCATCCCTATACAAAGCGACAGCTTTAACCATTAACTTCCATGCATCTTTATGAGCTTTAGCAACATCACTAATGCTCGCAGTTTTATCCATGTTAATAGTTTTACTAATAGCTCCTGAGATATAAGGTTGAACTGCAGCCATCATCTGAATGTGCCCAGAGTAATCAATTAAACGAGTACCAAGCTTGCCACATTTATTAGCACAATCAAAAACAAATACGTGCTCTTCTTTTAAGCCAGGCGCTCCCTCAACAGTCATAGTACCACAAACATATTCCTCAGCTTTTTCAATATCCCTTTTAGAAAAACCAAGCGCCTCTAAAACATTAAGATCAGGCTTTCCTATTTGCTCCTCAGTAAAACCTAGCTCTTTTAAAACATCATCACCAAGAGTCCACTTAGTAAATGCATATTTTAATTCAAACACAGTTTTTAACTGAGACTCAACTTTTTGAATAGCAACATCAGTAAAACCTTTTTCTTTTAAATCCTCATGATTAATACCAGGTGCGTCTTTTAAAGTACCCGCGCCAACACAGTATTTGACAATCTTATCAATTTCCTCATTAGAATAACCTAAAACTTCTAAAGCACTAGGAACAGACTGATTTACAATCTTAAAGTAACCGCCACCAGCGAGCTTTTTGAATTTGACTAAAGCAAAATCAGGCTCAACACCAGTAGTATCACAATCCATAACTAAACCAATAGTACCAGTCGGAGCAATAACAGTTACTTGAGCATTCCTAAAACCATACTCCTCACCCCAAGATAAAGCATCATCCCACGCAGAACGAGCATGACGCACCATGTACTCAGGACAATTATCAACACCCAAACCAACAGGCTTAATCGTCAAACCCTCATACTCAGACGGCTTAGCATTATGAGCTGCGCGCCTATGATTCCTAATTACTTTAAGCATATCTTCTTTATTTTCATCAAATCTCTCAAAAGGACCTTTAGCTCGAGCCAACTCAGCAGAAGTAGTATAACTTTGACCACCCATAATAGCAGTAATTGAAGCAGCAAAGCTCCTACCTTGAGGACTATCATACGGAAGACCCATCCTCATAAGTAAAGCGCCAATATTAGCATAACCTAAACCAAGCGTCCTATACAAATAACTGTTTTTAGCAATTTCTTTACTTGGAAATTGAGCCATTAAAACAGAAATTTCAAGAACCGTAGTCCAAAGACGAACACCATGCTTGAATTTATCAACATCAAACATTTTAGTGCCATTATCAAAGAACTTAACTAAATTAAAACTAGCCAAATTACAAGCAGTATCATCTAAAAACATATACTCCGAGCAAGGATTACTAGCATTAATCCTACCATCATTTGGACAAGTATGCCATTCATTAATTGTGTCATCAAATTGAACACCAGGATCCGCACTCATCCAAGATGAGTAATTAATTTTATCCCAAAGCTCAGATGCTTTTAGAGTTTTATGAACTTTACCGTCAGTCCTTCTAGTTAAGTGCCAATCTTCTTCTTTGTGAAGAGTTTCAAAGAACTTATTTGGAATCCTAACAGAGTTATTACTATTTTGACCTGCAACAGTTAGATAAGCTTCAGATTCATAATTAGAATCCATAACAACGAAATCAATTTCTTTTTTACCCTGCCTGACAAGCATTAATGCTCGCTGAACATAGTTAATAGGAACTTCATCATCAAGAGCTTTTTTTACAGCTTTCCTCAACGCAATATTTTCTTTTAAGTTAACAGATTTTTTCTCATGAGCAATCCTCATTATGTTATTTAAGTGCTTGCTTGATGTAATGCTACCTTGAACAAGAGATGCAACTTTTTGCTCCTCCCTCATCTTCCACTCAATAAAATCTTCAATTTCAGGATGATCAAGATCTAAACAAACCATTTTAGCAGCGCGCCTAGTAGTACCACCAGATTTTATCGCGCCAGCCGCCCTATCAAAAACAGTTAGAAAAGACATCAACCCAGAAGATTTTCCACCACCAGATAAGTGCTCACCACGACCCCTAATAGATGAGAAATTAGTACCAGTACCCGAACCATACTTAAATAAACGAACTTCTCTTGTAATCAAATCAAATAACCCACCTTCATTAACTAAATCATCCCTAATAGATTGAATGAAACAAGCATGAGGCTGAGGCCTACTATAAGCATCCTGAGATTGTTTTACCTCTCCTGAATCAGGCTCAACATAGTAATGACCTTGAGATTCACCTTTAATACCATATGCAGTAAATAAACCAGTGTTAAACCACTGAGGACTATTAGGAGCACACATCTGATTTAAAATCATAAAAGCAAGTTCATCATAAAAAGTAGCAGCATCCTCCTCTGATTTAAAGTAGCCGTAACGAACACCCCAATCAGTCCAACAACCAGCTAATCTATGAGCGACTTGCTTAACGCTCCTCTCAGAACCAAATACTATATTACCTTCTTTATCAACAGCAACATCTCCATTTTCATCAAGCTGAGGAACACCTTTTTTTCTAAGATACTTTTGAGCAAGAATATCAGTTGCCATCTGACTCCAAGAAGACGGAACTTCAATTTTTTTTATTTCATAAACAACAGAACCATCACTGTTTCTAATAACAGAATCCCTATAAGTATATTCAAACATTTCATAAACAGACTTCCCTGGCTTTGTAAAAAGCCTTTTAACACTAAGCCCTTTTTCATAATATTTAGCATTTGTTATCTTATCTACAAACTCATCACCCAACACATCATATTTTTTCTCACTCATTCTTTATACACCCTCTCATTGTTTAGTTTCGAATTTTTCTAATTCTTTTTTAAAAGACTCTATGTCTTGAAAATCGTTATACACCGAAGCAAATCTTATATAAGATACCTGATCAAGTTTTTTTAATTGCCTCAAAATCATTTTACCAATGTTTTTAGTTTTTATCTCCCGCTCATCACTGCTACGCATCTTAGCTTCCACTTTTGAGACAATTTTTTCAATATCTTCCTCAGATACAGGCCTTTTTTGACACGCGGTTTGAATTGATTTTATAACTTTTTGCCTATCAAAAATTTCGCGTGTACCATCCTTTTTTAAAATCCTTATGTTCACCATCTCAATTTGCTCATACGTGGTAAATCTTCGCTCACACTTTAAACACTGACGCCTCCTTCTTGTAATATCTTCTTCAGTCTCCCTTGTCTCAAGGACTTTAGTTTCTGGAAAGCTACAATAAGGACATTTCAATATAAGACCACCTCGAATCACAAAAAATAAAAAAACAAAATTCACTAAATACAGGTAAAAACAACTCTAAAAACACTACCCCTAGTGTTTTATCATGTTTCTTAGATTCTTTATAAATTTATCTATTCTCATACATTATTTTTATTAAAATGTCATTTTTTCATACATATTAAATGATATGCTTTAAAGTGCTATTATTAAATTAAAAAGACGAAAAAACAAACAAAATTAATAAAACATTTAAATACTAGTTTTAATTACTAGTAGCAGAAAACCAAAAAAATGAAGGTTTTCCTGTGGGGTGAACGCAGTGGATGAAAACATAGAATTAGGGGGGAAGATATTCCTTTCAGGTTTTAAGAACCTTAGAAGAGACGAATTAATAATAGCAAAGAAGCTAATAGGAAGCTATGCAAGAAAGTTTAGTGACGGATTAGAAAACTACGAGTCTTTAAATCTGCATTTAAAACCAATTCATAACCCAGACTCAGATAAATACGAACTACACGCAAAACTAATGTATGGTGGCAAGATGGCAAATAGCGAAGTAACAGACCACAACATATTCATATGCGTGGATTCAGCACTTAAAAAAATAGAAGAACAAGCATTAAAACAATAAAAAAAAGTGCAAAAAAAATTTTTTGATTATTTTATTTTTCCTTTTAAATTCTTATCAACAATTATATTCGCGCCAACAAGTTTTCTGCCCTCAGCGCTAACACCTAAATCATCAGCGATTAAATCAAAGCTAAAAAAATCATCAATAGAAATCTCATCATCGCAAGGCTCAACACCCTCAAATTTTAAAACCTGACCTGGTTTAGCATCAGGAGCTAGCAATAAACCAACTTTTTTACCCTGAGAGACTGCAAGCAACATACCCTCACTTTTAACACCGCGAAGCTTTACAGGCTTTAAGTTAGTTACAATAATTATTTTTTTACCAACCAATTCCTCTGCCTCGTATTGCCCCGCCAAACCAGAAACAATAGTCCTCTCCTCACCGCCAAGATTTATTTTTTCAATAAATAATTTATCAGCATCAGGATGCTTTTCAACAGAAGTTATTTCTGCAACTTTTAATAAAGGCTTTTTCAATGAATCAACATCAGCCTTTACTTCTTGCGCGCCAGAATATTTACTCTTTAAACCATTAACAATGTCATCATCAAGCTTAGAAAATAAAGGCTTCGTTTTACCTATATTATGCTTTTCAATTTTAACAGATAAATCAGAGAAAGAATTATAATTAACATTTAACTGTTTTAATATGTCCTTTGATATTGACGGCATCACAGGCGAGATTAATAAAGCCAAATCTTTAATAACATTTACGAGAACAGCCAAATCGCTTTTTGCAATCTCAGGATTTTCTTTAATCTTTTTCCATGGCTCATTTTCCTGAAAATAATGATTAGCTTTTTTAGATAAAGCCATAATCTCTTTTAACGCTCGCTTAAGCTCAATGTCATCATATAATTGAATAATTTTTTTAACATCTTCCCCATAATCCCACTCTTTTTTAATCTCACCAACAAAACCATCAGAGAATTTGTTTACAAACGTTAAAGTCCTATTTACAAGATTTCCTAAATTACCAACTAGTTCATTGTTAAGCTTGTCTTGAAAGTCCGTCCACGAAAAATTAGTATCAGTACGCTCAGGACGATTCATAATTATATAATACCTCCAAGCATCAGCGTTAATACCAACATCTTGAATGTTATCACCAAAAATACCAACACCCCTAGACTTAGAAAATTTCTTGTCCTCATAGTTCATATATTCATTAACATTTAAAGTATCAACTAATGTAAAATTATCCCTTGAACCAATCAAGGATGCAGGGAATAAAACTGAGTGAAAAGGAATGTTATCTTTACCCATGAATTGAACAAGCCTAACCTTGTCAGGATTCTTCCACCAATCCTGCCAATCTTGCCTTAAAGATTTAGCTATGGAAATATAACCAATAGGCGCATCAAACCAAACATAGAAAACTTTATCCTCAAAGCCCTTAAGCGGAACAGGAATCCCCCATTTTAAATCACGAGTAATCGCCCTCTCTTTCAAGCCTTCTTTGAGCCAAGCATTAGTAGTAGTTAAAGCATTCTCAGACCAAGAATCTTTAACAATATCTAAATGAGATTCTAATAAAGGCTGAAGCTTATCAAGCCTTAAATACAAATGCTTAGTTTTTCTCAAAACAGGCACAGAACCAGTAAGCTTCGATTTAGGATTAATTAAATCCAAAGGATCTAAAAGCTTACCACAAGAATCACACTGATCCCCACGAGCCTCATCGTACTTACAAAAAGGACACTTACCCTCAATGAACCTATCAGATAAAAATTTATCCGCATCAACATCAAAAAACTGCTCGATCTCCCTACTTACAATGAAATCATTATCAAATAATTTTAAAAAAATCTCTTGAGTTAACTGAGTGCTCTCATCACAAGAAGTCCTACCAAAACAATCAAAACTACAATTAAACCACTCATAAATATCTTTATGAATTTTAAAGAAATGATCAGTAGCCTCTTTAGGAGACATACCCATCTTCATCGCAATAGTTTCAGTAGTCGTGCCATGCTCATCCGTGCCAAGAACAGATAAAACATTTTTACCTTGAAGCCTTAAAAACCTAGTGTAAACATCCGCACTAATAATACAAACCATAGTACCAAGGTGCGGAATATTATTAACATAGGGCAAAGCACTAGTTACAAGTATTTTTTTATCTAATTTAACCACCTCAAATATTTTTAGGAACAGCTTTTTTGGATTTTTTCTTAGGCTCTTTCATCTTTTTAGTAATAGGAATTTTAACCCCGCAAGAACCACACTCAAAGACAAAAGATTTAACACCCATAAAAGTTTTTCTTTTATACGGAATTTTAGTTTTGCCCTCAAAGTTGCACGAACCACAAGTGTAATCAACACAAAGCTCTAATGAAGCCTCATACTCATCTGCAGGCACCTCATATGAACAAGAACCACAAACATATTCTTTAGCCCTAATTTTAGGCTTTTTAGTTTTAGGATCAACAGGCTTTGTCATCAACTCTTTTTTACATTTAGGACACAGCTCCCTAAACGCCCAAGCCATAACTCTACCCTCAGGAGTTTTCCTCCTACTAAAATAAACAAGTTCATCCATACTATCAGGTTCTCTCAATTCCACAATTATCCCTCCAAATCCAATTTTTTAATCTCAATTGAAATAACATTATCATCAAGCGTCCTAATATATAGAGGACATACTTGATATGGTAAATTGTTTTCTTCACAGAACTTTATTAAGTTTTCCCTTTTAGAACCAACCGCTTTTACAAATATATTAATAGAATCATTATTGTTTAACACATCAAAGCCACTGCTTAAAAGCTTCTTTTTAATACTTGAAGAAAACTCAACCCAACGCTTCTTTTTTTTTAAAACATTATCTAAAGCCAAAGATAATTCATCAAAAGATATACCCTCACCACTACCTTGAAAGTGCTCATTTTTTAAATCAAGTAATAACTTTAAATGATGATCTGAATCAAATGCTATGAACGCGCCCCCCGAGCTAATAGATAAAGGCTTGTCTTTACCAAAACTACCAATTAAAAAATCTCCCCTCGTAGAGTAATCCTCACCAATAGAAGATACAATATCATGCACGAATAAAGAACCAGTTTTTTTAATTTCATCAAAGAAAGTAAACTTGTCAATGTATGCATAACCTGGATTACTATTCAATAAAACTAAAGCAGGAATAAAAGGAAACTTATCTTTTAAAAGAACACCTGATTGCATAGGAGCTTTTATAACATTCAACCCAACTTTTAAACCCGATTTTTCATAAGTATACCACCCACCTTCTTCTTGAATTATTAGATCATTAAAACCTAATTTTTTTGCAAGAAACATTAAAAGCTCCGCTGCATGCCTGCATTTATCCATAAACAAAAAATGCTTTTTCCCAGTTAATTGATTTAATTTAACAACAACATCACTCAAATCAACCACCCATTTTTATAGCAAAAAAACCACTAACATCAATAATTTTTTTAGACGCATCATGATGAGTAAATGTTTTTTTTAGAACATAATCAAAATCAAACACTTCAACGACTTCAAAGTTATTAACGTTAAAAAAATCTAAGACATATTCTTTAGTGCTAGACTTGTGAATACTTAAAATTTTATTAGACAGAGAAATAGCCTTTTCCAAAAATAAAGTGTCCATGTGCTTAGTCTTAGTACCAAAAGGAGGATTCATAATTACCAAATCAAAAGAACCACTAGAAGATGAAACATCACCTAAAACAACTTCAAAATCAGGCAACTCATATTCCTCACCGATTAAAGCCAAGTTATCTTTTAAAATTTTTAATGCAACCTCATCTTTTTCTAAGAAAACAACCCTCTTCGCGCCAAGAAGCAGAGCGCCAATACCAAGAATGCCCGTGCCCGCACCGAGATCTAAAATAGTTTTCCCTTCAATGTTACCCCTCATATTCATAGACCAAAGTAACTCCGCAGCGACCCCACTATCTGTTAAATATTGCTCCAAATCAATTTTTGGCTCCTTAAAGTCTTCAACTTTAGAGAGCACCCTTGCTAAGTGTTTTAAAGACATAAAAATAAGAGAATACGTCACACTTTAAAAAAGTTAACTTAAAAAATATAATAAAAAAATATTAGTGACAAAATATAATATGCAATACTAAACATAAATATTTAAAAACACAACACCATTACCAAGATACCAAGGTGTTAGGGGCTATAGGTATAAAGAATGAAGCGAAGAAGCTAAAGGATATACAAAACGGTGTTAGAGCAGGATTTAAAGAGATAAAATTCGAGTTAGAAGACCATTTAGAATCTATAAATAAGAGCACTCATGAAATACAACAACTCTACGATTTTATGAACGAGTTAGATGCAAAAGTAGACAAAATAAATGAGAGAATAGACGAATTACAACTTGCAATAAATCCAGAAGTTGAGAGCAAACACGAAATAAAATTAACAAATAGAGAACAAGAAGTATTCATGGTACTATATGCAGAAGAGAAAACAACACAAAAAGGCATAGCAAAAAAACTAGGCTTCACAGAAGAGATGGTCAATAAATACATATACAATTTAATATCAAAAGGAATACCTGTTTTAAGAGAGTATGAAGAAAACATGACTTCTTTCTCATTAGATTTAAAGTTTAAAGATATGCAAGCGAAGAAAAACATATTAAATATAAACGAAACAATTTCAAGAGAGATACTAGCAGAGAAAACACTATAAGAAATAAACAACAGTTAATTTTATAAACAAAGAAAGGTTCCAAATAAAAATGAAAATCACAACAATAGAAAATAAAGCGCAAAAACTAGTATTTGAACTAGAAGGCGCAGATCACACACTATGCAACGCGATAAAAGATGAACTAAACAACCAAGACGATGTAACCGTCGCGACATACGCAATCGACCACCCTCAAAGAGGAAAACCAAAGTTCTTCATAGAAACAAAGAAAGGAACAAAACCAAAAGACGCACTAACAAAAGCAACAGAATCATTAAAAAAGAAAAACGCAGCGTTCTTAAAATCCTTTAAAACAATAAAAGCATAAAAAAAAATTTTTATTTACCAAATCTACGCTCCCTATTAGAAAAAGCCTCAACGCACTCAATAAAGTCTTCTCTGCTAAACTCAGGCCATTTCTTATCAACAAAAAACCACTCAGAATAAATACTCTGCCAAGGCAAAAAATTACTAGTCCTACAATTACCACCAGTCCTAATAATCAAATCAGGATCACTTCTAAGATATAAATAATCTTGAAAAAGCTCCTCATCAATATCACAAGGATCAATCAAACCTTCTTTAACTTTTAGAGCAATATTTTTAACAGCGCGAACAATTTCTTCACGACCACCATAACCAAGAGCCAAGTTAAAAAAATAGTTGTTATTATTCTCAGTTACATCAACGAGCTCTTGAAGCTTTGCTTGAACTTCTTGAGGAAAAGGAGAAATATCACCAAGAATCCTAACCTTAGTGCCAGATGTTAAAAATTCAGAATCTCCTAAAGCCTTATTTGCAGCAGATAAAAAAATTTTCATCAAATAATCAAATTCTTTTTTAGGCCTGTTAATATTTTGAGAAGAAAAAGCATAAACAGTAACCTCTTTTATACCAGCATCCTTAGCCCAAGATAATAAATCAAAAACCTTTTTTTCACCATACTCATGACCCTTCCAAGGATTCAAATTCAAAGATTTAGCAAACCTACGATTACCATCCATAACGATGCCAACATGCCTAGGAACGCCACCCATAAAAAATCAAATCTCCTTATATTCTTCAGGTAAAAAATCAAACATATTTTCTAATAAATCAGGCTCAATACCAAAAATATCTTTCATCGTAATAATCCCACGAAGAACACCATTTTCAATAACAGGAAGACGCCTAACATCATTATCATTCATAAGCGTCATCGCAGTGTAAATACTCCTACCAGGATTAATACTGATAATTTGTTTTGCAGGTGTCATAATATCTTTAACAAACGCTTTTTTAGGATCTACACCAGAGGAGACAATTTTAACAACTAAATCCTGCTCAGTTACAATGCCACGAAAAACATCTCCTTTCATAACAAGCAAACTACCAACTTCTTTAGACGACATAACCTCTGCGCACTCTTTTGCTGAAACAGACTCCTCAATGCTCACAGGAGTAGTAGTCATAATATCCCTAACCAAATATTTTCTCATTATAATAACCCCCAACCATAATTTATAATATAAGCTTTATCTTTTCTTTAAATATTTTATTCAAATCAGATATTAAAGATTCACAAACATGAAGCTCACCTTGCTGAACAGGAACCTCTAAAGCATCCTCAAATTCTTTAGGCTCACAACTAACAACCTTAGAAATCTTACCCTCTTTCAAATAAGCCTTCCTAATATTTTTCTCAGGAACCTCAATATCCTCAATTAAAAATATGTTATCACCTGCAAGAATTATCTCACCAGTTTTATCCCCATGCATAAACCTCACACGAGTTTTTTGAACCTCAAGCAAACGCCTACGCTGAACATGCTCCATTAACTCCATGATAACAAATTTAGCATTAGATAATAATTTACTAACCTCAGCTTTCGCAAGCTTGCCAGCCTCAAAATCTTTTTTAGATGAGAAAATATTCTTTAATTCAGAGAACGTATTAGGCGAGAGCAAACCCTTATCAGAGAGCTCTTTTTTAGTAACTTTAATTAAAGAAGCATCATCAACCTCATCAATACCATGCACCCTAAGAGTTTCTTTTAGCGCATGAGTTAACTCATCGAATAATTTGACAAAAACATCCGTATCCTTCAATGATTGAATCTCATCAAACAACTTCTTCATACGAGTTAAAAACGCCTCAGTATCATCATAGAGCTCATCTAATAACTTACCTGAAACTTTCTTTAACTTAGAGTGCTCTAAGTCTTTTCTAACCTTAACGAGTCTCTCCAATATTTTAACATGCTTATCATCTAATAACTTTTCTTTTTTAACAAAAATATGCCTTAAAACATCAGAACACTCCTTAGGAGTTGGAGGAGGCAAACCATAAATCATAATAGCTGCTTGACTCGTAGTTAAAGCAGCCCAATAAAAATCCTCCATAGCCATTTCTTTAAATTTCATAGAAACCCTATCTAGAACCTGATCACCAGCTTGAGAGTACATATCAATCGCCTCAGGACTAGGCTTTATACGACCCATCTGCAAAAGCTGCTTCCACGGCATAAACGTACCACGATCATAGAGCGGAACACCATCCCTTAAAAAAGTAAAAATGACAGGCTGAGCCTCTTTAACATTCTCCCAGAAATCAGTAAGCAAATAAACCTGAACGCCAAGCTCTTTATCAATACCAGTCATCTTACGAACTTCATAAGTCATACTAATAATAATTGATCGCAGCTTGTCTTTAAGCTCCGCGCGAGTCATCTTTTTAACATCAGTATCATCAATTATAACAAAAGTATCAACATCAGACTCAGGACTCGCACGCCCTTGAACTAAACTACCCGCAAGAACATAAGAGACAATGTATTTTTCAAACTTTTTAATAACCATTGCTTTGTGAATCTCAGCGAGCTTCATAGACGCTAAAACACCAGTATCATAAACCGCGGCGGAGTTTGCAATCATCTCAGCAATCTCATATTTAGAATCAAGACAATTAGCCCAAATATCAGTCATTAAAATAGTTAAAGGAACAATGGATTCGTTAACCTCACCAGATAATTTTTTAACAACCTCCGCAACTTTTTCACGAAGCTCATCTTTACTCATCTTCTTACTATCAGAATCATCAATTACAACAAGAACATTAACATTTTCTTTTTTATCATCTTCTTTACTTGGAGGAAGCAAAGCCAACCCAGACAAATTACCCTCAAATCTACCTAAAAGCTTTTCTTTAAAAGTCTCCAAGTTCTTCTTGATATCATCAAGCTTTTTTTGAGAAGTCGCATCAAGCTCAGGAACAGAACCCGCGCCTGCTTGATTTTCAAAATTATCAGACTTAACAGTATCTTTTTGTTTATTCTTTTTACCCTGATTTTTCTTCGCCATTATAAGAACCCCATTAATTTCTATAAAAACAATAAAAGAGCAAGCGCATAGTTATATAAATGTTTTGCCGAAAACAATGAAAAACCTACGAAAAATGAAAAGAAAACCTTTATTAAAAGAAAAGAAATTCAAAGAAAAACAATGAAAATAACAATATCAGGAACACTTGGAAGCGGGAAGAGCACAGTAGCTGGAAAAATAGCAAAAGCACTAAATCTAAAACAATACCAAAGCGGCGGATTTATGCGAAAAATGGCAGATGAGCGAGGAATTACACTAAACAAATTACAAGAACTAGCAGAAAAGAGCAGAGATATAGATGATGAAATTGATAATAGACAAAAAAAACTTGGAGAAGAAGAAAACAATTTCATATTCGAGGGAAGATTAGGATACCACTTCATACCAGATTCATATAAAATATTTCTAAAAACAAATGTAGACGTTGCAGCAGAGAGGATACAAAAATCAATGGATGAGAAAAACGATGAGAGAACAAGAGAAGGATTGAAAAATGATAAAGAAGAAATTATACAAAGCCTGAAGAGAAGACGAGAATCAGAAAAGAAACGATACAGAGAATTATACAACTTAGATTATGAAGATGAAAACAATTATGATTTAATAATAGATACCACGAATATTAACGCAGACGAAGTATCGAAGATAGCAATTGAAAAAATAAAAGAACACTACAAAAAATAAAAAAAATAAAAAAAATTATTCTTTTTTCTCAGAAGATTTATCTTCTGATTTCTCATCAGCACCCGCAGAGTCTTTTTTATCCTCAACAGGCTGCTCAGGCTTAGGCTCTTCAAATAGAGGAGTTTTACCAGCCTTTGAAACTTTAAGATTTATTTGAACAGTTTTCCTCGTAACAGTGTTACCTGCAACAGTTTTTCTAATCTTCCTACCCGCAACATTTTTCCTAAGACCAATACCCTTAACGATTAAAACTTTTCTCCTAGAACCGCCCTCAACGTCAGTACGCATAGGAAAACCAGCACTATCACTACCACCAGTTATAACAAGCTCATAACCAGTTAAACCAAATAAATCCCCTTTAACAGAATCGCCGATTTTTTTACCAACAAAAACTTCAGCTTCAGCATCTTTAACATCTTTTTTCAAAGTCTTCTTAGACTTCGGATCACCAATGTTTAATTTAAATTCAACCATTTTTCTATACCTCCCGAGAACATCCACAACAAAAGTTGGGCCTCAGCAAAGAAGAGAAAATAAAGATCATTTTTAAATGTAACTAAAAAAAGTTATAACTCTTTTAAAATATCAGATATTTCATTATTAAAATCACCGCGACCAGAAAAATATTTACTCAAAGCCCAATTATAATCTTTAGGCGAAATATCCATATCAATAATACTCACCCTATCAATACTTTTAGAATAAAACTCAGATAAATCTACATTAGGCTTGATAGATGCAAAAATTAACAAATAAGGATCTTTTCTAAAAGCATGCCTAGCATTACTTAAAACTTCATCAACAGAGTCTAAATAAGAATGCAAGTTACTTGATTTTACCTCAACAACATAAAAATTATTTTTATGCTTGCCTACAAAGTCAAATTCAAAGACAGGAGATGAACCCTTATAGAATTTTAAATTATGAAAATCCTCAACGACATCAAAGCTAGGATCGCGAACATCATCTTTTGAGAAGAATTGAAACCCATGATATTTTAAAGCATGCCCCACTAATTGCTCGCTCATCGCGCATTTAACAACACTTTTAAGATTCTTCTTATCACCTAAACGATGATTTATACCAACAAAGTCAAGATTACCAACATCATAACCATAACGCCTCAGAGAATTTACAAAAGCCACATGATTTTTATCTTTCATATTATCTTTCATTAAAATAAAGAAATTTTAACAATTATAAAAATCTTCTCAAAAAAAATTAACCCCTGTTTTTAAAGTTCCTTTTGATTTTATTTTTCAGCCCAAAAAAATACCTAGAAAATAAAGCATAAGATGAATCAAGTTCACCAACACCTTTTTTAGATAAAGAATAAACTTTACGCCTACCCTGCTTTTCAAATGAGACAAGCTTTTTATTTTTAAGATTTTTCAAAGCAGGATAAATCGTGCCAGGAGTTAGAACAGTTCCTTTCCTCATACCAATTTTTTTAGCCAAATCCTCACCCGCGAGAGGCTTTTTAGAAAGTTCATGCAAAATTAAAAAGCTAAGAAAGCCTTTAAATTCTATGATAGTTGAATCACTTTTTTTCAAAGAAGAATTTTTAGACCTACTCTTTTTTACCTTAGCCATTTTCAATCAAATTTCCTTATTTTATTTACACGACGAAGATGCCTACCACCCTCAAAGTTAGAACTTATAAATTTCTTTAAAATCAAAAGAGCATCTTTTTTAGAAGACCTACCACTTAAAACTAAGACGTTCGCATTGTTGTGCTTTCG
The DNA here is from genome assembly GCA_964501945.1 of uncultured Methanosarcinales archaeon. Classification (GTDB taxonomy): domain Archaea; phylum Nanobdellota; class Nanobdellia; order Woesearchaeales; family 21-14-0-10-32-9; genus 21-14-0-10-32-9. The sequence goes on from CAZCTY010000002.1 coordinate 42,605, forward strand.
AGCAAGCTCAGCTTCCCTCGGGGATTTGCAAAGCGCAGCCCTAATACCTTTATGCTTATTTGCAGCAATACTCATACCAATACCCGTGCCGCAAACAAGAACACCAAAAGCTTTTTTTTCAAACACGCTACGAGATACAAGGTGTGCAACGTCAGGATAATCATCCCCCTCTTTATTTGATGGAGATAAATCATGAAACACAATTTTTTTATCGCAAAAAAAATCACTCACCCAACGCTTCACGCGAGCACCAGCATGATCACTACCAATAAAAAAAGATTTCATTTTCTACCAAACCTCATACGAGGAAAAACATCACGAATCCTCAAAAGCTGATTATATTTAGCAGTACGCTCACCACGCGCAGGAGCACCAAGCTTTATTTGACCACAGCCAACCCCAACAGCCAAGTCAGAGATGAAAGGATCCTCAGTCTCACCACTACGATGACTAACCATGACCTCCCATCCAGCCTCTTTAGCCAAATAAATCGCATCAAGCGCCTCAGTTACGCTACCAACCTGATTGACTTTTAAAAGCAACGCGTTACAAAGCTTTTTTTGAATAGCAACTTTAATGCGTTCAATGTTAGATACAGTTAAATCATCACCAACGATTTGAACGCGCCTACCAATCTTCTTAGTTAAAGCTGCAAAGGCCTCAAAGTCATCTTCATGAAAAGGATCTTCAATACTAATAATCCTATAATCGCGCGCAAGCGAAACATAATAATTAACAAATTCATCACGCGACATAAATTTATTTTTAAAAACCTCATACTTATCAATATCTGCGCGATAAAACTCAGATGCTGCAGGATCTAAAGCAAACCCAATCTTAGAATAATGACCTGCTTTTTTTGCAGCAACAACTAATAAATCAAGTGCTTCCTCAGGCCTGCTAATAGGAGGCGCAAAACCACCCTCATCACCAACGCTTGTAGCAGATGAACCAAAACTCTCAGCTAAAATCTTCTTTAGAGCATGATAAATTTCAACAATTATTTTAACAGCCTCATCAAAACTTTTAGCTTTATACGGCGCGATCATAAATTCTTGAAATAACAAATCATTACCAGCATGCTCGCCACCATTAATCACATTAGCAAAAGGAATAGGTAACGCAAAGTTTTTGTTTTTTATCATTTTACCCAAGTATTCATGAAGAGCTAAATCATGAATGGACGCTCCAAGCCTCGCACACGCCATACTAACACCTAAAATAGAGTTTGCACCAAGATTTTTTTTATTAGGCGAACCATCTCTACCAATCATAGTCTCATCAATTAAAAACTGATCATCAACAGCAAAGCCCTTAAGTGCAGGACTAATACTACGCTTAATTTTAGAAATTGCACGAGACACATTTTTACCATTAAAATCCTTACCACCATCCCTTAACTCAACAGCCTCATGAGAACCAGTACTAGCCCCACTTGGAACCATTGCAGATGCAACTAAAGAATCAGTGTAAACCTCAGCCTCAACAGTAGGATTACCCCTCGAATCAAGAACCATACGCGCATTTAATTTTTCAATTTTCAAACAAAAACACCCCTCAATAAAATTTTTTATAACAAAGAAGAACAAAAAAAGACATATAAATACTTTTTGGAAAAAAAAGGATTAGAGAACCTCTTCTTCAATTTCCTCATTTACATTTTTTAGAGTTCTAGCTTTAGGAACAGAGTTGAATGCAACAAAATCTTTAACTTTCGCGCACCCAAGATAATCACTACCAGATTTTAAAATAATAAAACCAGATTTAATACTAACCTCTAAGTCAAAGCCTTTGAGCCAAGAGTGCTTTTGCTCTTGACTAATCTCAACAACATTACACATACAACTAGAACCAATTAACTGAGAACCCTCAATGCTTAAACGAAAACCATCAGAATAAAACTTACCAAAATAAAGACCGAGCGCATCAACCCTTAAAGATTCATGATTGATTAAATCAACATCTTTATTTATAATTAAAACCTTATCTTTTTTACTCAATAAGAAAGCATAATCAAGCGAGCCACTAAAACAAAACTGCTCATCTAAAGCTTTAAAAATTTCTTTTCGCGCCTTAGAATTTAAAACCTCGTACTTACCAATAGTGTTCAAATCAAACACCCCACACAGGGTTTTGCTTACGCTTTAACTCAGCGATATCCTTTAAAACCTCAAGCTCTAATTTAGTTAAATGCTTCTTTAATCCCTTAAGCTTTTTAAAATCCTCTTGAGATAAATCAGTATAATAAATCTCGCCTTCAACTAAACATTTAGCAGCAGTTATATTAGGAAAACTAGCCGCGACTTGACGACCCTTCTCAGCTTCAGAAATATTTTTATTTTCAGATTGCATGCTTTTTACAACATCCACCCTATCTCCTTTTTTATCCATGATAAACGTTCCCTTCTTTAAATGACCCTCAATTACCTCAACACCTGCAATACACGGATTACACTGCCTAAAAATACAATTTTGCAAAACCTCAATTTTAGCAGGACGCTGAATTTTCTCAAGCTCTTTTGCCTCAATATCAGCTTTTACTTTATCAGACCAAAGCTTGTAATCATCAAGCAAAGAATAAATAATGTCACGAACAATTATTTTAACCTTATCAGTTGATGGCTCTTCTTTTATATTAAACCCAAGAATAGCACTATTCAAAGGATCATCTTCAAAAGAAGACTCCGCATCAAGAGTATCTTTTTTAGTAATATTACCAATACTCGCGCGCCTAATATTAATGCCCTGACCTTTTAATAATTTAATTAATGCCTCAAGACTTCCAAGAGTGTCCGCCTTAACAATTAATCCCTTCCTATCAGCATCAAATGCGACATCATCAACCTGCTTTTTTAAAGATGCACGAACAGAGCCCTCATCTTGATCCCTTAAACCAAGAATAGGCATACCCGCAACTACATCACCTGTAAAATCAGGACTTGAAATTTTAACACCCATCGCAGCAACAACTTGCTTGACAGATTTAAATTTAGATTTTTTATCACGCATATCCGCTAAAGCATCAGGCAAAAGAAGCGCTCTAACCTTTGCTTTAAGAGGCTCACCCATAGTACCAATTAAAATATTATCACCTGCCTTAAGCGAACCATCATAAATAATAGAATCAGCACAAAGACCAAGACCCTTATCTTCTTTAACCTCGAGAACAATGCCTTTAGCAGGACCAGAAATATCCAATTTTAAATTTTGCTCCAAGAATTTTTGAGCAAGCCCAGTTATAACCATTAATAACTCATTTAAGCCGATGTTATCTTTTGCAGAACAAGGAATAATAGCAACTTGCTTAGTATAATCATCAACCCTATCAAAACGCTCCGCGCTAAGAGAAAACTTTTCATGAAGCTCCCCTATTAATTCATATATCTTTGTTTCAATAACAGTTTTAAGATCATCTCTTTGAGATGTGAAAGATTTCAAAAAAGAATCATCAACCCTCCTAAAGCCTTGAAATAAATCAACTTTGTTTGCAGCAATCACAAAAGGCGTTTTAAAAGCCCTTAAAATCTCAATAGCCTCAAGAGTTTGAGGCTTTAAACCCTCATTAATATCAACAACGACAATCGCAATATCAGCCAAGTTACCCCCACGCTTTCTCAAACTAGTAAACGCGGCGTGACCTGGAGTATCAATAAATAAAATACCTGGAATAGTAATATTCATCTTTAAAGAATCAATGATAGGCCCGCACTTTTTACGAATAACATTAATAGGCATAATAGATGCACCAATGGCCTGAGTGATAGCACCAGCCTCACCTCTAACAATGTTCGTGCCACGAACAGCATCAAGAACACTAGATTTACCATGATCAACGTGTCCTAGAACCGAAATTATAGGTGAGCGAATAGCCATAGAAAAAAGGATGAAGTACACCTATAAAAATATAACTGAAAAAAAAGAAAAAAAAAGATTTTTAGAAATCTTCAACTTTTTTACGTTTAACCTTCCTAAAAACAGGAGGCGCAGATAAAACCCTACGCTCACGCTTGTTTTTAGTCTCAAACTTAGCACCAGCCCTTGGAAGAGTTAAATCCCCAACGACCCTAAGCTTAGATTTTAATTTATATGTAAAAATCCTCTCCTCAAAAGGCTCTAATTCATCTAAGTCCCAAAAGAGCATAGTGCCTTTTTTAGATGTCTTCGTAGTCCGAGACGGCTTAACATGACCTAACTGGTTAGATTCAATGTATGTTGTAATACCTCTAACCTTATCACTTATAGTTAAGTTATTAACACTATTATTAGACCTATTCCTAATAAATAACCTAACCCTTAAATTAGAAGAACCCTCTTCCTCGTCCTCATCAACAACAGCTACTTCTTTTTCCACTATAACAGGACTTCTTAGTTTAAAGTACGCAACAACTAAAGCGATGATTAACAAAATAGCAAACACTAAAGGCCAATAATTAGTAGTTACAGTAATAGTTTTTTTCTCAGTAGGACTTAAAGTAGGCGTCCAAACCAAGTTATTCTCACCTTCAATCCTCTCAAAACTCGCAGCAGGATCAGAGCGAGAAAACAAGTTTTTAAACCAACTACTAGCAAGCTTAACCTCAGGGGTAGCTTCCCTATTACCAAAGTTTTCAACTTCAATTACATGATTTACTATGAATAAAGCACTCCTAGACGTATCAAGCTTAGTTGGAGTAGACGAGTAACCCCTAACAGAAACAGTTTGCCTATCTTGAGATATAACACTATCAGTTCTAGGATAATAAATTTGAGCAACAACTTCATACTCACCAGGCGCCTTTAAAGGATCCATAGAGAACACAAGCTCTTTTTCAATAGCATCCGCATCAGTTAAATGAGGTCCTGGCGGAATATCAATGACTTGTTCACCTTCAAATAAGTCACTTCTAATCCTAAGCTCAGCATCCTCAATGTTTAAAGGATTCCTATTTCTAAGTTTTACAAGAACACGAGCATTATCCCTAGGATCAATTTCATCAGCTAAAGATAAGGTTGTATTTACATTAGGAACAAAGTCAAAGAACAAACCATCAAAGCTTAGATGAACAGGAATATCAAGAACTTCTCTAAATTCTCCGCTACGCACGTTAAGATTTAACCTGTAAACACCAATAGGCGTAGCAGGATTAGGCTTGACACTTAAAATGAAACTGTGCTCTGATGAGGCAGGCACTCTGACATTAGACGGATAAGATACCCATTTCAAAGAGTCACTAATAGATAACCCAAATGAGAAAACCTTATCAACCGGTTCAAGATTTGTAATAGTTATATTATATTTAGCAGTCTCATCAGGACTTATCCTAAAATCAATATTCTCCCTTTCAATTAAAACATCCGATGCAGAAACACTCGGAATAAACGCAAAAAAAAGCGCTAATAAAAACAATACAAACACGTTAAATAGTAGTGACTTCTTTAATACCATTATAAATTCCCTCCCTAGTATAATACATAAGATACGAAATACTATTTAAATATTTTTCTTTGAAAGCGCAAAAAAGAACGAAAATAAAAGATAAAACAAGTTATTCATATACAATATCGTATTTTACAAGGAAACAATCAGCATCATCTTTAATGTTTGTAAACCTTTTTAATTTCTCAAGAAACGCATCCAAATCCAACGAAGAAGATAATTCCTCAGAGAATTGAATTTCCTCATATTTTATCTCATCATGATTTGCAAACCTTGAGAGCTTTGAGAAAATAAAATCATCAGATAAAACAAAAAAACCATCTCTGCGAGATAAAAAACCCCTATCCAATAAATTGTTGAGCTTTTCTTTAATACCAAAAGATAACCCTAGCTTTTGAATTAAATCCTCCTCACGAAATTTCTTGTTACTGAATGCAAACCTTAAAATACTAATTTCTATGCTATCAAGATTTTTAAGATCAGGAATTTTTTTAGATAAAAAATCATTTTTATCAACAATTACCTCACCTGAAACAAGCTCAACGAGTAATGAATACTCCCCTTGCTTGTCTTGACATGAAAACTTTTTGCAAGGAACAAGAATGTTTTTAATTTGCCCAATAGGCTTTTGACTCATAAGCATTAAATCTTTATGAGAAATATTAGGCTTTATTAAAGGCAAAACTTTTTTTTCATCAAAACTAGAAACTTTTTCCATAAAGTCCTCCTGCTTAGGCTCAAGTATTGAGTGAGCCTTACCACCATGAAGACTTAGCCTTGGACGAACATTTACAAAGAGAGGAACTTCTGTTAAGCCAGTTATTAAAGCAGTACCAATAGGTAAGTTCTGAATTTCTTTTTCAGCAGAACTTGTAAGACCCTCAACGGATGCACTAAGCGCCTTTAAATCATTAGGATTTGTAACTTTTAAAATAAGCTGAGTAGAACATTGACTTATAACAGATTTATCAACACGCGCAGGCCTTTGACTTATAGCACAAAGACCAAGACCGAACTTACGACCCTCTGATGCAATGTTTCGAATAATCTTACTCGCCTTAGTCTCACCGAAACTACGCTCAGGACAATAGTTATGAGCCTCTTCAACGATTAAGAAAAAAGGAGGAACTTTGTTTTTTTTACGAAGCTCAAATAAATCTTTACAAAGCTTGTACACGATTATTTCTTGAACATCAGGATTTATACCTTTAAGATTTATGATACTTGCTTTACCAGGCTTTAAAAACTCAGAGTAAGGCACAGGAGTTCCAGAAAAAATATTCATATCCTTTAAGTGCTCAATCATACTCATAATACTCCACTTAGCAGAACTCTCCTCCATCTCCAAAGCATGCATTATAGAATTAAAATCAGACGTGCGCGCAGTTTTAAGCGCGCTGTATAAAAGAGCGAGCTGAGTATTAGACATCTTACCAGGCATTAGATGAACAAGTTCTTGCTTATCAGAAGTCCTCGGAAGCCTTAGAGGACGCGCGCCTTTAACAATTTCACTATCACCAAATTCTAAGATGTCAAAAGATGCAGGCTTTAAATCAAGCCCAGCAAGTTTTTCAAGCTCACCTTCAACATCATTTTTAAACCTTAATGAAGAATACTCACCGTGAGGATCAATTATTAATAAAGGAATGTTACGCTTAATCATTTCCTCAAGTAAAACGCCGACAGCATAAGATTTACCAGAACCAGATTTTGCGAGAACAGCTAAGTGCATGGATAAGACCTTGTTTAAATCTAATGAAACTTTTATGTCCTTACCCTCAAGCTCACCTAAAAAAGCACCCTCATCACCATGAATTTTTATGATTTCCTCGATGAAATCATCTTGAGCTTCAAGAACCTCAGAACCGATATCTAACGGGATTCTAAGCTTTTTAACAATACCATCTTCCCTAAACCCAATGATTTGACAATAAGCAGTCGTAGAATTTAACTCTTTAAATACCTCAACTACTTGAGCTAAGACATAACCATACGCATTATGCATTACTTGAACATACTCAAATTTTTTAGGTTCAGTCTCCGCAATGAAAGTGAAGTCATTAGTCGTAGATTTTCCAGATATCTTGCCAAGAATCATAAAAACCAAGAATAAAGTTCTTATTTATATTAGTTTGCACTAAAAGAAAAATTAATAAAAAAAAATAAAAAAAAAGTTATTTTTGATGAGGCTTCAACCTTTTAATCCCCATAGGCAAAACTCCTTGCTCAAACTCTTTTTTAGCAATATCTAAAGGATTATACTTTAATTCCTCTAATTGCTTTTTTGAGAGCTTGATTAAAAAAGGAGCACCCATGCTGATTTGAAGAGCTCTCGCCCCAATCAATCTAGCTTTCTCATATTTAGTAATATGGCCTTTTGGAAGATCAATTTTAACCATTTATTTCACCTCATCAATTAAAGCTCTGAGCTTTTTAGATGTGCTTATTGCTAAATCCACCATTTTCTCAACGTCGCTAATAGATAGAGAAGAATTTCCGCCTTTTTGCAAAGCACAAATCTTATCATCTTCTAAGACAGTAACAGTTAGGCGCGCATCAACAGCTTTCTCTTCCTCATCTGTAGGATCAACGATGAACAAATCCCCGATTTTACAAACAGTTACAGGAATAGGCACCTTTTGCATCTTTAAAGTTTCTTTAGATTTAGAATGATAATCAACGTTTCCATCCTTATCAACTTCAGGGAACCTCGCATTTTTAAGCGCAGCAATAGCCGCAACACCGCCAATGTCAATGAGATTACCATCATAGTTTAAAGGAACAACATCAATTGCAACCATCCAAACTTTCTCACCTTTCTCAACACAAAGAGATTTAGTGTCAAAAGATTTACTCTCACGAATACCCCTATCAATAACCCTCGCAGTTTCAATAGATTCAATACTTGGAGGGCCAGACTCAAAGTTAGGACTGCTAATAGGTAATAATTCAGAATTTACCATTAAAACCCCATCCTCCGGAGTGTCAGGGTAAGGAGTTCCTAAAGACATTTTAACCCCTGCTAGAACTTCTGCCTCACCACAAATAATTTTAGCAGAACCCTCAGCAGTAGATAAAAAACCAGCCTCAATGTTAATAGGTCTCAGCTCTTCAAGACCTCGACCATCAATTCTAATACCTTTTTTTAACGCGTTTCGTATATGTTCTTTTACTTCATGATTCATTGTGAATACCTCATACTTTTTTATACTTATTTTTCAAAGCATCTCTTTGAACTTCAGCAATTTTTTTAAGAGCAGGCTTTACCATTTCCATGCCCTCAAATAAATCTTCCCTTGAAACTATACCATCCATTTGAAGAAGAGTTATCTCCTCAGTGCTTGGAATCATAGCCACAGGGACATCAGCCGCTTCGTTTTCATCCATGTGCTCCTCAGGACCATCAAGGTCTACAAGCAAATTACCTCTAACCATGCCAAAAGAGACAGATGCAACCATGTCTTTCATAGTTATACCCGCATCAGCTAGAGCAATAGCTGCAGCGCAAATACCTGCGCACCTACTACCCGCGTTGGTTTGAGGCAACTCAATGAAAACATCAACTACTGTATTAGGATAATCCCTCAAATCAAGAACAGGCCTCAAAGATTTCTCTGTAACCATGCTAATTTCCTTACTCCGACGAGACGGACCAGGTCTAACCCTATCCCCATCACCAGAGAATGGAAGCATACTATAATTACACCTAAGAACGCCCGCCTTAGGATCTTGCAAGAACTTCGGATGAAGCTCACGCGGACCATAAACCGCTGCATAAGCCTCAGTGTTCCCAATTTTAAAACGAGCAGAACCATCCGCTTTTTTAATAACGCCCGCCTCAGCTTCAATAGGACGAGGCTCATCAAATTTTCTTTTACTAGGTCTTTCAAATTTAGTCATTGTTGATCACCTTGATTATTTTGAGAATCATCGTTCTCTTTTTCTTCTAAATCAATTTTTTTACCAGTTTTCTTTTCAAGAAACTCTTTAATTTTATCAGTCATGCCCTGATGATGACTTTCAGCTTCAATTTTTTTGATTGTCTCAGATACAAGTACTTCCATTTCAGGAGAACCTTCAAACCAAATCACACCGTTTTGACCAATCATAATCTTACACTCAGTAGCGTTTTTAATCATAGAAACCATAGAACCTTTTTTACCGATGATTCTTGGAACCTTGCTAGGATTAACTCTCATAATCCTACCACCCCTAAGCTTTTTGAGACCAGGGCCTTTTGCAGTTACATCAATTAAATTTTGACTTGTAACATTTGTAATTTTAACCATTACATAATCTTCTAAATTGAAATACCTAGTAAGATCTGCTCCTTTTGCAATAAAGTCAAAACTAGCATCTTTTAGAGGTAGAACCGCGGAGTAAGGACAATTAATGTCAAGCCTCCAACCACTCATTAAAATGTCATCTACTTTACCAATAATGACATCATTTTTTTGAGGTAAATACCTCCCACTCATAGGGATAGTTCTCAAAACCTTACCTTCAACTGCAAGCAAGCCAAGCCTGTTTGCAAGTATTTCATCATTTAACCTATACGTCCCATTACTAGGCAAATACTCAAGCCCCTTGGCAAGTACTTGGCCCGGGACTACAACTTCTTTGTCTTTTGCTAATAATTCTCCCATTTTATTTTTTCACCTTTCATATTTTTTAAAAATATTATTTCATTAAATCAACTTCAGCAGAGCCCTTTGTTTTAGCACCTAACTCCTCCATTATATCAGCATAAATCCCCGCGGGAACTTTAAGCTTGCAAACAAAAGAGCCATCACTAAGCCAATCCTCAGATTCTATTTTCCCCTGATTCCTTAAATAGCCTTGAAGCTTTGCAGCATATTGAACAGGCAACCTGATCTGCAAAGTTTTCTCCTCTATCCTAATAGGAATTACAGGTTTTAGCTTAGAGACAATTTCCTGAATTTGATCATCAGCACTCTTATACTCATCAATTTTCACCTTAGCCTCTTCCATAGCCGATTCAATCCTAGTAGATGGATGAGGAAGACCCGATTTAGGATCAATTGCGAGCCTGTGAATTTTGTAAATAATTTTCTTTTTCTTCTCCTCTCTGAGTTTTTCACGATGCTCAGCAGATAATTGAATTTCGCCTTGCTGAATAATTTTCAAAGCAACCTTAAAGTTATCAGTTGTTAAGAAAACTTTCTCCAAATCCACCTCGGATGCAAGCGTGCCTTTTTTAGCATCAGAGAAAATATTTTCAGATTTTAATAATTCAGATAAGTCTTCAAGAGAATCAGAACCCTTGTTTTTGAAATCTATTGCAAGATCAGGATCTACAACTATCTCAAATGTTTTCCCAAACTTTTGAAACCTAACAAGGTTAAATTGAACTTTTTCATGCGTGAATATTTTTTCACCAACTCTCATAAAGACCACCTCAAATTATTATTTATTTACAAAATTTTTCAAGTTTCTCTTTTGAAACTTTTTCCATCTCTTTTGTTTTTAGAGGAATCACAGCCGCATCAAGCCTTTCTGCTTTAAAGTTATCATTTAAAACTTTTTTAAGCATTTTAATTGCAAGCTGCAAACCCTCATCCATAGTCATATCTTCTTTGTACTCAGCGTGCAACATTTCCTCAATGTCTTGCTCGCCTTCCCCGATAACAGTTGCTTTATATTGATAGTAAAGCCCAGTTGGATCAGTTTCAAATAAAGACATGCCTGTTGAGTCAATCCCTGCAACTAATAAAGATATACCAAAAGGTCTCAGACCACCAGATTGAGTGCAAAGTTGCTTTAAATTACACATATCTTTTATTATCGCGATGTTATCAATAGGATTATCATATTCAACGCGGTGCTGCTGAGCTTTTACTTGAGAACGCTCAACTAATACACGAGCATCAGATAGTATACCCGCAGCTGTTGCCATTATGTGATCATCGATTTTGAATATTTTCTCTATCGCATCAGGAACAACTAACTTATCAATTAATCTTTTATCCGTTACAAGTATTACCCCGTCTTTACAAACCATGCCAATAGCTGTGTTTCCAAGACGAACAGTTCTCTTAGCATATTCAACTTGTAATAAACGCCCGTCAGGACTGAACATAGTTATTGCACGGTCATAACCCATCATTTGGTGTTGTACTGGTTCCATTCTTATTCTTACCTCCTATTACTCCTAGGTTCATCTCTGGCTTTGTTTACAGAGCCAGAAACCTTATTTGTTTTAAGTATTACCTTATTCGAGCCAAGCTCGTCTATAAAAAGAAGAGATGCTTTTACACGATCAAGATATTTTGCAGACACCCTGATCATAGCTTTATCATCTTTAAAGTCAAGAGGAATGATTCCTGCACCTGCAGCATCAAAAATTCCTAGATGATAATTAATTTTTTCCACGAGTTCTCGCAGAGGCCTTCCAATATATGAACCTTTTTCTAAATTTACCAATTCTATGTTCATATACCTTTTTTTTTCTTTAATGCTAGGCATAAGACCTTTTATTCGTCTCATAATAATCACCTAGAAGAACCAACCCTCTCTCCATTCTTCTTCGTATATGACGGGGAAACAAAAAATCGTTTATAAAGTTTTGTTTTTAATAGAATAATAAATGTTTTTTAGTTATTGCTGAGTAATAAATATTATAAATGGAGAGTGATTTCTTAACACATAAAGCTTACACAAAAACTGTTGTGATTTAATTCAATTAATTTAAGTGAGAGGTCAATACATGAAGCTTAGACACAGAGAAATAGTTAATTCAGCGTGCATTTCAGCACTCCTAGTTATTAATGCAGCGAATTTTACAGAAGGAGATGAGCCTAGCTTGAAGTATTTGAGAAATGCAAAGAATACTTTAGAGACTGCTGTGAATAAAATGCCGAATTTTAGTGAAGGTTTTAAGAGAACATCTGATTTTTTTTTAAAAACGAAAGATAAATTAAAAGATGTCGCGAGTAGAATTGATTTTGGCCAAGATACAGATGAGGAATATTTTGAAAACGATAGCTTTGATTATGAAGCTTTGATTAATCGCGCATTAAAAAGCGATGAACATAACCTTGTTGATTCTGTTATAAAATTTGTTCCAAAAGATTTCCTTAGAGAATACATAGATAATGAAGCAAAAAATAGCAATCCTAATTATAATCGCTTAATGCTCGCATCAAGAACAGGCGAGGAAATTAGAGATAAGCGATTTAATAGCGGAAGAAATTTTAATGAATCACTTAGAAATATGGCCGCGAGTGCGAATGTTAGACCTGGATCTTTTGGAAGCCGAGGAGAACTTAAAGAATTTTTAGATTTGTATAAAGATGATTTCGTAGAGGTTGCAAAAGAGTATGATTTAAATCCTTCTCTGCTCGCAAGCATTGCAAGCGTTGAGAGTCGAGGAAGAACGTTTACAATTTCAAATACAGGAGCACTCGGAGCGTTTGGACAGACAAGCTATGCATATATGCCTCAAACTAATTGGTTTGATGGAAATGGACGAGATGCAATAAATCCTTTTCATACATTAGAGGCCATGGATAGAGCCGGCGATATGATTAGAGGATTAATTGATTTATATGCACGAGTTGATGATGAACACCACACATTAGCATTAACAACATACAATCAAGGAGAAGCCGTTGTTAATAGAGCCATAAGATTGGCAAGACAAGAAGGCATTTTTGAACCTAAAAAAATAATTCAACACACAAATAATACAAGACGAGATAGAAATATTTTTTCAATCGCAACACGTGAGGGAAGAAATTACTCCGCGCATATTCAAAGAGAAAATGTTATTATGAGCGAGTATTTTAATACTCAATTTGATAATCTTGCAAATACTCATTCATATGAATAGAAAACAATAAAAATGAGAAGAACAATACATAAGTATATAGGTGATTTATATGAGTAAAAAAATACCTAAGCCCTTAGAGGAGATGATTAGTAGAGCAGAAGCATTAGATGTATATACATTCGCACTCAACCACAGACATGAAGACTTCATTATAAACCCAAAGCAAGAACTCATTAAAGAAAAAGGACTTGACGCTGCAAGAGCTTATGTTAAAACAGTAGAAGGCCGAGAAGATTACGGTAAACGAGGAGCTGATAAGCTTAAAGAGATTTTTTTTGAAGAGTTTAATGTTGATAAAAGCAATTATAATAAATCAGAACTAGAAACATTAACTAAAACACTTTATGGAATGAATAAGAAAAATATTTCTGAGGCAGTTGCAAGACACGGCTTAGAATTAGATGTTGAAACGTATAAAGAAGAATTTTTAGGCAATCATTTAAGCCAAATTAAACAATATGTTGTAAATCACCACATAAAAAATTATGATGCAGAACACAACCCTGCAATACTTGACCACATATTACATGAAAATCATAAAACATATTTTAGAGAAGACGTATTACCCGAGCTTAAAACTGATCGCGCGAAAGATTATGTAGTCAACTCTTTTTTAAGATGGAAACTTGAAAAAAAGCAACAATCACCCCTAGGAGTTAAGGACATAAAAGATACGGGGTTTTCTGAGTATTTGAAAAAAGAATACTTGAAACAATAACCTTTTTTTCTTTGAAAAACAACCTAAAATGAATGTTTTTGTCACTTAAAAGTGAATAAAAGCGAAACATTTATATAGTTTGAGTACTTAATAGTAGTATAAAGATAAGATTTTTTTAGATAAACAATCTAAAAAAACGAGGTAAAAAAAATGTCAGATAAAAAAGATGAACCAACACCAGCCGAAAAGGCACAAAAGAAAATAGTCAAAGGATACAATGAAACAGTCCCAGGCGCAGTATTAGATTTTAAACACAAACAAGAAAAAGTACCCTACGATATCAGAGAACAGTTAATAAAAGATAAAGGCGCACCTGGAGCAGCAAAGTTCCTAAATACCGAAGATGGACAAAAATACATGATAGAACACCTAAAAGCAGGAAGCGAAAAAGTAGGATATGAAAGCCTGAAAAAAATAGGAAAAGTAGACGACTACTTAGCTGCACAATTCATGGGAAACTTCATGCTAAACCAACAAGCACTAGCACAAGAAGTAGGCAGAAACGGATCACAATTCGACGGCGGAAATTACATGAAAGTACTACAACCAAACATAGGAAACGTACAAGAAGGAGCTTTACTTAGAGTTGCAAACAGTTACGACCCAAAACTATCATCAGAATTACTTAAGAAAACAGGCACAGCAAAGTACATGAAAGATACAAAAGACGTAAGCCCAACACAAGTAACACAAATAGTAGGTCTTGATGAAGGTGGAAAAAACCCACAAGGACCAAGCACACTAAGACAACTAGGACTTGAAGATAAATTAAACGAAAAATACAGATTAAACTAAACTGACTAAAAAAAAACCTTTTTTATTTTTTTTATTTAATTTAATTTTTTAGTATAAAATATTTCTATTACAAAAAAAAAGATAAAGCAAAAAAAAGTTAAGATTTAGACACAGTGAATGTTTGAGGATACCTTTTAGATGCATTGTTTACCAAATCAAACACTTCCAAATCTTGATGAAGCAACAATTCCTGATAATCATAAGACGGATAGACAACATCAAAATAATCTACAGATAACAAATCATCTTTAGATATGTTAAAAGTAAATTCATCCCTCAATTCCATGAACCCAAGAACTAAAGATTCATTAAAAACAATCTTTTCTAAGAAAACTTCCTCATCATCAACAAATAAGCCACTAATAAAACCATCAGGACCAACTTCATAAGTCTGATTTTCAATTACCCAAGGCTCATCTAAATCTAAAGAACTAACAACTTGAACGTTATACCTACCCGGGACAAACCCCACAACATCAGACTCATGAGGCGCTTCAAAATCAACAACCCTAAAAAACTCAGAATCACCAGGCTCTTGAACCCTACTAAAAATAACAACAACAGATTCATCATCATAAGGCAAATGCGTAGACTCACTCAACGCAACAGACCACTCCCTTGAAAAATCAGGCTCATCAGGAAGAGGATAAAGACCTAATTGAGGAGAGAATCTTAAAGTTCCAACACTAACCTCAACTTCTCTTTCAGGATAAACCTCAAAATCAACTTCAACAACGCCATCATCAACAATAAAGTCTTTAGTAACAGGAGATGCGAAGTAAGAATAATCATTAATAGATAAAGTGCCCCCAATACAAGGAGGAACATAAGTTTCAACATATACTTCATCCTCATCTAATACCTCAAGATAAATAGATTCAGAACCACAACTATACTGAACAGATAAATCATAAACAGGATCAGATGTGTACGCATCAAATAAATTAATCCTAACAGGAACAGTCCTCTGATCAACCGCTCCAAAACCACTCTCAAAGACATCATCCTCATCAAAATCAAACTCAGGGAAATCATCAAGCAAAGAAACCCTAGGCTCATTATTAACCAGATTAACAGTTACAGGGAATTGAAAAAAGAAACCATCCCCACCAAAAGAATCAGATTCTTCTAAAGTTATAAGAATAGGATAAACTAAGTCATAAGCATACTCATAACGCGTAACCCCAACCTCACCAATTAAAGGCATATCAACAGAACTACCCGCGTCCCTAACAGGACCAACCATGTCCCCCGAACTTGGAAGAATATCTAAAAACATAGGCCACGAGCTAAAGAAATTAAACCTTACTTTAGTACTCTCAAGAACCTCAGGCTCAACTAATTCCAAAGGAAATTGAAACTGAGAATAAATACCATCCAAATAAGGATTTTGCGTCATAGGAACATAAGAATCCCTCGAACCCCTAATTTGAAAATAAGGAACAGTCTCTTGAAGAGTTTGTTTTAACTCTTCCTCAACTGATGATATAGACCAAAACCTAAAGGAAGGCCCCATCTCAACATCAGGAGAGATAGGAGGAATATCAGCATCCTTGCCACCCATACTCAAAATAGATAAAATGAGACGAGTAGATTTTTCTAAGAAAGGCTCCTCATCTAAGAACTGAGTTTGAAGAGCAATTTGAGACGCTAATTCATAAACATCCCTAAAACGAACATCAACAGTATTACTAAAACGACTAATAGATGAATCAAGGCCAGACGGAAATACAATAGATAAAGGATAATTTAAACCAATGAAAACATCATCATCCCTAAAACGAACATCCGCAGACGGCTCTGCAGGAATAACCTCAAAGTCCTCATAATCCTCAAAATTATTAACACACTCCAAAATATTTTGCTCAACGTAATTACCAACCTGATACGCAATAGAACCACGACCACCAGATAGAGGAGGCACATTAAAAACATAAGAACTACCCTCATCCCTAGGAGAACCATCAAAATACAACCAAAAAGGCAAAACCCTATCACTACCCTCAAATATTTCTAAACCGGTATTCAAATAAGCAGGCTCATAACCATACATAACATTACTCGCATCAGAAAAACCACCAGACCTACCAAGATCTTCAAGTACTTCACGACCAAGATCAGCAATACAATGATTAACACTATTCACCAAAGGCTGCAATTGAGCATCAACATCCTCAGAGAATTCATCTTCAACATCTAAATCAGGATCAACTTGAAAGATAAAAAAGAAAGCAATAAATGCTAAAATAAATACAATCAAACCCAAAATGACAAATATAGTAACCTGACCTTTTTTCATTACTACTCAACCCCCACCCTTTGACAAAGCCTATTATCTCTAACACTTACAGCGTGAAAATAATCAGACAACCTATTAGTTTCAAATTCAATACAAAACTTCTCATAAACCCTCTCAGAACTGAAATCAGAAGGATTACTAAAACCACCAAAACTAACCCTAGTGTTAGCCCCAGAAATTAAAATATCATCTCCTGCGACATTATTAGTGTAATCGTGCTCCCTACCAGAAGAATCATACGCAACGAGCCTAAACCTCAAGCCCTCAAGCTGAGCCTCCACCCCACCTTGAATCCAATAATCATAAAAACCTAATTCATCAGGAGAAGAAGTCCTCCTCGCAGCAATGAAAGCACCAGGCCTAGTACCACCACCAGCCCTAGTAGTAATAGAACCAGACGCACCCGCAGGAGGCGCAACAGGCTCATTGAAAGAATCATCACAAAAAGCCCTCTCAGGCTCAGTCACATAATCTAAAGACATAGCCAACTGACCCATAGCAGTATCATCCCTCCACTCACGATTATCAATACCAACAATGTCCGCTGCAATAGATAATCCAAGCGCGCCCTCACGCATACGACCAAAAGAAGACATAGACTCATAACGCTCAGCTTGCTCAGCCATGTATTCATTAAACGCAATTTTTATACCATCCATAGCCTCACCAAACCAAGACCTACTACCCTCAGTTATCTCATCATTCATAGCACGCCTAAGCTGCCTACGATTAAGATCGTCAATATCATCAATATTATTATCATCTAAAAGCTCTCGAATAAATTCCTCACTATACCCCGTTTCTCTTGAAATAATGTTCCAATCCAAATCATTTAAAGAATCCCTACGCCCCGCATAATTATCTAAGACATCAAATACAGGCTGAAGCTCATCACGCCTATTTTGCTCATTAGTCAAACGCCTCGCCTTCTCCCACCTAATCTCAGCAGCCCTAACCGCATAATCATACGCGACCTCGTTTTCAGCATAATAAGCAGCATAATACTCATTTATGTACTCCTTCATAATATCCTCGGCATTGTTATCTGCCAATAAACCTAAAAAGCCCATTTCATCAGGCATCGAACCAAGATTAGCCTCAGCTTCATCTAAAAAATTATTTAACTCATCAAGCTCATTTTCTAATCTTTCACGAGTACCACTATCTAAAGCCTCCCAATCAGTTTCCTCTAACTCATATTGTATTGCAGATAACACACCAATATAAACAGGATCATAACTATCTAAAGCATCTAAATCATCAAAAGCATTTTGCAAAGCTTCCTTTCGAACACCATCTACACCTTCCCAATCAGTATTCTCCAATTCATCACGAATAGCACCCATCCTCATAGACGTATCTATATAAAATTGATCTAAAATTTCTCTTCGCTCACCCGCTAAATCAGTTAAACTATCATAACGAGAATCTAAGACATAACCCATTTGATTACCTTCAGGACCATAAACTAATAACTGCCTACCAATATCCACAGTATCCTCAGAAGTCATAATTGTCCTACCAATGAGCTGATCATCACCATCATATATGTAACAAGTATTACCCGTACACATAGCCCTATCCCCACCATCACCAAGAGGCATCTCCGTAGGTTCATATTCATCAAGGAATGTTTCTCTACCATAACCAAAACCTTCACGCTGAGCATCCATCTCCCAATTCCTCTGAATCATACCAATCGCACCAGTTAAAGCAGGAGAACACCTATCTTTAACATCATCACTCATACCAAAACCCATCATTAATTGATCAACTGTACTTCTAATACGCTGATATTGAACAGGCAAACTCATAGCAGTTTGAGCAACAACACAAGCCCCATGAGCACTCGCAGAACCAGTAGATAATAACCTACAAGCATAAGGGATCGCCCCACCAAGAAGAGCTGCAGGATCACGAATCATATTTTGAACGTCTTGCGCCGCATTAGTAAACATGTTAGTGAAAGGTAAAGCATACAAAACATTACCCGCCGTTCTAATACAATGATCATAACCACGATTACGCTCACAATGCTCAACAGATAAACCCATAGTACTAACACCTTCATTTAAACAAAGAGCATAATTACACTCAATACCCTGAGCAACCCTCCTATGATAAACAAAAGCAGGAAGACACATAGTCGCAACAGCCACATATTCACTCTTATATGGATTAAATAACTCCCTACTAGACATACTAAGATTACTCGCTATATCATCAACCCTCAAAGTCTCTCTTAAATCACCAAGACCAATAGTGTCACTGTAAAAAGAATCAACCCAAGAAGATTCACACGCAATCGCCTCACACACAGGAACACCCAACTCAGCTAAAGTACCATAAGTCTCATCTAACCCCGCAGTAACCGGCTGAAGAGTTTGACCTAAAGGCGCACCAACAACAGATGCCTCCGCGGCGGCCTGAGTCGCACCAAGCGCACCCCTAGCAGTATCTGCTGAATGAGTAGCCCTACAAAGACCTTGAATCATATTAAGCGATTGCTCTAAACCATCAAGACGCCTATCAGTACGCTCAACACGCTCATTAACAGCATCAATTGTTTCATAAATTTTCTCATCAAGAGTGTAACCTTCTTCTAAATCAAATTTAACAGTGAAGTTTTTTTGCTCAGGAATCGCATAAAAATAACCAAGATCAACAGACCTCAAATCTAAGCCACAATTAAATTCCAAAGTATCATAATCAGCATAACGATGATCATCACGAATAGTAAGACCAGCCCCCCTAAGTGTTAAACGAAGATACGCCACGTTAGATTCCTTATTAACATCTAATAACCTCAAATTAGAAACATCCCCCCTACGACCAGTTTCATTCTCAACAACAGGCAAACACCTAAAATTAGAAATATCAACAGATACCAAATCAGCATCCCCAATTAATTCAACTTCAAGGAAAATATCCCTACTATAAGCCAAGTTCCTAATCGTAAGAGAGTCAGCTTGCTGATTAACATTACCAACAGACCAAAAATCAGGAACCTCATCAGATTGAACTTCAACAATGTCAACAGAAACAGAGGAGTGAACCTCATTACCAGCAAGATCTGAGAAAATAACAGGAATTTCATAAACTCCCTTCTCAGAGACAAAAGAGGTAACATCAATAGAACAAACAAAAACACCATCCCTATCAACACATTCACGAGAAAGATTAGCAGAGTTCACAGGATCACCAATGACCTTCATTTCAACAACAGGACTAACATCCTCAGATACATTAGCCCTAATAGTAAAAGAATCAGAAACCCTCGTAATACCTAAATCAGAAGACTCATCAACACCAATAAACTCAACTACAGGAGGAGAAGAATCACAAATAAATTCACCAACCTCAGACGGAGAAACACGCATACCCGCATCATCCCAACTACGCTGATTATCAATACGCGCAGTAATACTGCTACCATCAGCACAAGAAAAAGAAGCTGAAGTAAAACCCCTACAAGTAAAATCCTCACAATCACTAAGTAAAGCAGTACTCTGACCGATACGCGCCCTCACATTACCTCTACTAAAACCAACATCAGAGTTTTCTAATACAACAGATAAGTTGTTAATACCAGAAGATACATAACAAGTACCATCATGACACTGATTAGACGTAAAAGACGAGACACGAGGAGTAGAAGTTGCAAGTTGCAAAGAAACATTTTCTTGCACGATGACACCTTGCCTGCTAAAATAGAATTCAAATACACCATCCCCATCGTTTTTTAATAAACGCAAGTTATTAATCCTACAATTAAATACACCATTTTCCTCGACGCAGTTAGGCGCAATACTATTGTAATTAGCAATATTTGAATCATAACCAAAAGCCTCATTTACACCAGAAGCATCAACGACTAAGTTAGAAGCATTAGCTGAAAATTCTAAGTGAACAATAATAAGATTACCCCTAGAATAATGAGTAACCTCACTACCCGCAGCAGTGAATGAAAGATCACTAATTTCTAAGGAGAGCGCAGGCGATGAGAGTAATAATAAGAAAGACAAAAAAAACAATGAATATACTATAAATTTCAACGCTCACACCTTTTTTATAACTAGTTGTGTTTTTATTTAAATATTTTTCTAATAAATATAGACTAAAAACTGATAAATGAAAAAACAAAAAAATTACTTATTAATCGATAAAACTTCTCTATTGAAAAACTTAATTACTAATACACAAAGAGCAACAGCAATAGGCCCAATTATCAAACCAATAACACCAAATAGTTTTATACCACCAAAAATAGATAATAAAACAAGAATAGGATGCATACCCGACCTCTTACCAATAATCCTTGGACGCAAGATATTCTCAATTGAAAACATTACAATAGAACCAAACAATAATAACCCAATACCACCCCAAAGAGAACCATACATTATCTCAAGGATACCTGCAGGAGCCCAAACAGCAGGCGTTCCAAGAATAGGAATAAACGCCAAAATAGCCATTATAAAACCCCAAAAAACAGGATTACTCAAACCAAAAGCAAAGAAAGCAAGACCCCCAAGAATACCTTGAAGAATAGCAATTAAAAGCTGACCATACATGACACCATAGAGAATTTTTTTAGATTCAACACTGATTTGATCTTTATGACTTTTAGATAAAGGAACAAGATCCATAATACTCATCAAAATATGATCCCCATCTTTGAAAATATAATACAATAAAAACAACATAACAAACAAACCAATAAGCACATCAGCCAGAGAACCAATCACTTCAATAATGGATGCAGATAAAGCCTCATTTAAATTATCCATTAAAACAAGCGCAATTTCCCTTGTAGAAACCTCAAAGCCAAGAGTATTTTCAACAAATAAATCAACATCAGCAAAGTCATACCCCGCAAGAGACCTATACGTAGAAGTCGCCTCTTTTACAAGACTATTAACAAAGAAAAAAGAACCCGCAATAATTAAAATAAAAATAAGAAAAACAAGCATTAACGATGAACGCTTAGCACTAATACCCCTGCGTTGCAAGTACTTGTTTAAAGGAAAAAAGAAAATACCAAAAACACCACCCATAATTAAAGCATAAAGAAAAGGCCTAAAAATAATAATTAATGAAACAATAGATAAAATATAGAGCAATAAGAATATGTAAAAAACATTTTTATTACCCTCACCTTTTCTTTTATTACTCAAAAAATATCACCTGCAGATAAAAAATAAAACAAAGTAGTATATAAATTTGTTGTAAATTTTATGAAAAAAAAGCTGTTAAAACTTTTTTATAATAACCGATTTAACAGTGTCATGCTCGCTTTCTTTAATCGTGATTAAGACTTTTTGACTATTAATAGAGTATGATTTGTTAACATCAACACTATCAAGACGCTCAGCTAAGAACTTAGATATAGGCTTGAACTCATTAGTAATAGGCAGTGAAACATTGAGCTTTTTATTAATCGTCCTGATAAAAGTTTTACCCTTAACAAGCCACTCACCATTACCCAAGGATTTGATTAAAGAACTAACACGATCTTCCTCATCATATATATCACCCACTAACTCCTCCAAGATATCCTCAACTGTAACTAAACCAATAACTTTTTTTCTAGCACCTAAAACAATAGCTAAATGATTATTCCTCTGCTGAAGCTCAGTTAAAATCTCATCAATTTTTTTATGCTTATTTACAAAGTAAACAGGACTCATAATAGATTTGAGCTTAACATCATTATTACCCTTATAGATTTCACCCATAACATCATGAATGGTTAACATACCCCGAATTTTTTCCCTACTAGATGCATGAATCGGAATCCTAGTAAAACCATGCTCAATTATTAGAGGCGTAGCCTGCTCAACAGACAAGTTCCAATCAAGCGAGAAAATACTACTCGCAGGAGTCATAATCTTGTGAACAGAAACATCATCCAATTTGAAAGCCTGTGTGATTATATTTTTCTCATTTTTTTTAATCTCGCCCTCCTTCGCGCCAACATGAACCAAGTATTTAATCTCGCCCTCAGTTACAAGAGGATCAGGATTCTTATTACCAGATAAGTTATTGACAAGAATGCTCAAATAACTAAAAGCTTTAACAAAAGGATAAAATAAATAATACAAAAATACGAGGATAGGCGAGATTGCAAGAGCAATTGTTTTAGAATTGTTTACAACAAAAGTTTTTGGAATTATCTCACCAAAAGTTAAAATTACAAGAGTCATAACACCAGTGATTAAACTAATACTAGTATTTTGAAAGAAATCAAAGGAAATTTTAGTTGCAAGAGCAGAACTTGCAACGTTAGTAATATTATTACCAATAAGAATAGTTATCAGAGAATCGTTAGGATTATTTTTGAGCTTTAATAAAGCATGAGAGTTCCTAACATTTTTTTGAGCGAGCTGCTCAGCTTTTAATTTAGATGTGCCAACTATTGCAACCTCAGAGCCACTGAAAAAAGCAGATAGCGCAATCGTTATTATTATTAAAATAAATTCTCCCTGCATTTGAATACTCTAAAAGAGATAGATGAATAAGATTATATAAATAATTTTCTAAAAAAAAGACGAAAAAAATAACAATATAAAAAATAATTTATAGAAAAAGGGTAAAACTATTTAAATGAGTTATGATATGATTTTTTTGTATGGCAAAAACTATTTCACGAGACACACCACTCGCAGAAGTTACACTTAGAAAGTATGAGAAACCAAGCAGCCTTGAGGGAAGAGAACTTGTACGCAAGTTTTGCTTGAGCATAGGATTACTACAACCAGGAGATTCACGAGACGTAGTAGTTGATGTCCTGCACGTTTTTTTAAAAAATAAAGGAAAAGAACTAAGCTCTGTTGAAGTTGAGAAATTAGTAATCGAGAATCGAGAAAAACACTCACTAACAATTTTAGGTGTTGCACCATCAAATATACGGCGACAAATACTAAGACTTAGAGATAGCTTCATATTAGAGAAAAATAGCACAACGTATAGAATAAATGAAGGATCACTGCTCAAAGAAATCTTTTTTGAAAAACTTGAAAAATATTATTTTAATTCTATAATGGACCGCGTTAGAGAATACGTTAAAAAAGTAGATAAAGACTTTTTAGAAGATAGAGAAGATGATAAATAAGAGTTACATCTACGAACCACAAGAAGACTCATACATGCTCAAAGATGCAATAGAAAAATTCTTAAAAAAAAATAAGTGCGAGCTATGCTTAGACCTTGGATGCGGAAGCGGAATACAAGGAATTAATATGATAGAGCATTGCACAAGAGTTGTTTGCAGCGATGTAAATGAGGATGCAATAAAACATGTTAAAAATACTACACGAGATAGAGATGAGATTAAAGTTATAAAATCAAATTTGTTTGATAATTTAAGCGAGTATAAAAAAAGCTTTGATTTAATCGCATTCAACCCCCCATACCTACCAAGAGAGGAAGATGAGGAAGATGATTTAGCACTTACAAGCGGAGTTGAAGGAATTAATATTACAAAGAAATTCATAGAAGATAGCAAGGAATACCTTAAAGAAAATGGACGATTAATTTTTGTTGTAAGCTCACTATCAAACGTGCAAGAAGTGCACGAGGCGTTAGAGAAAAATAATTATGAATACAAAGTTTTAGAGAGCAAACATTTCTTTTTTGAAGATGTTATGATATATGAGGCAAAACCAAAATGAATAGAGAGTACGCACAAAAAATAAATGCAAAGCGAGGGTATTACTCAAAAGGCAAAAGAGGCCTAATATACACAGCAAATTATGATGGTAAAAAGTATGCGATAAAAATAAAAAATGATGAGAGCAAAGCACCAAATACTATAAGACGAGAATATGAAAATAATTTAATACTAAACAAAATAGGCATAGGCCCAAAAGTATTTTACTACGATGAGGAAGAAGATTTTGTTGTACGAGAATTTGTTGATGGAGAAGAATTTTTTGAATGGGTCGATGATGCAAAAAAAGATGAGATAAAAAAATTTTTTGAAGAATTACTAATGCAATGCTATAAGATGGATGATATAAAGTTGAATAAGCTTGAGATGAACCACCCCCACAAAGATTTACTAGTTCAAGATAATAAACCAATAATAATTGATTTTGAGAGATGCAAAGTAACAATGAAACCAAAAAATGTCACACAAGTAGCCCAATTCATCACATCAAAAAGTGTTAAAGAAAAAATTGAATGCAAAAACATAATTTTTAACAGAGATAAAATATTAGAACTTGCAGAAGAGTATAAAAAAAATGAAGACAAAAGAGAGAAAACATTTCAAGAAATAATAAAAA
>CAZCTY010000003.1:0-54079 GCA_964501945.1 uncultured Methanosarcinales archaeon
GCACTCACAGGAGGAATAATATATTTCATCGAAACAAACTGGGAAAAAATAACAAATTACATCACCCCCCAACAAATCATGACAAGAACAGGGGAGATGGCAATGGATAGCGCGGCTGAGGCAGATGTTATGATGGAGACAATCTCAGCAGAACCAACAACGGGGATGATGATCGCGCCATGGTTCCTCGCAGGAGCAGCATTTACAATACTCATAATGGTAGCATACGAATTCTCAAAAAAAAATAAAAAAGAATAAGAAAGATAATTATTTTTTTAACAATAACTTAGTTTCTTTTTTATAATCCTCAACACTAGGCTGATTGAAAGCATCAACACCAAGTAAATGCGCAAGAATCACAACCTCTAACATTTTAGACTGCATAAAAAAACCAAGCTCAAACGCAGATTTTTCTTTTAAACAATAATGATTAAACGGAAGCTTATTTTTTTTATAAGCCCTCATAGTACCTTTTAAAATAGCATCTAAAATTTCTTGAAAAGAAAAACCCTGAAAATCAGGCAACCCCGCCAAGTTCTTAGGCACAGATAATCCCTTTTGATTTTCAACACTAATAAAACTAGTAAATTTATCCCTAGGCCCACCAATATAAAGCTGACCCACGGAGTGCAAATCAACACTACCCATTGAAACAGTAGGCGTAATACCGCAAAAAACCTCCTCGCCAAGAAGATTAAAACGCTTACCAACACTCTCACCTAATAACTGACGATACCACTTACCCAAAGATTCCAAGTCAGAGCTGAAAAAAAACAAATCATAAATATTTTTACCCTCTAAATAATTATTATACAAATCCAAAGCGCCCTTGAATGAAACGTTTTGCTTGTTAAAACTAATAACCGCTTCACGAGCACCTAAAAGCAAGGATTTAACATCAATCCCCGCAAATAATAAAGGAAATAAGCCAACATTACTAAAAACAGAATAACGACCACCAACGAGCCTTGGAATAAACAGAGAATTAAAACCATTACGCTCCGCGTAAACAGATAGCATAGAACCCTCATCAGTTATTACAACAACTCTATCTTTACGCTTGGATACAGGGATTTTTTTTAAAAACACCTCGAAGTTAGCAACAGACTCAGTAGTTGTGCCAGATTTACTAATGAACGCTAATAAAAATTTTTTATTTTTACAAGCACTCAAAATACTCAAAGTATTATCAGAATCAACAGTATCTGCAAAAAAAACCTTTTTTTTATCAAACAAATTATGATACTTACCTTTAATAGCCTCAATGAGAGCCATAGCACCAAGATTAGAACCACCAATCCCCACAACGACTAAAATGTCAACGTCTTCCATTTTTTTTAAAAGAGAAGATGACTGCGCAACGAAATCAGAATCAAAAGGCAATAAAAGAGAAGAATAACAAGACTCATAACTCTTCAACAAATCCTCATTAATACCTTTTATAAGACTTAAAGCCTCGCTTGAACCAAGGACTTTTCTTTTAGAATAATCTTTTACAAATCTCATTTTTTAGTTAAAGCAACATACTCCGATACAACGTCTTCTTCAAATTTTTTAACGCCCTCAAGTGTTTTATCATGAATTAAAACCTCATTAAATAAACTGAAAGGAATTGTCGCAATGTGCGCATTCACCTCAAAACACTCCCTGACCTGCCTCGCATTCCTCAAAGAAGCCGCAATCACCTCAGTTTTTAAATTATGCTTATCTAATAAATTAACACATTTTTTAACTAAATCAACACCAGAAACAATGCCCCCGTCATTAAGCAAAACACCATCTTTAACAAAGCCATCTTTAGGAAAATAATCCCCCTTACCATACTCAACGCTAGCAGAATCCCTTAAAAAATCATCAAAACGACCAACAAAAGGACTGACAAATTTAGCACCCGCCTTCGCCGCGAGTAAAGCCTGCTCAGGAGAGAAAATAAGAGTCGCATTAACAGGAATCTTCATCTTAGAAACCTCAGAGATGACCTTTAAACCATCAACTAAAGAATCTTTAGAACCAGACAAACAAATAGGAATTTTTATACAAACATTCCTCGCCGTATGATTAAACATCTTATAAAGAGCCCTAGCCTCCTCAATAGCCTCTTCAGGAGAAGTCTTAGTAATCTCTAAGCTAACATGCAACCTATTCATACACTTGAGCAAGGACCTAATATAAATCTCCAAATCATCAATTTTACTCTCAGATAAAGCCTTTTTTAAAAGAGAAGGATTAGTAGTAACCCCCTCAACAATACCCCACTTAGACGCAATCTCAACTTCATTCAATAAAGCACTATCTAAAAAAAACTTCATAAATATAACCTCACAAATAAACAAAATAACTTATCTTTTTAAATATTTTTATAAAAAAATTGCATAATATTTTTAAACATACAAAACAATTATAATGTAAAGGGGTGCTAATTATTGAAAAAATCAAATATAATACCAACAATATTCTCAACAAATAAAAAAGAATTTGATAAAAAATTAAACACACTACTACCAATAACAAAAAAAATACAAATAGATATAATGGATGGCGTATTTGTATTAACTAAATCAGTAAACCCCAAATACATACCAGACCTCAAAGCATATGATAAAGATTTTGAAGCGCACCTAATGGTATGCGAGCCAAAAAAATATTTTGAAAAAATAAAAAATAAAGGATTTAAAAAAATAATATTCCACATAGAATCCTTTACGAGCTTAACTGACGTAATACAATTTAAAAAATTTCTAAAAAAACAAAAAATAACACATGTCCTAGCAATAAACCCAAGAACCCGACTTGATGAGCTAATAATAAAAAACTTTGATTTCTTTTTAATTATGGGAGTACAACCAGGAAAAGAAAAACAAACACTAAAACAATCAACATACAATAAAATAAAAATAATACGAAGAGAAAAACCAAACGCCAAAATACAAATAGATGGAGGAGTAAACCCAAAGAACGCAAGTAAACTATTTAAAACAGGAGCAAACTATCTAAATTCGGGCTCATACATAAGCTCAAATAAAGACCCAAAAAAAGCATTAAAAACATTAATAGAACAAAATAAGAGGTGAATTTTTTGAATGCACGAGCACACGGATTAAGCATTATTGCAAACACAATAAGACACGACATAATTAATATGCTAACAGAATCAAAATCAGGCCACACCGCAGGACCATTAGGCCTCGCAGATATATTCGCAGCACTATATTTTGATTACATAAACATTAACCCAAAAAAACCAAATGATGAAAATCGAGATTATTTAATTTTAAGCAACGGACACGTATGCCCAGTATTATACGCAGCACTTGCAAACAAAGAATTTTTTGACAAAGAAGAATTATACAACCTACGAAAACTTGGAACAAGACTACAAGGACACCCACACAGAGAAGCACTACCCGGACTTGAAACTACATCAGGACCTTTAGGATCAGGATTAAGCCAAGCCGCAGGAAAAGCACTAGTACTTAAGAGAAAAGAGAAAAAAAACAAAGTAGTATGCATATGCTCAGATGGAGAACACCAAGAAGGAAACCACTGGGAAGCAATCATGCTCGCAGCAAAATACAAACTAGGCAACCTAATAGTAATAGTAGATAGAAACAGAATACAAATAGATGGAAACACAGAAGATATAATGCCCTTAAAATCATTAAAAGAAAAATACTTATCATTTGGATGGGGCGCCATTGAGATAAATGGAAATGACATGACCCAAATAATAAAAGCACTAGATAAAACAAAACACTACAGAACGCACCCATTAGTAATTATCGCAAATACAACGCCCGGAAAAGGAGTTAGCTTCATCGAAAACAACTACAAATGGCATGGAAAAACACCAACAAAGGAAGAGGCAGAGAGAGCAATATATGAATTGAAAAAGAAGAGGATAGCTTAAAAATGATTAGAAAGACATTGTTCAAGAAAGAAGAAAAAGACTCCACGAGAAAAGGATTTGGACGAGGACTTGTTAGAGCAGGAGATGAAAATGAAAATGTATGGGCACTCACAGCAGACCTATCGGGTTCAACATGTACAAAGGACTTTGAGAAAAAATACCCAGAGAGATTCGTACAAGTAGGAGTTGCAGAACAAAACCTCGCAACAGTAGCATCAGGAATTGCAAGCATGAATAAAATACCTTTCGCAACATCATTTGCAGCATTCAGCCCAGGAAGAAATTTAGAACAAATAAGAACAACTATATGCTACAACAACCAACCCGTAATAATTGCAAGCACACACACAGGACTCGGCGTAGGAGAAGATGGAGCAACACATCAAGCATTAGAAGATATTGCAATTATGAGAACCCTGCCAAACATGCAAGTAATAACACCTTGCGATTCAGTGCAAGCAGAAAAAGCAACACTGGCACTTGCAAAAAAAAGAAAACCAGCATACCTAAGATTAACAAGACAAAACACACCAATAATTACAACAAAAACAACCCCTTTCAAAATAGGCGAAGCGCAAGTACTAATGGATGGATGCGACCTAGTCATATTTTCAAACGGACCCATAATATATGAAGCATTAAAAGCCGCACAAGAATTAAAAAAACAAAAAAAGCAAGTAGCCGTAATAAACATACACACAATTAAACCAATAGATAAAAAAACAATCATAAAATATGCAAAAAAATGCAAAAAATTCCTAGTTGTTGAAGACCACCAAGTAC
This sequence comes from uncultured Methanosarcinales archaeon, assembly GCA_964501945.1. GTDB lineage: Archaea > Nanobdellota > Nanobdellia > Woesearchaeales > 21-14-0-10-32-9 > 21-14-0-10-32-9. The sequence continues at coordinate 4,691 of CAZCTY010000003.1, forward strand.
ACGGAGGCCTAGGCTCTGCTATAGCAGAAGTCCTAATAGAAAATGCCCCAATAAAAGGAGAATTTTTAGGCATAAAAGATAGCTTTGGAGAGTCAGGAAAAGCAGAAGAATTATTTTGGAAACACGGACTTACAAGCGAGAAAATAATTACCAAAGCAAAAAAAATAATTAAGTGATAACTATGAGAGATAAAATATTAGTAGGCGATATAGGCGGAACTAATAGCAGAGTAGGCATAGTAGAAAATAATAAAATACTGAGCGCAAAAAAATTTCCAACAACAAAAGAGAACCTAGAAAAACACCTAAAAGAATATATTAAAAAATACAAGATTAAAGGAGTATGCCTTGCATGCGCAGGACCAAAAAATGAAAACCAAATAAAACTAACAAATAACGATTTAATATTAAATAAAAAAAGACTTAAAAAAAAGCTTGGCAAAGAGGTAATTTTGATAAATGATTTTGAAGCATTAGGATATTATGCAAAATACAAAAAAGTAAAAAAAGGACTAGTTATAGGAGCAGGCACAGGACTTGGAAAAGTTTTCGTAGATAAAAACGTCACTAGCAGCGAAGGAGGCGAAGTAGAGATTCCATTTAAACTAAAAGAAAAAGAATACCAAGAATACTTCACTAAAAAATGCAAAAAAGCACCCACATATGAATGCCTCGTATCAGGAAACGGCCTGATAAATTTAAAAAAATTCCACTCAAAGAAAAAACTAAAAAAAACAGAGATTGAACCCGAAAACATTTTCTTGAATAAAAAAGAAAAAACAAACGAAAAAACAATAAGAGACTTCTCAAAGTTTTTAGGAAGATTCATAAAAAACTCATACATAGATTTTAACTGCGAAAAAATATTACTCGCAGGCGGAATAATAAAAAAACACCCGTGGATAATTAAAAACAAAGAATTTGTAGAAGAACTAAAACAAGATTTTATGAAACAACCAAAAATCACAATAATTAAAGAAAAACACCCAGCACTAGTAGGCGCATACGTAGCATACAAAGAATTAAAAAAATAAAGAGTTAATACTCAGAGAAGTAAAGATCACCAATACACGAATAAGTCACACCATCAGTTCTAGCAACCTCATAAAAACCAACAGAATCAACTTTACCCCATAAAACATCTAAATCGAAATAACAAGCACCAGACAAGCCCGTCATCTCTAAAGACTCTTCTTCAAAAGAACGCATTATATCATCAACACCTTCTTGACCATAAATTCTATAAATAACCCCTTCGCGATGATCAGTCATACCTCTATCATAACTTAAAATTTCGCTTTCAACAACGCACCTATCGCCCTCAAAACCTAAAATGCTAGATTCAATTACAGACCTAGTTGTAAAACCAGCATCCGAACTTTCTTTAATATGAACAATAGATGCAGGACTACACTCCTTCGCAGCCTCTAAAAAACAAGAGTTTTCTAAACAATCCCTAGTATTACAATCAGAATTTTCAGTGACAACACCACAATCAGAAACAATTACAGGAAGAGGATCATCAGATGTACACGCACTAATAAAAAGAACTGCGAATACAAACAAATAAACTAACTTCCTCATAAAAATACCTCTTTAAATTAAACTAAAACACTAATCCTTTTTATAATTTTCTTTTTCAAACATGATAAAGTTTAAAAAAAAAGACAACACTCTTCAAGAAAATGATAATCGGAGTAGTAGGAAAAGCAAATGTTGGAAAAAGCACGTTCTTTAAAGCAAGCACACTAGCAGACGTAGAAATCGCAAATTATCCCTTCGCAACAATTAAACCAAATAGCGGAATAGGATTTATAAAAATAGATTGCGCAGACAAATTCTTTGAAAAACAATGCAACCCACGAGTAGGATACTGCGTGAATAATAAAAGATTCGTACCAGTAAATATGATAGATGTAGCAGGCCTAGTACCAGGCGCACACGAAGGAAAAGGAATGGGCCTAGAATTTCTAAACGATTTAAACCAAGCAGACATACTCATACACGTAATAGACGTATCAGGATCAACAAATGATAAAGGAGAACCAGTACCACCAGGAACACACGACCCAGAAAAAGACGTACTATTTTTAGAAAATGAGCTCGACCACTGGTATTTGAGTATTTTAAAGAAAACATGGGAGAAATTTTCAAGAGCAGTATCACAAACAAACCAAGAACCAGACAAAGCACTACACAAACAATTCTCAGGACTTGGAAGCACCGAGGAAATGATAAAAGACATACTCGAAAAAACAAAACTCAAAGAAAAAAAACTCAAAGAATGGGAAGAGGAAGATCTACATACATTCGCATCAGCACTCAGAGCTAAAACAAAACCCATGATAATTGCCGCAAATAAAATCGATGTAAAAGGAGCAAATGAGAATTTGAAAAAACTACAAGAGAAATTTCCAAACACAACCATCGTAGCCTGCAGCGCAGAATCAGAACTCGCACTAAAGGAGGCAGCAAAACACAACATACTAGAATACATACCAGGAGAACAAGATTTTAAGATAATAGGAGATGTAACAGAAAAACAAAAAAAAGCACTAGACTTCATAAAAGAAAATATACTCACAAAACAAAGCACAGGCGTACAAGAAACACTAAATAAAGCAATCCTAGACAACCTAGAATACATCCCCATATTCCCCGGAGGCGTAAGCAAACTAGAAGATCAACACGGCAACGTTTTACCAGATTGCTTTTTACTAAAAAAAGGAAGCACAACCCTGGATTTCGCATATAAAATACACACAGATCTAGGACAAAACTTTATTAGAGCAATAGATGTAAAAACAAAGAGAACCGTAGGAAAAGAACACGTATTAAACCCAGGAGATGTAATTGAAATAATAAGCGATAAATAAAAATTAAAAATAATTAACAACAACAAAGGCCACAGCAGAATACTTAATTACCAAACCAAGCAAAGAAAAAATAAGAATCCTTCTATAAGAATACCTAATCAAACCAGCAGCCAAAGTCAAAAGAGGAGATGAGAGAGGCAAAACATTAAAAACAAAAATTATAGGATCACCATACTTCTCAACCCTACCCTGATATTTCTGCAACTTTTTCTCAGAAATAAATTTAGTTAAAAAAGATTTACTAAAAGCAAACCCAATAAGATAATCAATAGACAAAGCACAAATAGCAGTAAAAACAGCAACAAAAACCAATAAAAAAGGAGAACCACCAAGACGCACAAGCTGAATAAATAATAACTCAACAAAAGTCATAGTAAAAAACAAATAACCAGAAAAATTAATTAACGCATAAGAGAAAACACTAATACCCTCACCAGTTAAAAAAGTATTAAGCAAAGGCAAAAACAAAATAACAGAACCAAACAATAAACCAAACAAACCAACAAAGAAATGATAATTCCTACGCTTAAAACTACCCAAACCCCGACACCCCCAAATCAAAAAAAATAAAAAAAATAAAAAAAATTATTCTATATCAACAATTTTTATTTTAAAATTCAAATTCTGACCAGCCAAAGGATGATTCAAATCAATAACAATATTCTCATCCTCAACTTCAAGAACCTGAACAGGGAACTGCTGACCATCAGGAGATGTCACAGCAAGAGTCATACCAGGCTTAATCTCGCCAGGAATATTAATTTTTTCTTTAGGCACTTTTTGCTTCAATTCATCATTCCTCTCACCATAAGCATCTTCAGGCTTCAATTTCACTTCTTTTTCCTCATCCTTTTTCATACCCATAACAGCAGCATCAAAACCTTTGATGACCTTACCACTACCAGCTTCAAATTCTAAAGGATCCTTACCCTCAGAGGAATCAAAAACCCTACCATCATCAAGACTACCAGTATAATGTATTTTAACTTTACTTCCTTTTTTTACTTCCATTTTTTTCAACTCCAAATAATAAAAAAACAGCCTCCCGCCAAAAAAACAAATAGAAAAAAAAGACGAATAAAAAACTGTTCTTTAATCTTAAAAGAACTAAAATGACCCTTTTTTTATAAGTTTTTTGCATAAAAAAAAGAAAAAAATCACAAAAAGCCAATAAGTAACAAAGCCACAAAATAACCCACAAAACAACCCGCACTAATAAAAGGCATCGCAGGATAATACCTGTCTTTTTTCCCAAAAACAAACAAGAATAACAAAGAAACACCCGCAAAAAAAGAAATTAAAAAAGCATAACCAAACGCAACAGAACTAGAAAAACCAGCCTCCAATAACTGAACCAAGAAAACAGCTGCAAAAATTAGAGGAAACGCAATATCCCCCCCGCCAAGAATACCCATCCTAACACCTTTAGATTTATTTTTAGATTTACCTGATCGAGAAGACTTGCTTACATGAGAGGAAGTTATAGAACCAGATTTTTCATTATACGCCAAAGATAAACCAGGAAATAAATTCGCACTTTTAGCAAACTTCGCCATCTCAACCATGTGCTTACTCTTCCAAACAGCATACGCATCATAAATACTAACCAAAATTAAAAGAACAATAGCATAAAAAACATTAAGCAAAGGCGCCAACAATAAAGCAATACCAGGATAAATAAAAATCTCAGTTAAATTATGAATAATCAAACCAGACCTATAAATCTTCCAAGCACCAAGAATTAAAGCAAGAAGCCAACCTAAAAGAGAACTTTGAGTTAAAACACCAAAAGACACACTCATAGTTATAACAGATGCTAAAAAAAACCAATGCTTCCAAATATTCACCTTATTTAAACGAGATAATAATAAAAGAATCACAGTACCAATAAAAACACCAATAACTATAGCAAAAATAGTCTCCTCACCCTCAACATCAGGCCTCTCACCAACAGTAGTATTAGAAAAAACCACTTCTCGAACAACAACCTCATCCTCAACAGATGTAACAATGTCAGAACCCAAAATAACAAGACCTAAACCAATTACCTGAGTTATTAAAAACAAACTCATAAAAAAAATGAGTACTTGCTGGGAATGCTTCATCACCATAAAAGACTTAAGCCTTATTTATAATTGTTACGTAAAAAAAAGTAAAAACACAATACAAACGTAGCAAAATATTTAAAAAGAAAAGTATTGATTAAAATAAATATGAAAATAACAAAAAAAATAGGTTTAATTATCAGCTTGATTTTTCTACTAACAATTACAGCGTGCAGCTCAGATTACGTCTGCCCAGACGGAACCGTCGTAGACGACCCACAAAAATGCGAAACAACACCACAACCAGTTATACGAGACATACAAGCAGAGAGAACAGTAGATAATTACGCATCAGCATACGCAAGAGCCCTAGGAGTAACACATAGCAGAATAAACACATACAGACACGAAGGTAATTGGCACTCAGTTGTATTATTCACAGATACAAGAGAAGGCAAAGTAAACACAGTCACATTCGAAATAGACGGCGTAACCGCAACAGTTAACTGCTATGACGGATGCGAATACTTGGAGCGAGAAGAAATAGACGATGTAGAGGAAGAAATAGAACAAAACGAAGAGACAAACACAAGTTCAGGCTTTAGCGTTTATTAAAAAAAAGAGGTTTTTAAGTGGCAAAATTTATCGCAGTTCTTGGAGGAAAAGGAGGCGTAGGACGCACAACACACGCAATAAACCTAGGCCTATCCCTTACAAAAGAAGAAAACGAAGTAATAGTCATAGACGGTAATTTAGATTCGCCTTCGCTCGGCTTGCATCTTGGAGATACTTTTCATAAAGTAACCCTCCACGACATCATGAGAGATGATAACGCACTAATACACGCAATACAAGACTACGAATCAGGACTTAAAATAATACCTGCAGATTTTTCAACGCACGCATCACAAAACATAGATTATGAAACCTTATTTAGAAATCTACAAGACCTACATTTATTTGCAGACTTTGTAATAATAGACGGATCAGCAGGACTTGGACAAAATACTACGCAGTTTTTAAGATTGTGCGATGAAGTGTTCATAGTTACAGGACAAGACGCAGCATCAGTTATGGAAGCTAAACGAATAATAGAACTTGCAACAAAACACAAAAAAACAATAACAGGATTAGTAATAAACAAATACAAAAAAAACAAACACTTACTACCAAAAGAAGAAATAGAAGGCTTTTTAGGCATACCAGCACTAAGCATCATACCAGAAGATTTTAGATTTTTAAAAGCCATGAAAGAAAAAAAACCATACGTCTACATGTTCCCAGAGAAAAAAATCTCAAAAGACTATAAAAAACTTGCAAAAAGATTAAGTATAAAAGATTAAAAAAAAATCGCGGAGGGATTTATTTGAATTGTGATATTTGTGGTAAAAGTGGAGAATTATTTCACATAGAAATGGAATCTGCAAAACTAATAGCTTGCAATATGTGCGCAACACATGGAAAAAAAATAGGCAAAGTAAAAACTAATACACCTGAACCTAAAGTAAAATACAAAGAAAAACAAACAAAAAAAGAAGAAGAACCAATAATACTCGTAGTAGATAATTATAACCAATTAATTAAGAAAAAAAGAGAAAAACTCGGATTAAAACAAGAAACACTAGCAAAACAACTAAATGAAAAAGAATCACTAATACAACAAATAGAGGCAAAAAAAGCAGAGCCAAGCATTAAACTCGCAGAAAAACTTGAGAGAAAACTAAACATTACATTACTTGAAAAATACGAACCAAACCTTGTAACAAAAAAAGATTCTAAAGAAGATAAAACAGTCACATTAGGCGATATGATACAAATAAAAACAAGAAAGAAAAAATGAAAAGCATGCTAATAATTGGAAGATTCCAACCATTCCACTCAGGACACCTTTCTATAATAAAAAAATATTACAAAAAAAAATATTTCATAAAATTAATCATAGGATCAAGCCAAAAAGCACACCAAAAAAATAACCCCTTCACAAAAGATGAAAGAATAGATATGATAGAAAAAACATTCAAAGAACACAATATAAAAAACTACAAACTAATAACAATACCAGACACGAACTGCGATAGAGAATGGATGAGACTTGTAAAACAAAAAGCAGAACCATTCGATGTACTATTTACAGGGAATCAATGGGTAAAAAAACTATTTAAAAAAGAAGATGTTGAAATACATGAATTTAATGAAAAATTTGAGAGAATAAAAGGAATAAAAGCAAAAGATATAAGAAAAACACTAACATCAATAAAAACAAAAAAAGGCCTCCCCCAAGCAGTATATAAACAATTAAAAGTAATAGGCGCATTTGACAGATTAAAAGACTTACACGACCAAAAGAAAAAAGTGCACTACTTACTTAGCGAAAACAACTTAACAATAAGCACAGCAGAGAGCTGCACAGGAGGCGCAATAAGCAGAGCACTAATAAGCTATACAGGCTCATCAAAATTCTTTACCGGAAGCATCATAGCATATAATACAAAAATAAAAACAAAACTTCTCAAAGTAAATAAAAAAACAATAGATACAAAAGGCGTTGTAAGCGAGGAGACAGCAATAGAGATGGCAAAAAGCGCAATAAACACATTTAAAACAAATTACTCAATAAGCACCACAGGTTACGCAGACCCCTCAGATAAAAAATCAGGAAAAATATGGATAGCAATAGCAACAAAAAACAAAACAAAAACAAAAAAATTAAACTTCAAATACAAAGAGCGAAGCACAATAATTGATAAGACAACAAAAGAAGCAATACAAATGCTATATGCAATATTAAAAAAAGACTTACTTGAAATAGAACAAAATCTTGAAAAATAAAACACAAAACACACCAAAAAGACTACAAAAATTTATATACCTCAGTGAATTTACTACTTCTTGTAATGGAGAAGTTCAAAGAGCTGAGGGAAAAAGCTAAACAAAATGTTAAGGTCGCAGACCACATGATAACAATGAGCTACCCAATGTTTAAAGACCCAAAAATTCTCGTCTCAGCAGTCAATAGCTTACTACAAGCCGCAGAAAATTCAGTTTCAAGCATGCTAGAGTATGAAAAATTGTTTAAAAGAATACCAGTCTACCACGAATCACTAGACGTAAAAGCAACACTATTTAAACAAAAAATCATACCAAGATATAAATTAAATAAAGAACACGAAAAATTACTAAAAACCCTAATGGACTTATCCAAAGCACACAAAGACAGCGCAGTAGAATTTCCAAAAAATGAAAAATTTGTAATGTGCTCAGAAACATATGAAATGAGAACAATAACCGTTCAAGATTTAAAAGAATTAATAAAAAAAACAAAATTATTAATAGATGACACATATAAGGTGACAAGTAAAAATGATAGAATCTTTAACTGATGCAAAAGAAGAATTAAAAAGAGTAGACCATTTAATATATGTAAGCTTAAAATACACAAGAACCGCAGACATATTTACAAACACAATAAGCAGAATGATAGATGCATACAACCACATGTTTGATGCACTACTAAAATACAACATCGAAAATAAAAAAATAGAAGAAATGCCAGGATCACCAATAGAGAAAGGAAACCTTATAAAAGAACTATACAAAGAAGATCAACAAATAATCGACAATGTTAACTTATATTTTCTTTTAAGAAAAGTTTTTAGAGCGAAAATACATGAAAAAACACAAGAATATAGACGACACGTAACAATGAAAGTCATGGTAGATGGACGAGAGGAAATAGTAAACATAGACATCATAACACAATACTACCTATTCCAAAACGAATTATTCAACAAAATAAAAGACATCCTTATAACACCAGAAGATTAAAAATACCATGTTTAAAAAATTACCAAAAAACAAATACTTCTTAGCACCACTTGCAGGAATAAATGACCCAGCGTTCAGATTAGCATGCCAAGAACAAGGAGCAGGATTAACATACACAGAACTCACAAGCATAGACTACATATACAGCGAAAAACAAAAAGCATTAAATGAAATAAAAAAAGATACACGCGAGAGATGCGTCGGATTACAATTGTTTGGAAAAAAACCAGAAAAAATAAAAGAAACAATAGAGTTAATAGATGACAAGTTTGAATTCTACGATTTTAACTCAGGATGCCCCGCAAATAACATCCTAGGACAAGGAGCAGGCGGAGAATTAATGGGAAACCCAAAACTACTAATAGAGATGCTTGAGAAAATAATTAAACACACAAATAAACCAGTAACACTAAAATATAGACTTGGATTAAATAAACACAAAGAAAATTTTTTAGAAATAGGAAAACAAGCAGAAGATATAGGAATTGACATGATAACACTACACGCAAGACATGTAAACCAAAGATACTCAGGAACCGCGAAGTGGGATAGAATAAAAAAAATAAAAGAAAAATTAAACATACCAATAACGGGAAACGGAGATATAAAAAAACCAGAAGACGCTAAAAAAATGATGAATAATACAAAGTGCGATTACACAATGATTGGAAGATGGGCTAGAGGAAACCCCTATTGCTTTAAACAATTAATAGAATACGAAAAAAAAGGAAAATACGAAGAAATAAAACCCGCAACGAAACTAAAAGGATTTTTAAAATACGCACAAGACGCTAAAGAACGCGAAGTAGGCTTTGCCAGAATAAAAATACACGCAATGCAATACACAAAAGGAATAACTGGAAGCGTTGAGCTTAGAAAAAAAATAGCAAAATCAAAAAACAGAGAACAAATTATAAAAAGCTTTAAAGATTTCATAAAAAAATGAGAGTTGCAGGAGTTGAGGAAGCAGGAAGAGGCCCAGTTATAGGCCCAATGGTTATGGCAATATGCGCAATAGATGAAGAAAAAATACCTGATTTACTCTCAATAGGCGTTAAAGATTCTAAACTAATAACACCAAAAAATAGAGAAATAATATTTGATAAAATAAAAAAATTATGCGAATACGAAATAATGATTTTAAGCCCGCAAGAAATAGACGACAACCTAAATAATCCTGAAATGAACTTAAACAAATTAGAAGGCGTCGTTAGCGCGAAATTAATCAATAAAGTGCGAGCAGATAAAGTAATACTAGACTGCCCATCAAATAACACCAACACATACAAAGAATACGTATCCCAATACATAAATAAAAAAATAGAAATAATCTCAGAACACAAAGCAGACTTAAACCACACAATAGTTGGAGCTGCGAGCATACTTGCAAAAGTTACACGAGATAGAATCATAAATGAATTAAAAAAAGAAGCAAAAACAGATTTTGGAAGCGGATACCCAAGCGACCCAAAAACAATAATGTTCTTAAAAGAAAACTGGGATAAATACGAATTTTTCAGAAAAACCTGGTCCACATACAAAAGACTCTCAAAAGAAAACAACCAAAAAAATTTAAACGACTACTAAAAAAAAATAATTAAACCAAATAATTAACCTTCCCCGCAGGCTTGACAGATAATTCTTTAACAGGGACAGGAGAACATTCTCTATCTTTTAAAACCTCGCCATCACTTTGAAAATAAAAATCATCATAAGATAACACACTCAAATCCAACCTAGATAACGGATGTTTAAAGTAAGACGCCAAACCATTATTTATTTGCGGCTTCTTTAAAAAAGAGAGCTCTGCAAGCGACTTATACAAAGAAAAATTAGAACCTCTAGAAAAATACGCAGATTCAAAATTACCATCATCAAAAACAGCACCCTCATTTATAGGCATACCATTACCGAAGTATTTACCAACCATAAACAAAAACATAACCGGCTTAATAACATCAACTTTAGAAGACATATTATCCTTTTCAAAAAATTTAGCATCATATTTTAAAATGCCTTGATAACCATTTAATTTACCAATAGCCCTCGCAGACGCTAAAACATACCTAAGAGAAGAGCTAAAACCCCTAGATAAATTATCATATTCAATAACACCTTGAGCATCCAAGCCAATACCACCAACATTAAAAACAAACCTTTTATACACATCATTAATAGTAACTTCTAAAAAATCATCCCTAAAAACACCGCCGCCATTAACATTATCCTCTAAAAACCTGTATTTATCATTACCTGAACCAAAAGGAGACAATTTCACAAAAGAAGAATCCAAAAAACCAGGCTCTACTTTTAACACCTCATTTAAAGTATCAGAAAAAGTACCATCGCCCCCAACAAAATTAACAACCCTCGGAGATGAAGATAAAATCTCACAAGCAGCCTCAAAAGAAGAAGATGTTGGAATAACTTTCTTTGAATCAGAAGACGCCATATCAGAAGAATTAACACGTTTAATATTATTATTAACAATAACTAATTCATCAACTCCCATGATTCGCCAGGAACAAATACGCCTTTATAAATTATTTGTCATATAGGCTCTGTCCGAAATAACATTAAAGAGTATACTGCGCGAGCTAATATATGTTTTTAATTATGTATAACCGAGTCTAGTAAAATCGTTTTTGTAGCCTAGTGGCTCGCTAGGCAGCATACAAAAAACATCTATTCGGGACATAGCCGTCAGATAAAAACAAAATTATTTTTTATTATTCGTCTTTTTATCAAAAGCCACTTCATTATGCTCACTAAGCTCGCCTTCTTTTTGATTTTCTTTCTCTTTTTCTAATTTTTTAAGCTCCTCATTCATACGCTTAGCTTTTTGCAACGCTTTCTTATTAATATAATAGAGAACGAGTAAGATAGCCCCAATAGAAAATAAAGCCGCAACAACGTTTACAATTAATTCCTCAATAGACATACAAAAAAACCCCTAACAAATTAAATTTTTAAACTTGTAACCTTACTCTCACCATGCTCATTCATACTAATACCAAACAAAGTATCAGCCTCATTTATAACAGCATCATTGTGACTTATAATAATATATTGTGCGCGCTTACTATACTGCTTTACTAACCTCGCAAGCCTCTCAGAATTCTTCTTATCAAGCGCAGCATCAACCTCATCTAAAATATAAAAAGCAGCAGGATCATGCTCTTGAACCGCGAACAAGAAAGCTAAAGCAGTAAGCGTCTTCTCACCACCACTAAGACTTCTAATATCCATGTACTTAGTGCCAGAGAGCTTAACTTTAATAGTTAAACCATTCTCAAAGATATCCTTAGGATTCTCTAAATTAAGAGTTGCCTCCCCCTTAGTTGAGAGCGTATTAAAAATCTCTTTGAAATTATGATTTACAACATCATAAGTTTTCAAAAACAATTCTTTTTTCTTACTATCAACCTCATTAATCATTACAAGAACATCTTCTTTTTCAATCTTTAACTTTTCTTTTTTCTCATGAAGCTTTTGATACTCCCGCTCAACAGAATCATACACATCAAGAGCCCTCATATTAACAGAACCAAAATCATCCAACATCTTCTCAAACTCTTTAATTTCCTTTTTAACAGCAGCAATATCTTTATCCTTATACGGAGCAACACCCTCATAATCCTCTAACTCAACTTTAATACGCGCAACCTCACTTTTCAAAGCAGCGTTTTCAAGATTTTGAGCATTAACCTTTTGCTCCCTAATCCGAACAAACTCATTTTCTTTCAAAATCTTAGCTTCCTCATCACCAATTTTCTTAGAAAAATCCTCTCTTTTCTTAAATAAACCCTTGAATTTTTCATAGAACTTCTTCTGCTTACCCTCTTTTAAAACAAGATCTTTTTCCTGAGATTTAATTGAAGATAATAAATTCTTACGCTCCCCCAAGAAGTCTTTCTCTTCCCTATCAAGCTGCTTGAAAATATTAGACGTGCTCTCTTTTTCAGGACCTAAAACACTCTCAATTTGATAATTAGAATTTTTAATATCTCCCCTCAATTCGACGATTTTATTTTTTAACTCAGATTTCTTTTGCTCATAACTAGTCAACTCAGCTAAAAGCGCAGGATTTCTCAACTGATTTATTTGCTCCCTTAACTTCTGCTTTTCAATCTTTGCACGAGCAAGCTCGGAGTTAGCCGCGCTAATCTTAGAAGAAACATCTTCATATTCCCCATCCAATTTTTTAAGAGATTCCTGTAATTCTTTTTTAACAGACCTATCAGCATCCATGTCATCAGATTCTAAACGCAAAGATTTCTCAAGCTTGATTATATCCCCCTCGAGGTTTGCTTTAAACTCCCTTAACCTATTAATTAATTCATCATTATCTTTACGACTTTGAGTAAGCCTTGAATTAACAGATTCCAAATCAGAAATTTCCTCAGATAATTTAACAATAGCATCCTTAGTTTCTTTTTCAACAAAACCTGCTTTTTTAGCCCTATGCCTATGACCCCCTTGCATCGCGCCACTAACTTCAACCAAGTCCCCTGACATAGTAACCATACGAGTACCACCAACACCAATTTTCCTAGCAGAACTCACATCCTCAACAACTAAAGTATTACCAAAGACAAACTGAAACGCCTTTTCATATTTTTTATCAAAAGAAACTAAATCTAACGCAAGACCAACAACGCCCCTACCTTTAAGACCTCTCAAAGATTCATTGACACCAGCAGTTTTTATTTTATTTAAAGGAATAAAAGTAGCAACACCAGTTTTAGATTTTTTTAAATGATTAATACACTTAGCAGCAGTCTCATCACTATCAGTAACAATACTATTAATCCTCGCACCCGCCGCTATTTCAAGAGCTAAAGAATGCTCAGACTTAACATTACCAAGCTCAGAAATGACACCATAAACACCCTTCAAATTCAAATCAAGAACTTCTTTTATAGCCTGACCACCAGCGGTTTGCTCCCGCAAAGCAGCAGTCCTAGCCTCTAGTTTAGCAAGCTCTTCTTTTTTAGATAATAACTTGTTATGAGCAGTAGATAATTGAGCAGAAATAGACGCATCCTCAGATAAAGCCTGATTTAACTCAGAGGCCGTTTTCTTAAATTCAGTCTTCATAGATTTAAGCTTATCTAAAGCCTCCTTGTGCTCTTTTTTAACAGATAATAATTTGTTAATCTTCTCATCAATAGTATTCAATTTATTTTCTACTTTATCCTTTTCCCGTATAATATCTTGCTGAGATTCCCTCAAAGAATTAACCTTTTCTTGCAAAGACTCAATATTGTTATCAGCCTCTTCAATTTTTTTATCAATCTCAGATGCATCTTCCAATTTGTTCTTCTTCCTAAATTCCTCAATTTTTTTATCAATACGCTCAATTTCAAGCTCTTTATTTTTTATTTCCGTCTCAGCCTCTTTTTTAGACTTGATAAGAATTTTTAACTTACTATCAGTTTCCTCAAAGCTACTTGACAACTCTTTACGCCTAGCTTCAATTTTCTCAAGCTCAACATCAATCGTGGAAACCCTCTGCTTATTTACAGCCAAATCCACTTTTATCTTTTCAATCTCTTTTTGAAGCTCAACTTGCTCACGCTCACCTTTTTGCTCAATTTCTTTATTTATATCATCAACTTGCTTTTTTAGAGAATCAATTTTTTCACGAGAGCTTTGAACCCTACCCTCCGCTTTAGAAATTTCATCAGATAATTTTTTCACATCAGCATCAAGCTGAGAAGATTTCTTCTCTTTAGTATTTAACTCATCAAATAAAACAGTGGCTTTATTTCTTTTAATTTTCTCATCAAGATCTTTAAATTTCAAAGCCTTATCCCTATCAGATTTAAGCTCTTTTAAATGCGCCTTCCTCTCAGTTAAAATTATCTCAGCCTCATTCATCTTTTCCTCGACTCTTTGAAGCTCCCTTAGCGCTTTTTGCTTCTTATTCTCATAAATACTAATACCTGCGATTTCTTCAATGATCTGCCTACGCTCATTACCAGACATTTCAACTAATTTAACAATATCCCCTTGCAAAATAATATTATAACCATCAGGATTTATTTTCGCCTTGCTTAACAAATCAAGAATTTGATTCCGCGTAACCGATTTATCATTAACCTTATACACAGACTGACCACTACTTTTAACAAGACGCGTAATTTTTATAACCTCGTCCTCGCCACCAAAAACCTTGTTAGAATTATCAAAGAAAATAGAAACCTCACCTTCTTTTGCAGGCTTTTTTGTCTTACCACCATTATAAATTAAATTAGCAGTTTTTTCAGCACGCAACCCCTTCGCCCCAGCCTTACCCAAAACAAAACAGAGCGCATCCAAAATATTAGACTTGCCAGAACCGTTAGGACCTAGAACGCAATTAAAGTCATCACTAAAAGGCACCTCTATTTTCCTAGCAAATGATTTAAACCCCTTTAATTCAATCTTAAGTATTTTAGTCATCTAAACTAACACCTACACACTAATGAAACATCACTAAATAGTATTTAAATCTATTCTTTTTAAAACAACAGAGAATATGAAAAATAAATAAAAAAATAGCAAAGTTTAAATACCAAAAAAAAGAAATGAGCAATAAAATGAATGATATATGCAATATTAGGACAAAGTATGTATTTTACCTAGATTGCAATACATTCATTAAAAAACACAACATGCCCTTCTGGCTTTGAAATCAAAACTTTTATTCTTAGGATTTCAAAACAAGCCAAAAAGAAGGGCCGGACAAGTTAATTCTGAGAATAAAAAGATGATTTAGAGCCGAAGGTATAATAAAACCGGAGGTGGTGAAGATGCAAGAGTGTGTTTTGTGTAAAGAGTACATAACAAACCCGTTATGTCCAAGCTGTATATCCGAGCAAGTAAAAGATTGGCTTGGAGAAAAGAAGCCAGAGCTAATAAACGAGCTAAGCCAAGAGACAGAAAAGATGACTTTAGGCAAGTTTAATGAAAATGAATGCATAAAATGCAAAGGCTTCATGGACATATGTACCTATTGCCACACAGAACACATTCTTGATTGGCTTAAAATGAAAGACATGCCTCAAAGCGAGATAGAAGAATTTGTGAAATTTTTTCACTTTGACCTAGAGCGCAAAGGATACACGAGGAACTTTCAAATATAATTATTTTTTTATTTTTTCACTTTTTCATTTAATGGCAGAAAAACACCATTTGCTATTTTATTAACGCTTCTAACATAAGTATTGCTAGGATTATAAGCACGAACCGCAGACCAATTCCTCTCACTACTATTTAAATCTTGAAAATTAGCTGAAGAATCCCAATTATGACTTTTTAAATAATTAGAAACAGAGGGAATCATACCCTCAATACTGAACAAATCATCAAAAGAATTTATTTTAGAATAATAAACTACAGAAGATGGAAGCCATTGCCCTATACCAAAAGCCCCAGCATAAGAACTCTTCACAAAAGATAAATCCCTATTAAACATCTCAGAGAGTTTTAAAACATAATTTAATTCCCTTAAAGCAAATTCTTGCCTGTCTAAAGTAACATATTGAGTTACCAAACTATTAATTAAATTATGACTTCCAAGATTCTTACTATCACCAAATTTTGTTTCAATACCTAAAATGCCAACAATAACTCTTAAATCAACACCTTGCTCTCTTTGAGTTTTAATCAAAAGATCACTATGCTCTTGAGCAAATCCTTGCGCGTTTTCAACGAACCAATCTAAACCCACTCTCTTAGAGTATTCCTCAAAGCTTATCTCTTCCTCATCTGTAGATTTTAAAATATTATCTTGAAAAAAACGAGTCACATCATCATCAATTTTAACATTCCTAAAAAGCCTATAAATATCATTTTGAGCATGACCTTTTTTTTCTAATGCTAATCTTAAACTTTTCAACTCATCAGCATACCCCTCACCGTAAGAATCTAACCAAAAAGTTTTTGCTAAATCATACTTATCAGAAAAATCCCTATCCTCAGCATACTTTGAAATTTCAACATCACCAAGAAAAAAACCATCTAAGCTTGAAAGATTAGAAGGACTATCAACTAGTTTAGGCGCTAAAAAAAACAAACCGGCCAAAAGACTTTTTTTAAGCATAAGTAAAAGAGAATAATGCAACATATATAATATTTAAGGAAATTAAAAAAATATAATTTGAAATGTTAACTTTTATATAAAATAAAAAAAAGTAATGAATAACAAATGGCAAAATACAAAAAAGCACTATATATTTTTAGAAGAGATCTAAGAATAGATGATAATACTGGCCTGATAAACGCGCTCAAAACATCAAAAGAAGTTATACCCTTATTTGTTTTTGATGAGCGACAAAGAGGCCACGAATATTTTAGCAATAATGCGTTTGAATTTATGCTTAATTCCCTTGATGAGCTTGAAAAAGAGTTGCAAAAAAAAGGAGCAGAACTCGTAGTGCTTGAAGGAAATTTAGAGCTAATTCTCAAAGATTTAAAAGAATTAGAAGATATAGATGCCATATTCATAAATTCAGATTACACTCCTTTTAGTAAGGTGCGAGATGCACAAATTAGAAATATTTGTGAGAAATTAGACATAAGTTTAATTGAGAACCACGATTATTTACTAAACCCGCCAGGAAGTGTTCTTAATGCGCAAGGAGAACCGTATAAAGTAGCTACAGCTTTTCAAAACAAGGCAATGACAATAGATGTTGAAAAGCCCAGGAGCAATAAATACACAAATTATGCAAAATCAAAAATAAATAAAAAAGCGAAAATAGGTGTTAGAGAAAAAAATCCTCACATAATGGTTAGAGGAGGAAGAGTTGAAGGATTAAAGCTTATGAGAGAGATAGAGAATAAAAAAGACTATGATACAAACAGAGATTTTGTTTTTGAAGATGCCACAACTAAGCTCTCAGCCCATTTAAAATTTGGAACTATATCAGTAAGAGAACTTTATTGGCATTTGAGAGCAAAATTTTATTTCGCACACCCCTTAATCAAGCAACTTTATTGGAGAGATTTTTTCACACATATAGCATATTTTTATCCGAAGGTTTTCAAAGAATCATTTAGAGAAGAATTTAAAAATATAGAGTGGTGGGGAAAAAAAGACGAACTTGATGCATGGATGCAAGGTAAAACAGGATTTCCAATAGTTGATGCAGCTATGAGGCAAATAAATAAAACAGGGTGGATGCATGGGCGAGCGAGAATGATCGTAGGATCTTTTTTAGTTAAAAATCTCGGAATTAATTGGAGACTTGGCGAGAAATATTTTGCTCAAAAACTAGTAGATTACGATCCTTGCCTTAATAATGGAAACTGGCAATGGGTAGCTTCAACAGGCTGTGACGCGCAACCTTTTTTTAGAATATTTAATCCGCAGCTTCAACAAAAAAAGTTTGATAAAGATTGTAAATACATAAAAAAATGGTTACCTGAATTAGAAAATACTAGTAATTTTGAAATACACAATTTTTTAAACAAACCACTAAGCTATGCAAAACCAATAATAAATTATAAAGACTCAATAATAAAAGCAAAAAACGAGTTCAAAAAAGCATTTGAAAAACATAAAAAAAACACGCATGAGGCGTAGAAAAGCATTTTTTCTAAGAAAAAATTATTTTATTTTCATAAAAACTTATAAATATCAAAGTATTTAGGTATATATATAAGTATACTGTGGTAGTTATGAGAGAAGCTAAAAAAAGAAGTGTGGCAAAAGCAATAAGCTTTAGGGCAATCGCAACACTAGTAACCATGACAATAATCTACTTTATTACAGGTAGCTTGTCTTTTGCAGGAGCAATAGGCGCATTTGATGTAATAATCAAACTGATAATTTATTACTACCACGAAAGATTGTGGGAAAAGCTAACCTGGGGACGACCAAAAAACACACTCAATAAATACTTTGAAGAATACTCAGAAGAGCTATGAAAAAAAATCATCCTTGAAGCTTTAAAAACTCTTGCTTACAATTCTCACTACAAAAAGACTTACCTTGAAATAAAATAGAATCAGATATATCAACAGCCTTCCCACAATTTCCACATCTACTTATCGGAATCATAAAAAAGAGATAGACCAATCTAATATATAACTCTTTCCCCTAAAAAAATAAAAAACATAGCAATATTTTTAAACAAAAACGCATTCTCATAAAAATATGAGCAGAAAAGATAATAAAATAAACATGCCGTCATCAGGTGCAGGACTTACAAGATACTTCGATGCAACATATTCTAAGATTATGATTTCACCACAAGTAACAATCATCATGATTATAGTATTAGTAGTAATTGTCCTACTATTATCAAACGCATAAAGAAAATAATTCTTAGAGGTGAAAAAAATGATTCCAGGCCTTAACCCAAAACAAATGAAACAAGCAATGAAACAAATGGGTATAAAACAAGAAGATATACCTGCAACAGAAGTCATAATAAAAACACAAGAAAAAGAAATAGTAATCAAAGAACCATCAGTCCAAAAAGTGAACATGCAAGGACAAGAAACCTTCCAAGTATCAGGACAAATAGAAGAGGCAGAGATAGACAAAACCCCTGATATTAGCGAAGAAGATGTAGAAATGGTTATGACACAAACAAATTGCACAAAAGAAGAAGCTAAAGCCGCAATAGAAATATGCGAAGGAGACCTAGCTCAAGCAATAATTGAACTTAGCAACGCAAAAGAGTAAAAAAAATTCTAAAACAAATCAAAGCCTGTTTTCCATATAATTTTGAAAGCGATTCGCTAAAAACAAAGTAGCAGGCCCAGGATAAAACCTATTCGCAGCACTAGAACTAATAGAATGCGTCTCCCTTTCTTGCGGATAAAAATAAAAACCAACAACCCTATCAGATTCTAAAGAAAACGCGGGCCTATTTTTTAGATAAAGAGATCTACGCCCCGCAACATCAGGCTTTGATAACAATAAAGATTCGTCAAATAAAACCAAGCCACCACGATTAGATAAAAGAAAAAAATCCGAATTAAAAGAAAGATTGTTGTACGAGAAATCAGTTTCACTACGAAGCGAATCTAAAACAGATTGAGGAACGTCTTTTTTATACTCAACGAGCACCTTATTAAATTCATTCCCCTTCTCAGATGTACGCCTAGAACCATCCACGAATAAAGGCAACCAATTATCAGTATCAGTTGAAATAGATTTAATAACAGTTCTCGTCAAAAAATGATCTTTAAGTGAAAAAGTAACCTTTGAATCAGACACAGAAACATCTAAAAACTCATCAAATGAAATACCACGTTTATTCTCACACACACGAGGATCAAAAACACCATCCTCATAATTAAATTCAAATTCCGCGGGAACCTCTTGAGAAAAGTCAGAGGATAAAGACGAAAAATAAGAAGAAAAATTCAACAACACATTAGCAAGACGCCCAGCAACATTTAATGAAGAATAATGCTGCGATACTAATTCAGATAAAGCTGAGCACTTCTCCCAATCATCAGCAAAAGCAACATAATTTTGATCCCCGCCAAACCTTTTAGAAATATCACTTATAAATTTAGAGTTAAAAGATAATTTCTCAGAAGAGAACAATAAAGGATGATCAATAGATTTAGATAAAAAATCATCACCAAGCAACAAAGATATAGGAACATCATATTCTTTATTTAACCTAAAGAGCAAAGACGGCGAGGGCGGCAAAATGTTTTGAGATAAAATCTCATCCAAATATAACCTAGAGACACCAAGTTTTTTAACAGAGCCCCCTCTAGGAAAAAAAGAACTTTTCAAATAATTAAAATCAGCCACGGTAAATTAGTAAATAATATAAAGAAATATATAAATATTTAGAAAAAAAAGATAAAAAAAAATTATTCTTCGTCAGGAGAATAACTAGGAACTGCCGCTTTACTAATAATCATTATATCACCAATGTTTTTAACTAATTGATGAGGCACAATGACACCTTTCGCAGAACCTAAAACTTTAGCTAAAAAAGAATTCTTAGTTGCACGAACCTTCCAACCAAAAATCTTGGTTTCAGTAACAATTACTTCCTCAATGTCACCAAAATAATCACCTGAGTCAGTAAACACTCTCATATCATAAGTTTCAGTAATTTTTTTCATTTTAAGCATTTAATACCACCTGCCACTCCTTAAATTAAAAAAGAAAAGGAATTCATAATATATAAAGCTTTTGTTTTATTGCTATTCTTCAAATTTTAAAACGCGATACACAAAGACCTCCAAGCCATGCCTCCACGCATCAGGATTTAAACCAGCCTTCATAGATAAAGCATCCAAAAAATCTTCTTTAGAAGAAAATTCATCCCAAACCTGAGGCAGAAAAGTTGACTGAAAAAAACCTTTTTTTAAAATCACACCATGATCAGAAGAAATCTTGCCTAAAAGATCATCAACACCATCATAATTTACCTTCTCAGGAGGAGTTAGAACAGAAACTTCTATTTTTAAAACATCTAACTCAGATAAAGATAAAGGCTCAAAACGCTCATCATTAAAAGCTGCATTAACAGCGTTATTAATGACGTTTTTATACAACGGCTCAAAAGGCTCTAAGTGCCCGATACAGCCTCTTAATTCATTATTAATTTTCAAAGTAACAAAACAACAACCATTTTTTTTAAGCTCTAAGGGAACATCCCCTACTTGCAACTCCTCATCTTTTAACTTAGCAGAAATAGCATCCCTGGCAATTTTTAATAAAAAAGTTTTATGCTCATCCATCATATAAAAACACCTCCTAATGTTTTACCACAAGAACATTTTTCTCTAACAAATACAGCGACATTATGCTCCCGCCTAATTAAAACAGAACCACAATTATCACAATAAGTATTATTACCATAAGGAACGTTACCAATATAAATATTTTTCAAACCAGCCTCCAAACCTATTTTTTTAGCAAGCTCTAAAGATTCAACAGACGTAAAATCAACATCTTTTAATTTATGTGCAGGATAAAACCTTGAGATATGCCAAGGAATATTTTTATCAATAGATGCAATAAATTTCGCAATCGCCTCAAAATTCTCTTTTGAATCATTTAAATTAGGAATTACCAAAGTAGTTACCTCAACCCAAACTTTTTCACGAACAAACCTTTTGATTGATTCAAGAACAGGATTAAGACTACCACCACAATGCTTTTTGTAAAAATCATCACTAAAAGATTTTAAATCAATGTTAACTGCATCAATTACCTCAACGAAATGATCTAAGGCATTATTAGAAAAAAAACCATTAGAAACAAGAATGTTTTTCAACCCCGCATCTCTTGCAAGCCTCGCAGTATCTAAAGCATACTCAGCAAAAACCGCAGGCTCGTTATAAGTGTAGGAAATAGATTTACAATCATTTTGTAAAGCCAAAAAAACAGCTCTTTTAGGAGATAAATTTTTTTCAAAGTTAAAAGAGAGAGGCATGCTTATATCAAAATTTTGACAAAACACACACCTAAAATTACAACCAAGCGTGCCAAAAGAAAAAGTCTTAGAACCTGGAAGATAGTGATATAGAGGCTTTTTTTCAACGAAATCAACACCAAAAGAAGCAGCACAACCATACGCCTCAAGAAATAATTCACCCCCTTTATTCTTACGAACAGAACAAATACCTCTACTACCCTCGGATATCAAACAAGAATGAGCACAAGCCAAACACCTAACAGCCCCCTTTTCTTTTTTACTCAAAAACGCCCTCATAAACAAAACCTTAAATGAAGTAAACAATGCGTTATATAAAAAATTTACTTTAAAAGAAAAGATAAATAAAAATATTTATAAACTAAAAAACCCATTTTTAATAAAATGAGCGTTAGATTTCCAAGCATTGCGGGAATGTTCTACCCAGCAGAGCCAGCCGCACTAAAAAGCAGTTTAGAGTATGTAAGAGAATTTGACTCGGAAGAAAAATATTTTGCAATAATAGTACCGCACGCAGGACACGCATATTCAGGAAAAACAGCAGGAGAAGTATATAAAAAATTAGATAAAAATTATGAAAAAGTTATAATCCTCGCGCCGAACCACTCAGTATACACAAAAAAAGCAGTATTTGATGAAAACGATGAATGGATGACCCCTATAGGAAAAACACCAATATGGAAAATAAAAACTGAAAACGAAGCGTTCACAACGAATAAAATCGTGCACAAACAAGAACACTCAATAGAAGTACACTTACCATTTCTACAAACAAAATTAAAAAAATTCAAACTACTACCAATAATAATAGGAGATATAAACGAAGTAGATTTGAATAAAATATCAAAAGAGATAATGAAATATTTAGATAATAAAACACTCCTAATAATAAGCACGGACCTAAGCCATTTTTTAACAGAGAGAGATGCAAGAGAAGTAGATAATGAGACAATTAATAAAATATTGAATTTAAAAGATGTAACACCAGAGGATGCATGCGGAAGCAATCCACTAAAAGTAGCAAATAGGATTTTCAAAGAACTTGGAAAAAAACCCGAACTCGTAGAATATAGCACATCCGCTAAAACGACACGCGATACAAACAACGTCGTAGGCTATGCAAGCTTCATAGTAAAATAAAAAAAAATTATTTCTCAGCCATTAACTTTAATAAATCAATCATCCTAAAACTATAACCAAATTCATTATCATACCAAGAAACAACTTTTACAAATTTGCCATCTATTACGTTAGTACTCATAGCATCAAAAATACTAGAATGAGAATTACCAACAATATCAGAACTTACAATTGGATCCTCAGTATATTGAAGAACGCCCTTCAACTCCCTATGTGAAACGCTTTTAAACAAAGCATTTATTTCTTTAGCAGATGCTTCTTTTTTTAACACGCAATTAAAATCAGTTATTGAACCAGTAGCCACAGGAACCCTAATAGCATTACCATCAAGCTTCCCATCAAGATGAGGCATTACCTTACCAACAGCGCTAGCAGCCCCAGTAGTTGTAGGAATAATGTTAATAGCAGCACTCCTAGCCCGCCTCAAATCTTTATGAGGTGCATCAAGCAATCTTTGATCACCTGTGTATGCATGAATAGTAGTCATAAAACCACGCTCAACGCCAAAATTATCATCCAACACTTTAACGAGAGGAGCCAAACAATTAGTAGTACAAGACGCATTACTTACAACAGATTCACCATTATACAAATGCTCATTTACACCTTTAACAATTGTTAAAACATCTTTTCCAGGCGCACTTAATAAAACCTTTTTAGCACCCGCACTAATATGCAAAGAAGCCTTTTCTTTTGAAGTGAAAAGACCAGTACTCTCAACTACAATATCAACACCTAACTCCCTCCAAGGAAGATTAAAAGGATCTTTTTGAGAAAAAACCTGAATTCTATTACCATTAACCGTAATAGATTCCTCATCATGAAAAATATCAGCCTCAAAAATACCTTGAGATGAATCATATTTTAACAAATGAGCCAAAGTCTTAGTATCAGCCAAATCATTTATAGCAACAAAATCTATATCAGGATCTTTATGCCCTGCTCTAAAAACCATCCTACCAATTCTTCCAAAACCATTAATTGCAATTCTCACCACTTTTCATACCCCCAAATAAAAAGACTGCAAGACATAAAAGCCTTGCAAGCCACCTCTCTTTTCCCAAAAAAATAAAACATCGTACGCAATAAGAGAATATGAACTTTAATATTTAAATATTTCTGAATAAGATTTAAAAAAATATATAAATAACCTCTCCTGTGACTATTATATAATGGAAAATATTTGGTTGGTTGACACAAATGCACCAAAAGAAAAAAATAGTGCTATGTGGCTCAGACACTTACAACGATCAAAAAAATTCTCAGAATTAAAAAAAAAGGTTTTGAAATGTGCAGAAATAGAGACAATGAAAAATTACGCACTACTAGAACAACCAAATGTTTACACAGTGTTCCCAGTAAACGAAGAATTTGAAACTTTTTACGAGAAAGTAGAACAAGAATACCTAGCTTTTATGAAACCTATAAAGCGTCTCGGACAAAGCCTTAATGGACCTGCAAAAGATAATGAACGAACTTTAAAAAATATACTTGAGCGAATGGAAGATATAAAAAAACAAATGGAAAACTCAGTTTATGATTTTTCACAACACCAAACATACAATTTCTTTTACGAGTTAGTAAGAAGAGATATTGTTAGAAAACATAACAGAGGACAGTACAGTGAAGCTGACAGATTACTCGTAGCAGGGCCACTTACAAGAGCCGCAGAAGGACTTGAAACGCACGTTTTAACACCAGATAGAGGGATACGAAAAATAACAGAGGAAGCACTACAACAAATAGAGAGCAACAACCCACACCAATTTTACAACCCCAAAAAATTAATTGAAAAAATAAAATTATTCAACACATACTCTGGAGAAATAAAAGAAGAACAATTGTGCGCGTAAAAAAATTATAATTTTATCTTCATAAAATCAAAAGCCAAAACAGTATTAGGAAATACATTCTTTGCCTGCTCAAATAAATCAGATAAATCTTTGTACCTCTGAGAGAAATGAGTTAAAACAAGTTTTCCAACACCCGCGTTGCTTGCAATTAAAGCAGATTGCTCAGAGGTTAAATGATTATACTCGTTGGCTTTTTCTTCCTCTTCTTTTTTATATGTTGCCTCACATATTAAAACATCAGCACCATTAGCTAAAACTTGAGCATTAGCAGAGAAAGAAGTATCTGCTATAACAGACACTTTTTTGCCTTTAACAATAAAAGAAACATCATCAGGCATTATTAATTTACCGTCTTTTTTTATAGGAATGTTTTTTTGAAGCTCGCCTAAAGAAGGACCTTCAACTAAACCATATTTTTTTGCTTTATTTAAATCAATTCTCCTCCTATCTTTTTCAACAAAAGAATAACCAATACAAGGAACTTTGTGATTTAGAGGAGCCGCTTCTAAATAATAATTTTCATTTTCAAAAAAAACTTTTTTTTCAGAAATATCCAATTCATTTATTTCCAAGTCCACAGTTAAATCAAAAATACAAGAATTGAGCAAATGATTCATAGATTTTTTTGTTCCAGAAGGGCCATAAATTTTCAATTGAGAAACATCTTTAGAATTTCCAAGCGTTTGAATTAAACCTATCAAACCAGAAACATGATCCCCGTGCCAATGACTAATCAATATCTTTTGAACCTTCGTCCTATTTATACCCACTATATTCATTTGGCGCTGGGTGCCCTCACCACAATCAAATAATATACCCTCTCCTTTATATTCTAGGTGAATAGCTTGCACGTTCCTATCCTTTGTTGGAACCATGCTACTCGTTCCAAGCATAGTTATATTTACCGTCATTATATTAAAGAAAAACAATTACATTAAATAAGTTTTTGATTTTAAATAAAATACAATAAGAATTAGTTGTGAGCATATTTTCCTAAAATATTTTGATTTTCTTTCTCGAAGCTAGCCAATTCTTCTGATTGTTTTTTAAGACTTTTTTGATAAGAATTGTATAAACCATTAAATAAGCCAAATATTTCTCCAGGAGAATAATTAGAGATATCTTGAGATGATTTGCCTTCCCCCCTAAATTTAGGATGTTTTTTCATCAAAAAAGCCCTTTTTTGATCAGAGTCAGCATTAAGATATGTTTTTGCTTCATTGAGCCAAGCACTTGCAGAATCAAATTCAACTCTCAAATCAACGTAATCACCTATAATTTCCTCCTCTAATTTTGATATGTTTTGCTCTCTTTGTTCTTCAGGGTGTTTTTCTTTTTTAGGCCCTCTTGGCGAATATTTTTTTTCATCAATAAATCTATCATAATGCGCTGGTTTTCTTTGAGGAAATAAACTTAATTGATTCATAATAAATATATAAGGAAAACAAATATATAAATGTTTTGTTTTTTGTTACCAAAAAGTAATTAAATTTCTTTTTTTGTTCCAAATCATTTATAAATACAAAAACATTACCAACAAGTGCTAGCCCGGGGCGTTAGCCGTGCCTTGTAACCCAAAACCGGCTTTATGTGGGGGGCGAAGCCGAAGAAGAGGTCTGCTTTTGTGAGGCAGTCTTCGAAGAACTGTCGATATCCTGTCCCTCTTGATCGTTGCTTAAGGGAAACTGGTCAGGCCAGGAATGGAGCAGCCATAACCTTGAACATCGGTGTTTGAGGGGTTGCAGGAAGGAGGAACTTCGAAGAACATACTGCTTTGCGAGAGTTAGATCCACTCTTCGGCGCGCATTTCTATATAATGCGCAGTCATTTAAGCAAATCAAGCCTAAACTTAGTTAACGCGTCATGATATTCTGATTTAAAAAAAGATAACTCCTCAAAACCACAACCAAAAAAAACACTTCTCTCACAAGATAAATTACGCGCATCACACTCAACGTTAGGATTGAAATAATTTAAGCTGAAATTATTAGAATAACTAACCATAGGATTTAACGAATCACCATACCTAATAGATAAATCATCAAAAAAAGAATCATAATCCCCCCTAAAAGGAACATTTTTTAAAAAAGAGATATAAAAACCCCAAAACGAATCAGAGAGCCTCAATATATCAAATGAAGACACTGATTTTTTATAAACCTCACCGAGAGAAAACTCATTAAAAACCAACTCTCGAATTCCTTTCTCGTGCTGAATTTTTAAAAATTCATTAAAACCATCAAAAAAAGAATTATAAAAATCAAAAACCAAACCAGAAAACTCACAAATCCTCTCACCGAGTTCTTTTTTATGAACAGAATCATTAAACACATCAACATCCAAATAAGACATGAGAATATTAGCCCTCTCAAAAAACTTCAAATGATGAACAGAATACAACTCAAAAAAAGGCTCTAAATTAGGATACAAACCACAAAGACCCTCCCTGACATTACTTAAAGCTTCAACTTCTAAAGAAATTAAATCATCTAAAACAAAACACGTAGATACATCCGATAAAGATTTTTTAAAAGGCTTAGCCGAAGGTAATACGAGATTCATAATAAATATTAAATAAGAAAATTAGAATATAAAAAAATTACTAAAAAAAAAATTAGTTCTTTTTGAACTGAGCAACAGTTTCCAATAAATCAACTTGGCCAAGGAAAACGCCTCTACAGCACATCCTCTCAACACCTAAGTCATCGAGAACTCTGCCCCTCTCCTCGGAAACAGACTTTTCCTGATACTTTTCCCAAAGATGACCAATGGGTTTGCCACAACTAAAACACCTAACCGGAATTATCATATAAAATCACCTGTAAGATTTTTGCCTCTTAGCCCTCGCTTTACCCTGACTATTAGGTTTACGAGTCTCTTTTCTACGAACATCAGCAACCAATAATTGCCTATCATAATCTAAAAAAACCTGTCTTAAACTCTCATCATACTCAGCTAAAGCCTTCGCAATAGCCAACCTAGCAGCATCAGCCCTACTAGTAACCCCGCCACCAGTGACGTTCACACTAATAGACAACTTCTTAACAGAATCATCTGCAAGAAGCAAAGGCTCCTTAATCCTAAGCCTAGCCATGTCAGGCTCAAGAACATCTAGTGAAACATTGTTAACCTTAACAAAATGCTTCCCCTCTTTAATTGTCGCCCTAGCCACAGCGCTTTTTCTTTTTCCACTCGCATTAACAATAATATTTTTCTTTGACATTTTCAACAACCCTTAAAATTTAGCACCTAACTCTTTACTAATCCTCTCAACAGAGACATACTTTGCATGAGTTTTTTCAACATTAAAATCAGGCAAAGAAACAACCTCTTTATCCTTAAATGAAGACGGAACACCAATATGACACTTAATCCTACTAAAAGCAGCCTTACCCCTCGCAGAATTATAATCAAGCATCCCTCTAATAGTCCTCTTAACAAGCCTATCAGGTTGCCTAGGAAAAAAAGGACCAATCAAAGGAGCACCTAAGTTACGCTTAGCCTTATACTCCCCCAAAATTTTTTTCCTATCACCAGTAATTACCGCTTTCTCAGCATTTATAACATGAACAGTCTCACCCATAAATGCTTGCTTGACAACAAAAGCAGCCATCCTTCCAAGTATTAAATCTTTAGCATCTACAACAATCATCTCAATCAACCCATTATCCTAATATTTTTTCCCTCAGGATTATTTTTCATAATATCCTTAATCGTTAAAGCCTTACCCTTTTCAGATATCTTCTTAAAAGCATCATCTGAAAAACTAAAAGCCGCAACATCAACTGAGTGAGAAAGATCCCCAGTACCCAAAACTTTACCAGGAACAATAACAACTTCTTTATCTTTAGTGTTCCTATCAAGCTTGTAAATATTAACAATCCTCCTATCTCTAGTAGGCTTTTCAAGATCTTCAGCCACTCTCTTCCAAATCTTTACCTTTTTCTCAATAGACAATCTCTTCAATTCAGAGATTAATCCAACGAGTTCTTTGTTTTTATGATTCATCTTTGCCATTTTTAAGCTCTCACATATTTTTTTGATAATAATCTTGATGCGAGGGACGTGATTTGAACACGCGCACCCAATAAGGGACTAGCCCCTCAAGCTAGCGCATTTGACCAGGCTCTGCCACCCTCGCGCAAGCTTTAAACCTCCTTGAGCAACTTTTTAAAATCGTCAAGTTGCGAATTAAATATTTTAACTCCTTCATCCACAATTTCTTCAACAGATAATTGCCCCCAAGGCTCAATAGTAAAAATAAAATCTTTTTGAGGATTAGGATAACTAATACTAACAACGGATTCATCAATACCCCTACAAGCATCAATTAATTGAGGACTATTGATTTTTTTAACATCAATCTCGCCTTTAGCATTAAAAATCTCTTTAGGAAACTTATCTCTCACATCACTTAGCGAAGGAGACTTATTGTTAACTTTAATATCTGGCTTATAGTAATAAGACATTAAACCAGGCGACCACTTACTATGAGTCTTAGCCACACCAAGATTCGCAGTAGCAACAAGCTCTAACTCTTGACCTTCTAATAATTTAACAATAATAGTACCAGGATGAACAGGCTTAATTGCAGGATCACTACTTTTTAAGTCTGATGCGTAAACAGTTTTAGGACCTACAACTTTTAATTTAAATGTGCAATGAGTCGCAGGACCCACAGGAGCACCATCTTTTGGAAAGTTATAAGACGATAAATCAGTCTTTAAAACTAACAACCCAAGCCTATGCGCAACAACTTCATCATATAAAGCAGACGAATTTTGCTTAAACTCAACGCTAGTAATCGCCATAGTAGGCACCAGTGATGAAAAAATACGCCTAAGCGTATTCACATAAGCAGGCGTTGAACCGCTAACTTCAAAAGTTGATTTTATTTTATTTTTTTCTAAAAGAGATAATTTCATAATTAACACCCTTAAACTCTCCTACCTCTCCTACCGCCTTTTTTACGACAACCGCCATGCGGAAGAGGAGTAACATCTTCAATTAAACCAATTCTCAAACCCCTACGAGACAGAGCACGAACAGCAGCTTGAGCGCCAGGACCAGGATTAGTAGGACCATTATGCCCACCAGGAGCCCTGATTTTTACATGAATAGCTCTAATTCCTTTATCCATTGCAAGCTCAGCAGCTTTTTTAGCTGCAGCCATAGCAGTAGTAGGACTACTCTCCAACCTATCAGACCTAACCATTTGACCACCTGAAGCTAAAGCCACAGTTTCTGAACCCGTAATATCTGTTATATGAATTATAGTATTATTATATGATGCATAAACATGCGCCACGCCCCATCTGATTTTATTATCTGCCATTTTAAACCTCACTTATCAGCTCCCCCATCAGCCTTTTTATCAGAACCTTTATTATCAGCGCTTTCTGATTTTTTAGATTCAACTTCTGATTTTTCTTCAGCTTTTTTATCAGAAGAAGCATCTTTAGGAGTTGCCTTTTGATCATCTTCTTTTTGCTTAACATCACCAGCTTTTTCATCGCTCTCAGATTCTTTTTTGCTCTCAGCTACTTCTTTTTTATCAGCCGGTTTTTCGTCATCCGCGCTTTTACTCTCTTCTTTTTTATCAGCTGCAACTTCTTTTTCATCAGGTTTAGATTTTTTATCAGCAGTAACTTTCTCTTTTTGAAGTTCACTAGCCTCAGCTAAAGCCCTCTCAGGATGAGCCTCATTGTTAAATTTAGAACCTGGAATAAAAGAAATAGACTCTTGCTCAGAAATTTTAACCAAGTAACCAGGCGCAGTAATTTTAGTGCCATTAACAGCGATATGCCTATGCGTAATCATCTGCCTTGCTTGCTTAATAGTTCTAGCCAAACCTTTCTTTAAAACAACTGTTTGAAGCCGCCTGTCTAAAAGCTGCTCAACATCAAGCCCGAGGATTTCATCAAGCTCCTCACTACTAATTAAACCATATGATTTCATCCTCTCAACCATTTGCTTTTTCTCAGCAGACGCTTGAGCGGTCTTAGATGCAACCAAGTGCTTAGCAGTGTCTTTAAAATTCTTAAGCTTAGAAGAAACTTTCCAAAGCTCTTTTTTATTAACCAAACCATACTCCTTCATCAAAGGTCTCTCAGCATCCAACCTAAGTTTTTCCCATGGATGAATAGGAGTTCTATACTTGTTTTTTAATTTTCTAGGATCGCCCATTTTAAACTACCTTACTTTTTCCTCTTAACACCAAGACCTTTACCTTTATTCCTTCTAAAATTAGACTTGGTTCTCTGCCCCCTGAGAGGAACTCCCCATTGATGCCTAAACCCTTTGAAGGTCTTGCTTTTCTTCAACCTTTTAATATCATTTTCCTTTTCAAAATCCAAATTAGCACCAAATAAATGCTTATCCTCACCAGTCTCATAATCTTTTCTACGATTAAACAACCACTCAGGAACATTATGCTTCTCAGGATTTTTCAAAGCATCTTCAATTTTTTTAACTTCGGACTCAATCAATTCTCCTGCTTTTTTAGTTTTGTCAACGCCAGCAACAGCTAAAGCCATATTAGCATAAACCACGTCAACACCCTTTATTTTCTTCATAGCATAAAGAATCGACTTTTCACCTTTAAGATCCGTATCAGCTATTCTTACAATGTGTCTAAATTCAGCCATTTTTTTCTTTCCTCTGAAATACCTTTAAATTTACAAAATCGCAACTCAAATCCAAAATAACGCGACAAGAGAAACATATTTTTGACAAAAGCCAAAAAAATGATCGCCCTGCGCGCTACTAACTCGGACGCAAGATGTGGAAACACAGCGCTATTTATAAATATTACTGATAAAAAAAATATAAAAAAATTAAAGAGAACCTTTAGCTTTTTCAATTAAAGGAAAAATAGCCTCAACTTCTGCTTTAGTCAAACGACCCATCTTAGAAAAAGACCACTCACCAGAATCCATATTTCTATTCTCCCTAGAAATCTGCAACTTAGGCGTCCCATCATTATAAGAAAAAACACTAACCCTCAAACGAGTAGTCTCAAATTCTACAGTCTCACCAAACAATTCCTTATCTAAACTTTTGTCAAATGCCATATAAAGACAGAAAAAAGAAGTCTTTTTTAAATTTATGTATTGAGAAAAAAAATTAAAAAAAATGATTATCTTTTACTCTTAGACCTACGCTCAACAACATCTTTTGCAGGAGGATTTTTAGAAAAGCGCAAAAACTTATCTATTTTCTGCTCATCTTCTCTCTTTTGCCTTGCTTGATCTTCAGACAAATCAGGCATACTAATATTTAACGTGCCTGGCTTTTCTTTTCTAAACTTAGCATATCTCTCTTTTTTAACACTAACTTTCTTAGGCTTGTTCTTATTTTTCTTTCCCATAAAAAAATCACCTTTAACAAAAATGATAAATAAAAGAAAAAAAGATTTATTTATAATACTTTTCGTTATATAAAACAACCAAAAAAAGAATTAATAAGAACAAATAATGTAAAAGAATAGGAAATGAAACATATCAAATACAAGATTGAGAGCGCAAAGAAAAATCTTCTTGCTTTAAAATTTCCTCAACATCAAATAATTCAAATGATAAGCCCCGCTTTTTTATCTCAAAGATAAAATCCTCTCGCTCCCCTAATGTGAAAAACACACATTCAACAAATAAACCATTATCTAACCTAAAGGAATTATTAATAAAAAAAGAACACTTTTTAGAAATAAAAGCTAAAGCATCAGCAGAGTTTTTAAAAAAAAATAAAACACGAAAAAAACCTAACTTCTCAAAGTTAATAAGCGGAGCGAGTTTACACACCCCTTCTTTTTTAAATTTGTTGTACTCATAGTGAACTTTTTTTACAGAAAAATTATTCTCACGAGAAAATTCAGATAAGCAAGAGCGAGAATTCTCACGAACCAAAAAAAACAACTTTTCTCTTAAAGGATTGTTAAAATGCATTAAAATAAAAAATACGACGCATAAATATAAAGCCTCCTACTAAAAAAATGAAAAACCTACGAAAAAATAAAAAAACTAATTAACCTGATTTCTTAAGCCGCGCTCCTCTAAAAAATCAAACAAATTATCAAGAGTGGTATTCAAAATCCTGGTGAGGCCTTCTTTGCTATAAAACGCTAAATGAGGCGTAACAATGACATTAGACATCTTCATTAAAGTGTGATTTTCAAGCAACAAACGCATCTGCTCACGCGGAAGAGCACTAAGTGAGTGAACCATTTCTTTTTCATCTTTAATTAAAAGCTCACCTTCTAAAACATCCAAACCAGCACCACCAACCTTACCAGATTCCAATCCCTTAATTAACGCGTGAGTATCAATAATTGCGCCACGCGCAGTATTAATAATTAAAACACCATCTTTCATTTTTTGAATATTCTCCTCATTAATTAAATGAAAAGTGTGTTTGTTTAACGGGACATGCAAAGAGATAACATCAGATGATGATAGCACCTCATCTAAAGATGCGTAAGTAAAACCTAATTTTGAACTTAAATCATAATTAGGAAAAGGATCGAAGGCTAAAACATTCATATCAAAACCCTTCGCCATACGAATAAGATTCCTACCAATTTTACCCGCACCAATAACACCTAACGTCTTACCTTTCAAATCAAACCCAATAAGACCTTCAAAAGAAAACTCATCTTTAACAGTTCTAACATAAGCTTTATGGATGTTTCTTGAGAGATTTAACATTAAACCAAATGCGTGCTCTGCAACTGTATTCTCACCATAAGATGGAACGTTACACACTTTAATACCGCGCTTAGAACACTCCTCCAAATCAATGTGATCAAAGCCAGTGCTCATAGTCATTATAAATTTTAAGTTAGGCATCAAGTCAAGAGTTTCCTTAGACACGGGAGAGAAAACAAAAACACCTAAAACCTCAGCGTCCTTGTATTCATCAAAAGGTACGTTTTTAATACCTTTAGTAAAATATTTAACATCAACACCGAGAATTCTCTCTTTTAAATAATCAATCTCCCACTGCTCTAAATCAAAAAATACAACTTTCATAAAAACCCCTCTTTTTAAAACTAAAAAAATGAAACTTAAGTAACTATAAATATGTTTCGAATTCGCTTACCTAAAACAAGCCACCTAAAAGCAACCCAAACACGAAGTCAGCTGCAAAGAATAAAAAGAAAGAAACCGCGAAGTATGGAACGAAGTACTTAAACCCCTCTTTAGGCGACCCCTTCCTAATAACACCTATTATGAGCGAGGAGAAAAAAGATGAAAATAAAAGCATGACCCCTGAGAAAATACGAAACTCATTAATAGAAATACTATCCCCCGCCAAGTCTAATGAAAAAAAACCACCAGAACCCTGATCAACATCCATACTATCAGTAAGCGAGGAAATAACAACTAGTAACTGACCACTTAATGCAAGCAGAATAGGCGCGCCGATAATAGCTGCAACAGTTATAAAAATAACATACGTAGTAACACTAGAACTAATCTCTTTTTTCATAAGCTTAACATCTTGCATGTTAGATGAAATCTGATTTAACAAAAAACCAATCTCCCCACCCGCGCGCATACCTTCAATCAATAAATTAATAGCTTCTTTTAGCGCCTCAGAGTCATATTTATTAGAAAAGTCAACTAACGCCTTTTCAAGATCATCCCCTGCAATCGTAAATTTTGCAACATCCTCAATTTCTTTAGCCAAAACACCAAACTTAGGACGCACAGCGAACCACAACGCCCTATCAATAGTCATACCCGCGCTAATATTTGCAGAAGTTAATTGCAAAAACTCAGGGAGAACCTCCTCAATCTCCCGCGTCCTTTTATACACACGAGAATCATAATAAAAGAAAACAGCAAGAAGAGAAATTAAATAAACGCCAACTAAAATAACAGTCCAAATAGATAATAAAACATAAATCACTTGCTCAATGAACGAGCCTAAAAAGACACTTACAGCAATAACACCAATAGATAAAACACCACAAAAGATAGTAGAAAATAAAACAACATTCCTATGAATTTGAGAAGGCGTAGCCTCAGAACCCGCCTTAACTAAAAACTCAGATAATAAACTGCGAATACTCTTTTTATTAGCACGCTTACGCTTATCAAACTTACTCAATTTACTTTTTTTATATTCAACGTCCTCACTCTTTTTTTTCTTAAACATTTTCTACGTACTAATACTAGGCCTTGATGATTTTATTATATTAAGGAACATGAACTGAATAAACCCTAAAAAACCAGCAATGAATAATAAAATAGGCAAACCAATTTGCAACCCCAAAAACGTTGCAAGAACAACAATCATAGTAACACCTAAAGAAGGAACAATTATCGCAATCATCATATAAAACATCGCCAAAGGATTAAGCTTTTTACCATACTCTTGAACACTAATTTTTTGCTCTTTCATAATTTGATCAATAACAGACCTAAGACTCAAACCAATATTCCCACCAGTTTTTATAGAGTTTAAAATTTGCCACAAAACCTTCCTCAAATTATTAGAAGGCGTTGTAACCATCGTCTCATTAATAGCATCCTCTAAGTTAGTTCCCAAATAAACTTTATTAATAATATCACCAAAATAAACCCCAATTATCTTATAGTTCTTCTCAACATTCTTAATCGCATCATATAAAGGAATACCAGATTCAATTTCAATAATTAAAAAACGACCAGCATAAACAATTTCCTTATCAATCTCTCGCTTAACCTGCTCTATTTTTACATCAACATAACCAAGAAAATAAAAATAAAACATAGGCACAAGAATAAAAACACTCAAAAAAACCAAGAAAGATGTTAAAAACATAAATAAGATTATAGCAAGAACAAAGGATAACAAAATAGAATTAAAAAAAGTTTTTTTAACATATTCCTCAGGCTCATCTTTAATACCTGCCTGAAATAATTTAGTTTTCAAACCAGTATTACTCCTTGCAAGCACCTCAAAAAACTTATCCATAAAACACAACCCTCAAAAAAATTAATCTTCTTTAAACAACTCGTTTTTATTAACAAAACGCATCAAGTTATTTTTATCAGTATAAAACTCAGCCATTATACGACCAACACCATCAACAGTATCAATTTTTTTATTAACTAAATACTTTAAAATCTTAATTTTCTCAGCCATATCTTTTTTAAATTCCCTATCAGATACCCCCGTAAATAATTTAAGATTCTCTTTGAAAGTTTTAGATTTACCAACCTCAACTAAAGTATCTTTTCTATGATCATATTGCAATATGACATTAACATCACCTGTAGGCGTTATCTCAGCTATTTGAAAAGTTCTACGAGTACCAGTGCGCCTATTTCTAAATTGAACAATTACTAAAGATATCGCAGGCAACATAATCTTAGGCACATTTAGAGGAGAATTAGTTAAACGCTCAACTGTTTCTTTAGCATTATTCGCGTGAAATGTAGCATACGCAGAATGACCTGTGTGAATCGCCTCAAACAAAGTATCAGTTTCTTTACTACGACGAACCTCCCCAACAAGAATACGATCAGGACGCATCCTCAAACTATTAACCAATAAGTCCTGCATCGAAATCTCGCCCTTCCCCTCAGGATTTGCAAGAACAGTATTTAAAGGAACCCAATGAAGAAACTTAGGAAGCTGAATTTCACGAGTATCCTCAATACTAATTATACGCTGATTTGGAGGAAAAAAACCAGAAAAAACACTAAGCGCAGAAGTTTTACCAGAAGCAGTACCACCAGCAATTAAAGCAGACATCTCATATTGAATAGCAGTCCAAATGAGCGCGGCAGCCTCATATGAAATCGTTTTATACTTTAAAAATTTAGTAATCGTCCAAGGATCTTTACTAAATTTACGAATAGTAATAGTATTACCCTCAGTGCTTACAGGGTAGAGAGTCGCATTCACACGATCACCCTCATCGAGATGAGCATCCAATAAAGGATTTAACACAGTTATCTGACGACCAACCTTACGACCAATGATACTCGCATAATGCTTAATTTGCTCCTCGTCTTTTACTAAAACCGTCGTTTTAAGCCAACCATGCTTTTTATGATATACCCAAACAGGCTCAGAACCTTGATTTATTACAATTTCTTCTAATAATTCATCAGCCATTAACAATTCCAAAGAACCAAGACCTAAACTTTTCATTTTAAGATATGTTGATAAAAATTTCTCAGTCTCCTCATCGCTTTCAGGAAAGTACTTTTTTATCAAAACATTAATCATATACTCAAACTTATCCTCAACAACATCAGCTTTTTTATAATCGCTAATCTCAGCTATACCAAGATTAACACGCCTAATAAGTTCTTTTCTAACACCTTCAAGAATCGCCTCAGTAGTAGGACTTATAGCAGAAATTTCTAAATTATAAATAGGAACAAAATCACCTTTTTTCCTATTAACAAATATATTAATCGTAATACCCTCAACAATGTACGAATAAGAATCAATATTCTCCGATTTCATCTTAGCACTTGATTTCGCAACATTTTTTTTAGCAGAAACAGCTTTTTTAGAACCTTTAGATTTAGATGATGCAACAATGTTTTTTTTAACATTCTTTTTTTTAACAACTGATTTTTTAACAGCTTTTTTAACTGGTTTTTTTACCGGTTTTTTTGCTTTAACATTTTTTTTCTTACTTGCAACCATAAAATCACACCTTTAAATCATCAAGCAAAGACCTAATCTTTTTGAAAAGCTTTCCTTTAGCCTCTTCTTGCTTTTTAATCTCAGCATCAATCTCACGAGCTTGAGATTTCAAATTAGCATTAGAACTCATAAGTTTTAGAGCCCTCGCTTTCTCTTTAACACTTAAAAGCCGTCTTCGCAACTCATCTTTTTCCTTGTCAATTTCATCAATCTTTTTAGATATACGAATTGTTTTATCAAAAAAGCCCTCAAAGCTCCCCTTAATTTTTTTACCAAGATACTCATAACTCTCAAGCTTTGATGCTTTTCTTTTAGCATCTTTGAGCAGAGCATCTTGCCTATCAGATAATTTTTTAGTCTCTTTTTCAAATAAAGACGAAATAGTACCAATTTTTTTCTTTTTATCAATAACAACCCGCTCACTTAAAGCGTTAAATTCAGCTTTTAACTTATCAAAAGAATTAACCCTGCTTTTAAAAACAGATTCTTCATGAGATAAATCTTTTTTAAGCTTGAATAAAACCTCATTAGCAGACTTAATAGAATCAGAAATGTCTTTTTGAGCTTTTTGAAGAGAAGAAATTCTTTTTTTATGCTCATCAATAGCTTCTTTTTCTTTTACGATTTTAGTATAAATCTTTAAATAATCACTCTCTCTTTTTTTCAACTCATCATCAAGATTTGAAATCTCTGTTTTAAACTTCTTTTTTTGTTCCTCAATTTCTCTATCAACATTAGTTTTTAATTTGTTGTACTTCTCTAAATCAGCGAGCTCCTTTTCAACAATTTTTAATTCTTTTTTAACGCCTTCTTGAACATCACTAAATTTCTTTTTTATCTCCTCAAAATTAACAGATTCACGCTCAAGAGACGCAATAGCATATTCAACTTTATTGACAAAAGCATCTTTTTCATAAACAATCTCTTTAGCAGATTGCTTCATCTCTTTAGCAGATAATTTTCTCTCAGTAAAATAAACTTTAGAAAACGAATAATCAATACTTATCAAACGCTCTCGTTCTAAAAATTCAGCCCACTCACGAACAATATCCTTACTTACACCAAGCGCTTTTGAGGCATCCTCTAAACTAATCTTCTTAGATTCTTGAATAATCTCTATAAGCTTATCAGCACCGGTTTTGATCCTCTTCATAAAAACCCTCAATAATACCCTCTTTTTAAAAAAATCAAAAAGTTATAGTAATTTATAAAAATTGCTTGCTTAAATAGTTTTCGCACAACAGCAACTAAATGAACTAGCCGACAATCGGACACGAAGTAGTGCTTGATAAATCATCAATCTCATACAAACTAACCCTGTTCGATGGAATTATAAAATAATATTCCGCGCTTATTTCCTCAAAGCAGACACCGTCAGATTCTAAATTGTTAAAGTAAATATAATCAACTTTGACCCTGTTTTCATAAACAGGAACATTTTGATCAGAGATTAATAAAATATTGACAACGCTCTCAATACCCGCAGAGCTCGGCGTTAAATTATTGCTAAATCTTTGAATAAAACTAGGCGCACTCTCAGATTCAACGTAATAAGAACTTCCAACAAGAGATTCCATATTGGTTGCAGAGTCCCCCTCAGATAAATTAGAAGGAAAAGGACGCACAGTATTATAAAAACGATTCTGTGTAAAAACTGCATACAACGGATCCCTCAGATTTTCAATAGGAACTTCAGATTTATAATCATTAGAAAAATGCCAAGAAACCAAATTAGATTTATCTTGAACAGAAACATTAGCAGCAACGACTACATCAACCAGCCAAGGATCGGATTGAGATAAACTTATATCATCAACAACCACATCAACTTCTAAACCAAACCTATCCCCAATTATGTTAATCCTCTCTAAATAAACAAGAATACTAGAATTTTCCATGAGCTTTGAGGGAACCCCATTAATAGAACCATTATAAACAATTTCAGAAAAATAATCTTCAGTATTGTTTAGAAAACTGCCAGATAAAGCAACGTGTTCTTCTAAAGCAATTAAAGACCTGAAAGATGCAATCCTAATAGCCCTCTCTAAATCTTGATTAAAACCCTTAACAAAATCATTTGCAAAATTAACCCTGCGCTGATCTGCAACAGTAGCATCAGAGAAAGTATATTGATCAAATGTTAAAAAAACAACTAATAAAATAATAACAAGCAGAATAGATGATAAAATAAAAATAAAACCTTTTTTGTTCATGAAACCACCTCAACTTCTGCAATAGACGGCCCCCACATATAAGGAATACTGCCAACAGTGGTTAGACGAATCTCTAAATCCGAAGCATCCAAATCAACGATTATCTCGCCCTCATTTAAAGGATCGAGTTGATCTAATAAACTAAGCATAGCAAAATCATAAGCATCACGCGAGTTAAAATCGCCAAAGTCAAAAGAGGAATTATAAACACAATTCTTACCACCCTCATAATATTCAGGGATAGGAATGTCTAAAACAGAGCCAGTGATTGTATCAACAGTCCAAGAACAACCATCCGCGAATTCTAAAGAATCAGTACGATCAGTTACAGCAGGCAGAAGAGCAGTATAAACAAATTTATTATGCTCACTACACCCAGTCCTATTTTCAGGCGAATCACCCGTCTCAACAGTTATGGTGTTCAACCCTTCATTCAACAACCCCTCAGGGATTCTAACAGAGAATGGATCACCTAAACGAAAATAAGGCGCGTAATAATCAGATAAATTAAACGCAGTAACACCATTCACAATCACAGTATCAGTCCAATGAGCGCCAGAATAACTAGTAATTTCAGCTTCAACAACATCTAAACCAGGATAAATATTAACATGACTCGTACAACTATCATTAGATAAGTCCTCCTCAAATACCATGCTTATTTTACCCGGATCAGGTTGTTTTTCTAAAGGATTATATTTAAAATCAATACGAGAATCATCATAAATAGATGAAGGCGCCAAATCACCTTGAATTGTAACAGACTGATTAACTTGATCAACCCTTGTTAAAATTTCATATGAAATATTATCATAAATTAAACGCAACTCATCAACATCACTACTATGCTGATACGTACCATTGCCCATGTCCGCAATTTCCTCAAGCAAAAGACCTGCCCGCTCACACTCATCCATTAAACCAAAGCCAATAGTGAAAACAGTAGCATTAAACTTTTCAATTAAACGATTAGCAGAAAACCTAACACTATCCTCTGCCTGCAAGCAACGCTCATCATCTAAAAAACAACCAATCTTATTATCAACATCACAACTACCACCATCATTACAATAACCTGCGCAAATCTCTTGACCATACCTTGTTAAAATACTGCTACAACCGCCTTGAGGACAATGAGTAGGTGAACCATCACTCATTAAAACAATAAAAGTAGACCTATTTTTTTTATCGTTTGCCTCAAGCAAATCATACGCCTCATTTAAAGCGCAGGAAATACAAGCCTCACCCTGACCTTGAGGACCATACTTAGAAATATGATCCATGATTGCAACCTTATCTTCAGGATTATTATAAGATGTAATCCTATTCCTATGATACACAACAGGCCAAATCCTATTACCAGCATAATCTAGAACTGTATCAACTAATTCATTAGCCAAACACCTAGCCAAATGAGATTTTCTCGCATCAGAATACTCATATAATTCATCGCACCTAGAAATACCCGTACCTTGACTATCCCATGATGAAACAGAATTAAACATACTACCACTAAAATCAGTTATAACAACAACATCCGCATTACCCCCCTCAAATTCCTCAGAGAAAGATTCATATGCAGCAAACCTTAAAGGAACAGTATTCTGACTAAGTTGATCATAATCAAAATTAGCTTCTTCAAGCAAAAAATTATTACTTATCTCAACTTTAAAGTTATCTCCCACTTGCTCATATGAGACATCATTTAAGATATCGTCCTCACCACCAGTATTCATCATTAAAATACGCTCACCAATAGTAATATACGCGCTTTGAGATGTGTTAAAATTTAAAAAAATACTCATCTCCTCTAAATCCCCAGGGACAAAAAAGGAATCGTAAATATTAGCAATACCATCAACACCATGAAAGTTATACGAAGATTCACCATACTCAAAAGGCTTTTGAAGTTCATCAGTCCTATAATCTATCCTAAGAAGACCACCTGATACTGAAGAAGTTGTCAAATCACCTAAAAAAGATATAGAAAAATTATTCCTGCCAGGCAAAATTAAATTAGCACAATGAGGCAAATACCAAGAATCAACAACTAAAGAACCGCTCTGCTTAAATGTCTCATTAATTAAAGAATTACCACATAGCTGACCGTTAATATATAACAAAAAATCACTTTGAAAATCACCTTCTAAATAAATATTATCAACCCTGGATATACCCGAACGATTAATATCCTGAGGAAGATCTTTTATAAAAAAAGAAACATTCCCCTGCCCAATAAAACCACCAAAGTAATGATACGAACTAGTTTTTTTATCCCTAATTCTTCGAAGATATGCAGAAGCACTAGTACCTGCTAAAGGCCTGCCCCTCTCAATACCAGCAATCATCCTTCTTGCAACAGAGACATCCCTTAATTTACCCTCACCAAACGAGTGAATAAGCTCACCACCCATCTTTAATTTTATTTCTTTATCAGAAACATTTAGAGATGAGAGCGCAAAGACAGCTAAATCCTCGGCCCGAGATGGATAATCAAGCGCCCAATACTTACCAATTTGCTCAAGCACACTAATTTCAAAATCATCAATGGATGAAATTAAATGAGAAGGCATAGAATCTTCTACATCAGACAATTTAATTGATGAGAGCGCAATTAACAAATCCTCACTTAAATAATTTTTAGAAGTGTATGAGGAATCATAAAAAGGATTCACAATGATTAAAGCTAACGCCCCCGTTATTAAAATACCTGCGAGCATAGCATCAATAGAGTAATAAATACCTTTTTTTCTCATCGCCATGTTAACACCACCATGTTTACAATTTGAGAATCAAGAACAACTATTCTCTCAACCCACGCCCTATCATCGTGATTAACATAAACCTCAGGCACCTCACAACCATCAAAATGAAAACCTCTAACACACTCACCGTTAACT
This sequence comes from uncultured Methanosarcinales archaeon, assembly GCA_964501945.1. GTDB lineage: Archaea > Nanobdellota > Nanobdellia > Woesearchaeales > 21-14-0-10-32-9 > 21-14-0-10-32-9. The sequence goes on from CAZCTY010000003.1 coordinate 47,602, forward strand.
TCCATTATACCAGACGCGTTTTTAAAATATAACCAATATTCCCCAGATACATGAAAGAGCGCCTTAGTCCTCTCATATGAAAACGAATCAAACTTATCTAGCTTAGACATATTAATTTGACCCTCCGACAATATGCCAGGCATTACAACAGATGAATAATTCCAATCACTAGGAAACCCCTCAGACATTAAACTAACAGAAATTAAATCAGCCTCCCTACTAACAACATCATAATCAGAGCGAGCATCAATAGATTGTAATAAATTTATAGCAATAATTAATAAGAATACAAACATCAAAAAACCCGCCAAGTAATCAAATATCCATGTCTGGGCTTTTTTAGTCATTGAGCAGCCTCCACGAATACGTGATCTTCTAATTTCGATATTTTTAATCTCCCAGGACTTATCTCTCCCAGAGTTAGAGGAATAACCTCAAAAAAAACAATGTCATCAACAATTAATTCAAAATACCCCGTACCAATCTTAGTACTGCCAAGAATAACTTCATAATCACGACCATCAATAGTTCTTGGAAGATACAACTCCCTAGTGTACCCCTCCTCAGCGTTTGATGCGAAACTAATTTCTTGCTTTAAAGATAAAGTTAAATCCTCCGCCAATATCAAAACCCGCTCATCTTGCTTATCAGATAGTATCTGAGATAGTATAATTGCAAAAATAATCATAGTAAATAAAGCAACCCCAGTAACTAACATAAATTCTAAACCAACCTGCCCTCTTCTTTTAAAAAACATATCACTTATCCTCAATGTAAACCAAATCTTCAAAAGATTCAAACCTAATTACATGACTCCCTGGAAAAGGCTTTAATTCACCTGCAAGCCTCGCAGGCGTATGTTTTTCAACATAAAAAACACCATCACTAGTTTGAATTTCAAAAATTATATCATGCTCATTAATCATAATCGTTTCTATACCACGAGGGAATTGAACCCTTAAAGTTTTTTGAGCAGGAGGACCTTGAAAATAAATTTCCTCAGCAGAATCAATTATCCTAGTCATAGCGTTTTCAGCTTGAGCGTATGCAATATCTGCCTCAATATTATCAGTTTGAGTCGCAAACAAAATTATTAACGGAATTAACATTAAAGCTGCAACAGAGAAAATTGCAAGATACTCTATACTCACCTGCCCCTTTTTTTTGAAAAACATCCAAATAAAGCTTAAATACCCAAGTATATAAATTTTTAGAAAAAAAGCAAACCATGCCTGAGACCTAAACATAACAAAAATTAGAATAATAATGTATATAAATATACAAAAAACCTCAAAAACGGAAAGTTTTATATATGAAAAAGAATCTAAAAGAAGAATACTTGGTAAAAAACTAGTAATAATTACCAAAAAAATTTCAGAGGTGAAACAAATGAAGAAAAAAGGACAAGCAGCAATGGAATTCTTAATGACCTATGGATGGGCAATCTTAGTAGTAATCGCGGCAATCGCAGCATTAGCATACTTTGGAGTATTAAGCCCACAAAACTTAGTGCCAGAGAGAACAACATTCCAAGCACCGCTACCGAACATCGACAAAGCATTAATAGAAGAAGATGGACGAGTAGAAATTGCTTTTAGAAACAATGTAGGAGTACAAATAAACGTAACAGACGTTAGAACAGGAGACTGTGATGCTCCAACAGAAGCTCTAGGAACAATAAATAACGGAGAAACATTCCTAGTAGAATGGGACTGCGAGAACGACTTTGAAGGCGAAGTCGGAGATAGATTCTCAGCGGACCTAGGCTTTGAATACATCAACCTAGAAACAGGCCAAACAAGAAGACACACAGGAACTGTTGACGGAAGATACGAATAAACTTAAACAAATTTCTTTTTTTATTTTTTATTTTTAATTCTCATCAAAAAAATTATAGAAAATTAATTGCATAACTCTTTGACTTTATCACTCAAATCCTTAGATAAAGACGCGCTACTCACCAAAACAACTTCTCGCGCAATAAACGATGCGACCCTACCCGCGTTTTTAAGAGAATAATCATTTGCCAGAGCAAATAAAAAACCAGCGGCATAAGCATCACCCGCACCATTAGTATTAACAGGCTCAACAACATCACACGAGATAGATATAACCTCGCCATCCGAGACAATAACACTACCTTTACCGCCAAGTTTTACAACAGAAACATCACATAAATTGCTTAACTTTTTTGCAGCAGCAACACCTGATTTCTTCGTAAAAATTTCTGCTTCTTCCTCGTTTGCAAAAACAATATCAACAAAAGATAAAAAATCTAAAATAACATCACTAATCCTCGCAATTAAAGATGAGTCAGATAAATCAAAAGAAATCTTAACACCCTTATCTTTTAAAGACTTGCAAATATTAAAAATAGCACTTTTTAGTTTAGGATCTTCTAATAAGTACGCCTCAACATGAAAAAATTTTGATTGAGGAATATCAATTAAATCAGAACTACTAAGAGATGCAGCCGCACCAAGATGCGTGGAAAAAGTACGCTCACCATCAACCGTTATAAAAGTAATAGCAGAACCAGTGTATAAAGAAGACTTAGAGAGCTTTGGAACAACGCCTTTAGAACTTAGAGAATTTTCAAAAAAAGAACCATGATCATCAAAACCAACCTTGCTTAAAAAAGCACTTTTACCACCTAAACAAGCAACACCACTTGCAACATTACTAGCAGAACCCCCAGGAGATAAAACCTTGTCAACACCACTAAGACTTGATAAAATAAAACCTTGACGAACATCATCAACAAGATTCATAGAACCCTTCTTAAAACCAAGCCCCTCAATGAACGATTCAGGAACCTTAACAGTAATATCAACCAAAGCATTCCCCAAACAAACAACATCAAACATTTTTTTTAATACCTGTAATGATTATGCTTGAAAGGACCTGTCTTTTCAATGTTTAAATACTCAGCTTGCTCCTTTGTAAGCTCTGTGAGCTTAATACCAAGCTTCTCAATATGAAGACGAGCAACTTCCTCATCAAGCTCTTTTGGAAGCATGTAAACACCCAAATCATAATCTTTTTTCCAAAGATCAATTTGAGCCAAAACTTGATTTGTAAACGAATTACTCATAACAAAACTAGGATGACCCGTCGCATTACCAAGATTTACAAGCCTGCCTTTAGATAATAAAATAATACTTCTACCAGTGTCATTGAAAGTGAATTTATCAACTTGAGGCTTAATGTTTAATTCCACGACGTCATCAGCTTTTTCTAATTTAGAAACTTGAATCTCATTATCAAAATGACCAATGTTACACACAATCGCATTATCCTTCATAGAACGCATATGCTCAAGTGTTATGACATCCTTATTACCAGTAGCCGTTACGAATATATCCGCTTCGTCAAGGGAGTCCTCAACAGTTTTAACCTCAAAACCTTCCATTGCGGCTTGAAGCGCACAAATAGGATCAACCTCCGTTACAATGACGCGAGCACCAAAACCCTTCATAGATTGAGCGCAACCCTTACCAACATCACCATAACCACAAACCACAACAACTTTACCTGCAATCATAACATCAGTTGCGCGCTTAATACCATCAGCTAAGCTTTCACGACAACCATACAAATTATCAAACTTGCTCTTCGTAACAGAGTCATTTACATTAATCGCAGGAAATAATAATTCACCTCTCTTAAGCATTTCATAGAGACGATGAACACCAGTAGTAGTTTCCTCAGAGACGCCTTTAATATTCTTAGAAATCTTGCCCCAAAATTCTTTATCCTCAGCATAAGTATTTTTTATTAAAGACATTAACTCAAAAAAATCCTCACCATCATCCTCAAAGTTTTTCTCAAGCAACTCAGGATTTTTCTCAACTTCAACACCTTTGTGAACAAGAAGCGTAGCATCCCCACCATCATCAACGATTAAATCAGGACCCTCACCATTAAAGTTTAGAGCTTGCTTCGTGCACCACCAATAATCCTTAAGCGTTTCTCCTTTCCAAGCAAAAACAGGAACCCCTCTCTCAACGACAGCCGCCGCAGCTTCATCGTTTGTAGAATAAATATTACAAGAAACCCAACGAATACTAGCACCAAGCTCTTTTAATGTTTCAATGAGAACCGCAGTCTCAACAGTCATATGAAGACTACCCATAATCTTCGCGCCACTCAAAGGCTTAGTAGAACCATACTTTTCACGAAGAGCCATCAAACCAGGCATCTCTTTTTCAGCCAAATCAATTTGTTTCCTACCTTGATTTGCAAGGTTAATATCTTTAATTTTATAATCCATAAAAAAACCACCCAATAATTTTTAATAAATAGGAAGAAAAAAATAACATTATAAAAAAGTAACTAAAAAAAATAAAAAAAGTTAAAGTCCAAGCGTTACAAGCAAAGGCGCAATCACTAAAGCAACAATACTCATAAGCTTGATTAAAATATTAATACTGGGTCCACTCGTATCCTTGAAAGGATCACCCACAGTGTCACCAACAATGGACGCGTTATGAGCATCACTACCACTCCCCCCGTTATTATCACTTTCAATATGCTTTTTAGCATTATCCCACGCACCACCACTATTAGCCATAGTTATTGCGAGCATAACACCACTAACAAGAGCACCAGCGAGCAAGCCACCAAGACCTTCAACACCCAAAGCAAAACCAACAATTACAGGCGCAAGAATAGCGAGTGAACCAGGCAATACCATTTCTTTGAGTGCGCCTTGAGTACTAATATCAACGCAACGAGCAGAATCAGGCTTCGCAGTCCCCTGAAGAAGACCTTTAATCTCTTTGAATTGACGCCTAACCTCAACAATCATCTTGTTAGCAGCACGACCAACAGCATTCATAGTCAAAGCACTAAACAAGAAAGGAAGCATACCTCCAAGAAGCAAACCAATCATAACATTAGTATTAAGCAAAGAAAGCTCAGCTTCAGTTATAGTAGTGTATGTCGCAAATAAAGCAAGCGCTGTGAGCGCAGCACTACCAATAGCAAAACCCTTACCCATAGCAGCAGTAGTATTACCAAGAGAATCAAGCGCATCAGTCCTCTTACGAACATCCTTAGGCAAACCACTCATCTCAGCGATACCACCCGCATTATCCGCAACAGGCCCATAAGCATCAATTGCAAGACTAATACCAAGCGTTGATAACATACCAACAGCTGCAATCGCAATACCATAAAGACCCGCAAAATAAAAAGAAACCCAGATCCCCGCGGCTATAGTAATAATAGGCAAAGCAGTACTAAGCATCCCCGTAGAAAACCCAGAAATTATATTAGTTGCAGAACCAGTAATACTTGACGCGCTAATTTTTTTAACAGGATCATAATCAGCACTCGTATAATACTCAGTAAGCCAACCAACAACTATACCAACAATTAAACCCGCAACAACAGATATGAAAACACCAAGATAATCCGCGCCAAGAAGCGACCTTGAAATTATGAAAGTCGCAATTAAAATAAAAATACTACTCGCCCAAAGACCATTACGCAAAGCATGATGAAGCGCCTTAGGATTATTAGTCCGAACAAAGAGCGTACCAAATAAAGATGCAAAAATACCTGCAGCTGCAATAAATAAAGGAAGCGCCAAGTATTCAAATTCCATGCCAGAGAAAAGACCTGCAAGAGCCATCGTTGCAATTATACTACCAACATAACTCTCAAATAAATCAGCACCCATACCCGCAACGTCACCAACATTATCACCAACATTATCAGCAATCACCGCAGGATTTCGAGGATCATCTTCAGGAATGCGAGATTCAATTTTACCAACCAAGTCCGCACCAACATCCGCAGCCTTAGTATAAATACCACCACCAACACGAGCAAATAACGCAATAGTAGACGCACCAAAACTAAAACCAAACAAGTTACTAACAACATCAGGATTGTTAAAAACACCAAAGACCCAAGCTAAAGAAAATAAACCAAACAAACCAAGAGTTACAACAGCTAAACCCATAACCGCGCCGCTACTAAACGCGATACGAAGAGCACCACCAAGACCTTTACGAGCAGCATTAGCGGTGCGAACATTAGCAGTTGTTGCAACACTCATACCAACCCAACCAGCAATAGCAGAAAATAACGCGCCAACAAAATAAGAAATAGCCATCACGCGACCAAGAAAAACAAAAAGCAAAACAGAAATAACCAAAACCACGATGAGAAGATACTTATATTCTCTTCGAAGAAAAGCCATCGCGCCCTTTTTAATCTGAGACGCGATATCAACCATGACCTTATTACCAGGCTTTTTGCTCACAATGAACCTATAAAAACCAAGAACACACAACAATGAAACCAAAACCGAAAACAAAACAAAAACATACAAAATCACTTTAAAATAACCCCCAAGTATTTAAATAAAAACATTAGCACGCAGAATTAACATAAAAGTATTTAAAAATTTCTATTTTAAAAAATAATAAACATAAGAAAAAAATAACTAATTTGAAACCCTAGGCAT
>CAZCTY010000004.1:0-43474 GCA_964501945.1 uncultured Methanosarcinales archaeon
CAGGCTCGTTCTAAGACTAAGTGGTTTCTCAACCAAAAGTTGAATTCATCTACAGGCTCGTCCTTAGAGTTTTGTGTGTTTTCTTTGTGTTTGTTTGGTAGATATATTTTTAAATTAGCTTTGTATATCTTGTTTTTATTGACTAAAATGGTTAGAAAAAGGTTTTTTAATTTATTTGAAAGAATTAGGCGTAGTAATAAGTCTATTACTTTGATGGTTTTCTCTATTCTTGGTTTAGTTGGTTTAATTTTTATCTTGCTTAATACTGATTTTGGTGAGCTTTTTGTTTTTTTTCAAAATACTACTATTTATTTGGTTGTTTTTTTTATTTTGATTCAGGTTTCTTTAATGGTTGTTTTAACGTCTAGGTGGGCTGTTATTTTAAAGTCTCAAGGTCATAGGAACATTAATTTGTTTAGGCTAAATAAGTATAGGGTTGCAGGTCAGAGTATTAGTTTTTTCACGCCTACTGCTCGCATCGGTGGAGAGGGTGTTAAGACTAGGATTATGGCGAAGCGGGAGAGTCTTAAGTATGGTCGTGCTTTATCTAGTGTTGTATTGGATAATGCTGTTGATTTGACTGCTTCTGGTTTTTTCTTTTTTATTGGCGCTTTAATTGTTATTGCAAGTATTAGTGGGGAGTTTGCAACTAAGATTTTTCTTGGCTTTTTAGTTTTATTATTTGTTTTTGCGCTTGGTTTGTTTAATTATAGATTATTTAAGGGTAAGCCTTTAATTCACTCTTTTGCAAAGCGTGTTGGTTTGTTTAAAATTAAGCGTATTAGGCGCTTGGAGTTAGATATTAAGAAATTTGATAGGGATTTGCATGAATTTTATAGGCGGGATAAGCGTTACTTTTTTTATGCTATTGGTTTGAGTTTTTTGAGTTGGGTTTTAATGTTTTTAGAGTATTATGTTGCTGGTCGTATGTTGGGTCTTAATTTTTCTTTGTGGATGATTTTTTTGATTGTGACTCTTGTTGGTATTGCTTATTTATTGCCTGTTCCGATGGCGCTTGGTACTCTTGAGGCTGGGCAGTTGTCTGCTTTTATTATTCTTAGTTTGAATACTGCTGCAGGTATTGGTTTGAGTTTGATCATTAGGGCTAAGGATTTGTTGATTGCGCTTTGGGGTATTGGTATTATTAGTTTTTATGGTTTTGATGTTAATAAGTCTCTTGAGAAAAGTGGTTTTGGTGATGATGAGGTTTTTTTTGATGAATCTGAGGAATAATTTGTTAATTGTTGAGGATGGTTTGAAGCTTTTTTTTAGGAGTAAGAGAAAGCAGTTTTTTAAAACTAAGAGGTATAGGGGTTCTAGTGTTGATATTTGTTATTCTATTATTAGGGATTGTTTTAATTCTCGTAAGGGTTATTTCATGGTTAGTCCTAATAATTTTAATCAGTTTTATGCTAGGGATTTTGGTATGGTTTGTGAGTCTTTATTAGAGCTTGGTTTTCGCAGCGAGGTTCGTCGTACTTTGATTTATACTATGGATATTTATGTGAGGCATGGCAGGGTTACAACTCAGATTAACTCGCGTGGTAAGCCTTTAGATTTTCCATCATCAAGTCCTGAGTCTGCATCTTTCATGTTAAATTCTCTGTTATTGTTGGGAGATGTTGATCTTATCTCTAAGTATAAGTCTTTTTTTGAGTCGGAGGCTAGGCATATTTATGATTTTGCTATTGATAAGCGCTCTGGGCTTGTTCGTGGCGATGTTGTTTTTAGTTCTATGAAGGATATGGCGAGGCAGGTTAGTTCTTGTTATGTTAATTGTTTTGTTGGTTTATTCGCGCGTAATTTAAAAAAGATCGGGGTTAAATCTAAATTTGATGATTTTGATTATAGTTCTTTGATTTTAGAACATTTTTGGAGAGGTAATTTTTTTGTTGATGATTTATCTGGGAGGGATGTTGTTTCAGGTGATGCTAATGTTTTTCCTTTTTGGACGGGTCTTGTTCGTGATAAAAAAATTTTTAGTAAGGCTTTTTCATCTTTAAAGGATAGGTCTTTAGATAAGCCTTTTGCTTTAAAATATAATAATAAGGATGATGTTATGAAGTGGAATTTTTTGAATTTTTTAAATACTAATTATGAGCATGATACTGTTTGGTTGCATTTGGCTGTTTGTTATTTTAGGGTTCTTGATTTATTTAATTATAAAAAAGAGTTGAAAGAGCAATTATTAATTCATAAGGGTTTAATTGAATCTCAGGGTTCTTTCTTTGAGGTTTATAGGGGTTCTGGTAGGCCTTTTAGGAGTTTGGTGTTTGAGCATGATGAGGCTATGATTTGGTGTGCTCAATTTTTAAGTTTGGAGAAGAAATATTTATGATTTTTGGGGTTTGTATATTGTAATGTCCCATCCGCATCCATCTTCAAATTTTATTTTTGGTTCGAGTAGGGTTTTATTGTTTAGTGGGACTCCTACGTTCTCTGAGAGTATGAAGTATTTTGGGTCGTGTTTTTTTATGAGTAATTCAACATCTTCTGTCCATGGGCTGCTTACTTTTAAGTTGTTGTGGTATCCGTAATATACCCAGATGCTGCTAACTATTCTATCTCCTTGTTGTGTGTTCTCGTCTATGTAGTTTATTGATTTTTTTAGTGCGCCGTTGCTTGTGCATTTTTCTTGTTCTTTTATTTCTTGGTAGTTTTGTATTGTTGGTGTGAGTATTGTTGTTAGTGCGATTATTATTAGTAGGATTGTTATTGTTTTTTGGTGTTTTATTTTTATGTTTTCTGTTGCTTGTATTCCTGTTATTATTAGTAGTATTATGAATGGTGAGAGTTCTATTAGGTATCTTGCAAGTTTTAGTTTTACGATGAATGCGTAGAATATTATTTGTGTTAGTAGTATTGTTAGTATTAGTATTATTTTTTCTCTGTATTCTTTTATTTGTGTTTTGTTGTTTGTTGTTTTTTTTCTTGGGCTTGTTTTTATTTGTTTTTTAAAGTATATTATGTTTAGTAGTATTAGTATTATTGCAAATCCGTATTCGTTTGTTATATAATTCATGAGTAGTCTTGGTGATTCTCTTGCGGTGTATTCGAGTATTGCTGTTGTTTGTGATAGTGCGAAGTATAGTGGGTTGTTGTGGTTGATTGCTCCGTGTATTAGCCAAGGCATTAGTGATATTATAAAGCCCGTTGTGAATATTATAGATCTTTGTATCCAGTGTTTTTTAAGTAAAAAGTATATTCCTAGTATGATTAGTATTATTATTGTTGATAGTCTCGCTGTAAATGCAAGTCCTGCAAATATTCCTGCAAGTAATATATATAGTGTTTGTTTTTTATTTGTTTTTTCTTTATCTGCTTCTATGAGTATTAAAAGTGTTATAAGCGTTAGCAATATTCCGAGTATGTCTGTGTATATTCTAAAACCCCATGTTATTGTTTGTGTTGTGAGTGCGAATAGGAGTGTTGCGAGTAGTGCGTAGTTTTCTTTTAGGTATTGTTTTGCTATAAAAAAGAATGTTATTGTTGTTGCTATTGTTATTAGTATCATTAGTATTTGCGCAATTATTATTGACTCTCCTGTGATCATCCATGTGCCTGCTATGATTGTGCTTAGCAATGGGAATCTAAAATCTTCTGAGAAGTTTGAGTGTGTTATTTTATCTCTTGCGTTTGCTAAGTATACTGGCTCGTCCCATATTAGTGCGCCGTTTTGTGATACTAAATATATTAGTGCGAGGAATTGTATTGTTATTATTAGTGTTAGTAGTATTGTGTTTTTTTTTATTTTTTTTATTTTCATTTTTGTTTAAATGTTATTTTATCGTTTGCAATGAAATTCCATGTTGTTGCTAGTGCTATTCCTATTAAATTTGATATTATGTAATATATTCCTATTATATCTGTTAGGAACCATAGTGTGCTCACTGTTATTCCAAGTCCTATTAGTGATACTGTGTTAAATGATATTAATCTTTTTAGGTATGAGTGTTTTTTGTTTTTTCCGTTCCACGTCCAAGAGTTGTTTAATAAGAAGTTGTGTATTATAGCTGTTTGTGTTGCGATTATTCCTGAGATTAAATAGTGTACTCCTGCAAGTTCTGTTAGTATCCATAGTATTCCTGTGTTTACTATTACGCCGAGTAGTCCTACTATTAGGAATTTTATTATTTTTTTGTATTTTTTTATTGCAAATTTTAGTAGCATTAGGCCGTATGCTTTAAGTACGTTAAATCCTAATTTGCTCTCTCCTTTTTTTCTTGTTCTAAATGTGTATGGTACTTCTGCGATTTTTGCTTTTTTTCTTTTTTGTTCGTATTCAAATATCATCTCAAGGAATATTTTGTATCCTTTTCCTGAGAGTCTTGGTTTTACTTCTTTGAATATTTTTTTATTTGTCATGAAGAATCCTGACATTGGGTCTTTGACTTTGGTGTTTAGTATTGGTTTTGCGAGCATGGCCGCTGTTTTGCTCATTAGTATTCTTTTTTTTGGCCATCCTTCTACGCTTCCACCTTTTATGAATCTTGATCCTGTGACGAAGTCATTTTTTGGTATTTCTTTTAGCATTTCTTTTATTATTTTTGGGTCGTGTTGTCCGTCTGCGTCCATGACTAGTAGGTTTTTGTATTTTGCTCTCTCAAATCCTAGCATTACAGCGGAGCTTAGTGATTTTCCTCTAAGGCGTCTTATGCTTTTTGTATTTTGTATTTTTGCTTTATTTACAACTTCCCATGTTTTGTCTGGCGAGTTATCGTCTATTACTAGTATTTCGTGTGTTATTCCTTTTATGTTTTTTTTGATCTCTTTTATTGTTGTGAGTATTGTATCTTTCTCGTTTAGTGTTGGTATTATTATTGATAGCATTTTTGTCTCATTAGTTTATTTTTTTCATAGAATCTAGTATTTCTTTTACTTTTTTTCCATCAGCTCTTCCTTTTAGTGCTGTCATTGTTTTTCCCATTATAAGTCCTGTTGGTGCGTTTTCGTTTTCTTGTATTATTTTTTTTATTGTTTTTTTTATTTCATCTTCATTTATTGTTTCGTATTTTTTTAGGTTTAGTTCTTGTTTTGCTGCATCTGTTAATATGTCTTGTATTGCTGATAGTGGTACTTCTTCTTTTTTTAGCGCATCTAATATTTTTTCTATATCTTCTTGTTTTATTTTTTGTTCTTGTTTTTTTTCTGTGTTTGGTATTTGTGATAGGTATATATTTGCTATGTTTGTTGGTGTTAAGTTTTTCGTTGTGTATTTTTTGAATATTTCTTCGTAGTTTTTTTCTGTTTTTGTTTCTTTTTTCACTATGTTTTCTGCGAGGTCTTTGCTTAGTTTGTATGTTTCTTGGTATCTTTTTGTTTTCTCATCTATTGTTTCTGGTATTTTTATTTGTATTTTTTCTGTGTTTATTGTCTCTATGTCTGTTTCTGGGTACATTCTGTCTGCGCCTGGCATTGGTCTTAGGTATGTTGTGGCATCGTTTGGTTCTACTTTTCTAACTTCGCTTTCTACTTTTTTTCCTTTTTTTATTATTTCTTCATGTCTTTGTATTTCTTTGTTTATTACTTGTGGTATTCGTCTTATGTCTTGAAATCCTTTTATCTCTACTCTGTTTCCTTTATTTATTGATATGTTTACATCTTGTCTTATGCTTCCTATTCCTCTTTTGCAGTTTGGTATGCTTCTTAGTATCATTCCTAGTTTTGCTGCTGCGTCTTTGCATTCTTCTGGTGTGTTTATGTCTGGTGCGGTTGCTATCTCTATTAGTGGTATTCCTAGTCTTGAGATGTTGTAGTAGTCTTTTGTTGGTGTTCTTTTAATTGTTTGTGCTGATTCTTCTTCTAGGCATAGTGTTTCTATTCTGATTTTTTTTCCTTTAATTTCTATGTATCCACTGTAGCCTATTAGTGCTGTTCTTTGAAATCCTGATACGTTTGATCCGTCTATGACTGTTTTTCTCATGAATTGTATTTCATCTACTATTTTCATGTTTAGCATTTTTGCTATTGTTATTGCTGATTTTAATGCTTCTTTGTTTACGTTGTGTGGTGGTTCTTCGTCTTGTTCTACGAGGCAATTACTATCTTTGTATGCGTGGTATTCGAATTCTTTTGATTTTTGTAGTTCGTATTGTGCGGCTTTGTCTATGTTTCCTGTTTCTCCTGCGCTGGCTCTGAGTTTTCTTGTGAATGTGTAGTCTGATTTTTCTTTTTTGATTTTTGTTGGGCAGTTGCAGAAGAGTTTTTTTCCTTCTATTTGTTGGTGTATTTCTATTCCGCACATGAATTGTAGTTTTTCGTAGTTCATTTCAGCTCACCTTTTATTCTGTTTACTTGTTCTCCTGTTATGTCTTCTTCGTATTTTTGTGGTATGTCTTCTTTTTTGTAGTTGCTAAGTAGCCATGCTAGTTTTATGTATGCTGTCTCTTGCATCATTGCTATGTTATGTCCTAGTACCCCTAGCTCTTTTAGTTTTCTCGCGGGGCTGTATACGTTTAGGTTCACTCTTCCTTGTGTTGTTTGTGTTGTCATTGCAAGAATTGTTTTTTTGCTTAGTTCTTTTAATTTTTTGTATATTTTTGTGTTTATTTTTGTTTTTTCGTCAAATTCTGTGATTGGGAAGTGTCCTAGGCCTGTTCCTTCAAGTATTATTGCGTCAAATCCTGTGTATTTGTCAAATTCGTCTATTGGTATTCCTGGTCTTGTTTTTATCCAGCCTATTTTTAGTTCTTCGTTAAAGTGCGTTATTTTTAGTTTTTCTTCTTTTTTGGTTGGTTTTTGTATTGTGTTTATTTCGTTTTTTTCATAATTTATTCTTGCTATGGGTTCTGTGTTTATTTGTTTGAATGTGTCTCGTCTCGTTGTGTGGGTTTTTCTTACGTTTAATCCTTTAAATATTGTGCAGTTTGCATCATTTGTTGTCTCGTGCATGCATATCATTATTTCTTTGTATTCTGGTTTTTTTGTTATAAAGCGTGTTGCACTTAGTAGGTTTAATGCTGCATCTGAGCTTGGTCTATCGCTGCTTCTCTGTGATCCGACTATTATTATTGGTATTGGTGGGTTTTGTATTGTGAAGCTTAATGCGTTTGATGTGTAGTGCATTGTGTCTGTTCCGTGTGTTAGTATTATTCCTTTTAGGCCTGGGTATTTTTTTATGGCTTCATCTATTTTCTTTGTTATTTGGTTGTAGTGTGAGAAGTTTAAGTCATCGCTTGGCATGTTGCTTATAAGTTCGCTTCCAATTCTTGCCTCTTCTTTGAGTTCTGGGTATAATTTGAGTATTTCCTCTGGTGTTGTGAGGGAGGTTACTGCTCCTGTTGCGTAATCTATTTTGCTTGCGATTGTTCCTCCTGTGTGTAGAATTAGTATTTCTGGGTTGTTTTCGATTATCTGGGTTTTTTTGGGTTTTATTGGTGGTTCTTTTATTTTTTTAGTGTTTTCTATGTTTTTTATTTTTATTCCTTCATTGTATCCTGATTTTAATTTTATGAATATGGTATCTTTATTTTTTGTGACTAGTACTCCTGTTCTTTTTTCTTTGTTTTTTGTTTCTATTTCGTATTTTGTGCCTATTATTAGTTCCATGTGTATTAGTTTTATTTTGTTTTTTATAAATATTACTAGGTATTTTTATCTAAATATTTATATTTCGTTGGTTTTTTTAGTTTTTTTTATTTATGGATTTTAAGATTAGATGTTTTAACTTGGTGAAGAAAATTCCTCGTGGTAGAGTTTCTACGTATAAGGAGGTTGCTTTAGCTTTGGGTTCTAGTAATTTTAGGTTAGTTGGTAGTATTTTAAGTGAAAATTTTGATGAGTGTGTTCCATGTCACAGAGTTATTTTGAGTAGTGGTAAGTTGGGTGGTTTTAATAGAGGTCTTGTTGAGAAAAGAGAATTATTAGAATCTGAGGGTATATTAATTGTTAATGATAGAGTTGTTGATTTTAAGCGCGTATTATTTGTTTTTTAATATTTTAATATTTGTGTATTAGAATTAGATATAATTTTTTTAAAAGAAGTGAAAAAAATAGTTAGGGTTAAAAAGCTCTTTTTTTTATGTTTTGGCTTTTTTTTATGATTCTAGCATTTCGATTTCTATGTTTAGTCCTTCTGGTATTGGCACTCTCATTATCAATCTTAATGCTCTCTCGTCGACGCCTAGGTCTATTAGTCTTTTGTGAACTCTCATCTCGTACCTATCCCATGTTGCTGTTCCGTCTCCACATGGACTTTTTCTTGTGGTGACTTTTAGTTTCTTTGTTGGTAGAGGTATTGGTCCTTTTATTACTACGCCTGTTTTGTCTGCGATATCTTGTATGTATTCACAAGTAGCATTAATCTTTGATATGTCTGTGCTTGCCAATTTTACTCTTGCTCTCTGCATCTTTTTTTAACCGTCCTTTATTTTTTTGCATTCATAATGAAATATTTTTTTTCACTATGATATTTTTAAAATAAAAAAATAAAAAAGTTTTTAGTAAAATGTTTTTATTTTACTATTTCTGTGCACATTCCTGCTGCAACTGTTGAGCCTGAATCCCTAATTGCGAATCTCGCCATTTTTGGGTTTACTTTTGTGCTCTCTATTACTAGTTTTTGTACTGGTCTCAGTGTTACGATTGCAGCGTCCCCGTTCTTAATAAAGTCTGGGTTTTCTTCTAGTACTTCTCCTGTTGCAGGGTTTAGTTTTTTGTCAATTCCTACGAATTGGCATGCAACTTGTGCTGTGTGTATGTGGAATACTGGTGTGTATCCTTTTGTGATTACACTTGGGTGGTTCAAAACTACTATTTGTGCTTTGAATTCTTCTACCATTGGTGGGACATCTTCTGCTGGGCCGATTACGTCTCCTCTTGCGATGTCTTTTTTACCAAATCCACGTACGTTGATTCCGACATTGTCTCCCGGGTATGCTTCTTTGTGTTGTTCGTGGTGTGCTTCTATGCTTTTAACTTCACCGTTTACTCCTTTTCCTTCCCGTCCAGGTACTGCTACTACTTTTTGTCCTACTTTCATAACTCCTGTGTCGATTTTTCCTACTGGTACTACTCCGATTCCTGTGATGTTGTATACATCTTGGATTGGCATTCTCAGTGGCAGGTCTGTTGGTTTTTCTGGTGGTTTTAAGTTGTCAACTGCTTCTAGTAGTGTTGGTCCTTTATACCAGTCCATGTTTTCTGATTTTTTAACTATGTTATCTCCTTTGAACGCTGATGCTGCTACGAATGTTACTTCATCTGGTTTGAATCCTACGCTTTTAATTAGCTTGGATACTTCTTCTTTTACAGCATTAAATCTCTCTTCTTTGTAGTCTACACCGGAGATGTCCATTTTGTTTACGTTTACAATTAGTTGTGCTACTCCTAGTGTTTTAGATAAGAATACGTGTTCTTTTGTTTGTGCGTTTACACCGTCGTTTGCTGCTACTGATAGTACTGCTGCATCTGCTTGTGATGCTCCTGTAATCATGTTTTTTACGAAGTCTCTGTGTCCTGGTGCGTCGATTATTGTAAAGTTGTATTTATCTGTTACAAATTTTTTGTGTGCTAAGTCAATTGTTACTCCTCGCTCTCTTTCCTCTTTTAGTGAGTCCATTGCGAATGCGAATTCAAATCCTGCTTTTCCTAGCTCTTGTGCTTTTTCTTTTAGTTTTCTCATTGCTTGCTCATCGATGTTTCCTGAGTCGAACAATAATCTTCCTACCGTTGTAGATTTTCCGTGGTCTACGTGTCCTATGAATACTAAATTCATATGAATTTTATCTTTTGCCATTTTATTTTTTTCCTCCCAAATCTTTTTTTATACTTAATTTTTTTTAAGCGCCTTAGTCGGTGCTTATGCTTATTACGCGTATAGTAGGGAATAATAAGCCGTTTATAAAACTTTTGTTAAAAAAAAGGTTAAAAAAAGGTTTTTTTGTGCTTTATTCTCCTTCTTCTTTTTTAAGGCCTTTTCTCTCTTTAATTCTCTGTATTATTTTTCCTTGTAGTTCATCTGGTAATCTTTCAAAAGATTGATCTACTAAAAAAGAGCTTCCTCTTCCACCTGTTGCGCCTCTAAGGTCTGAAGCTAGTCCGAACATCTCTGCTACTGGTAATTTTCCTGTTACTGTTACTGTGTTTCCTTCTTGTGTCATGTCTAGTAGTTGTCCTCTTTTGTTTTGTATTAGTTTTGATATCTCTCCCATGTATTCTGATGGGCCTTCAAAGGACATTAGTTGTATTGGTTCGTATAGTATTGGGTTTGCTGATTCCATAGCTCCTCTTATACCTTCTCTTACTGCTGGGTACATTTGTGCTGGGCCTCTGTGGATTGCGTCTTCGTGTAATTTAACATCGTCTATTATTACTTTTACTCCTGTGCATGGTTCTCTTACGAGTGGGCCGTTTTCCATTACATCTTCAAACATGTCCATTACCATTTCTATGATTTCTCCCATGTGTACGATTCCACGTGTTCCGTCTATTAGCATGTTTCCTTTGTATATGTCTCTTACACTTCTTGATGTTTTTGTATCCATTCCTGCCTCTTGTAGTTGTTGCCATACATCTGAGTCTTTTTTCTTTATTCTTCCTTGATCTATTTTTCCTTCTTTTATCGCATCTGATATTTCTTGTTCTAGTGGTTCTACTTTAAAGTATAGTTTGTTGTGTTTGTTTGGTGATTTTCCTTCAAATGTTTGTGGGCTTGGTTTTGTTATTGCTTCTCTGTATACTACGATTGGTGGACTTGATGCTAGGTCTACTCCTTTCTCTTTTTTAATTCTATTTTCAATAACTTCTAGGTGTAGTTCTCCCATTCCGTGCATTAGGTGTTCTCCTGTTTCTTGGTTTATCTCTATTACTATTGATGGGTCTTCTTTTGATACTTGTACTAATACGTCAATTAATTTTGGTAGGTCTCCTGGTTTTTTTGCCTCTATTGCTTTTGTTATTACTGGTTCGAAAATATATGTTATTGCTTCGAATGGTTCTGTTTCCTCTGAGTATACTGTCTCTCCTGGGTATGCGTTTTTCAATCCTCCAACTCCTACGATGTTTCCTGCTGTGACTTTGTCCACTATTTCTTTTTTAGCTCCGTTGTATACGTATACTTGTTGTACTCTAACTTCTGATGCTTGTTTTGCAAGTTTTACTGTGTCTCCTTTTTTTATTGTTCCAGAAAACATTCTTCCTGTGCAGATTTCTCCTGCTTGTGGGTCTATTACTACTTTTGTTACAACGAACATTGTTCTCCCATCAGGATTACAATCTTTAAGGTCTTTTCCGACTGGGCTATCTGACTCGCCGTGCCATATTTTTGGAATTCTATACTCTTGTGCGAACTTCGGGCTTGGGTGGTGTTTTATTACCGCATCTAGTATTATTTCATGTAGTGGTGCTTTTTCTTTTAGCTCATCTGTTTTATCCCCTTCGTATGCATTTATTACATCTGCGAAGGTTATTCCTTTCTCTTTCATGTATGAAATGCTAAGTGCCCAGTTATGAAATGCTGATCCGAAGCATACGCTTCCATCTTGTACGTTTGTTTGCCATTTCTCTCCGTATTCTTTTTCTGCGATTTGTTTGATTAGTCTGTTTACGTTTGTTATTATTTTAACAAATCTCTCTTGCATTGCCTCAGGGGTTAATTTTAATTCTTTAATTAGTCTGTCTACTTTGTTTATGAATAGAATTGGTTTTACTCTCTCTTTTAGTGCTTGTCTTAGTACGGTTTCTGTTTGTGGCATTATTCCTTCTACTGCGCAGCATACTACTATGCACCCATCTACTGCTCTCATTGCTCGTGTTACGTCTCCTCCAAAGTCTACGTGTCCAGGTGTGTCTATTAAATTAATTAGGTAATCATCATCTTTGAATGTGTGTACCATGGATACTGCCGCTGAATCTATTGTAATTCCTCTCTCTGATTCATCTTCGTGGAAATCTAGTGCGCATGCTTTTCCTGCTAGATCCCCTGACATCATTCCCGCTCCAAACAATAAGTTATCTGAGAATGTTGTTTTTCCGTGATCTATGTGTGCCGCGATTGCTATATTTCTTATTTTTAATTCGTTGTTCATTAATCCTTTTACTCTATCAACCATTTTTGCCATTATTATTCACCTTTTATTCGTTTTTTTTGATTAGTTTTGTTTATTATCCTTTTCGATATAGTAATGCTTCATCTATCCTTGTCCATGAGTGAAGCTCTTCTTCTCTAAACCATAATTTTATTTCTCTCTCTGCCTCTTCTACTTTTCCTGATGCGTGTATTAGGTTTTGTATTGGTCTTTTGCTATTATCTGCTAACTCGTATGTATCAAAGCTGTAATCTCCTCTAATTGTTCCTGGGTTTGCATCTCCTGGGCTTGTTGATCCTACTATTTTTCTAACGTGTGCAACTGCGTTGTGTCCTTCTAGTACTAGTGCGACTATTGGGCTCATTGTTAGGAAGCTTATTAGTTGGTTTCGAACGCCGTGGCCGATTTCTTTCTCGTCTTTATCTATTGTTAGGCCTTTTTTTGCGTATGCTTCTTTTTGTTTTTTTCCAACTGTAACTAGCCATTCTTCGTCTGCTATGTAGTGGTCTCCTGCGAGTTGTTCATTTGGGTATACCATCTTCATTGCTATTATTTTTAGTCCGCATCTCTCAAATCTTGATATGAACTCGCCTATAAGTCCTCTTTGTACGCCGTCTGGCTTTACTAATACTAGTGTTTTTTGGATCATTAATTTTACCCTCCGTTAATGTAATAGTTTAAAAAATAAATAAAAAAAATTGTTTTTTATTGTTTTGTTCCTTTTTTAATTGCGTGGTATTCTTCTGTCCATTTCGTTGTTCTTGGTTTTCTTTTTAGTTTGAACATGTTTTTTTCGCATTTATTGGAACAAAAGTCTAGGATTTTTCCATCGTTTTTGATGTATTTTTTTCCTGTTCCTTTTTCTACGTGAATTTTACAAAAATCGCATCTAGCCATAATATCACCTTATATTAGTTGCTTCCTCTTCCTGCTTTTTTTAGAGGTCTGGCTTCGATTTCTGTTTCTCTTAGCATGAGTATGTCTCCTATTTGAACAGGTCCTTTAACGTTTCTTCTGAGGATTTTGTTTTTGTCTCGTCCTTCAAGTATTTTGCATCTTACTTGAATGGCTTCTCCTCTTGAGCCTGTTCTTCCCACTATCTCTTCCACGCTTGCTGGAACTGCGGGTGAGAAGGATACGCCTCCTTTTGTGTCTTCAGCCATTTTTTATTACCTCGTTTTTAAAACTCTTTGATTAGGTCTTTTGCTTCGCCAGCTTCTACTACTGCTACTGCTACTGTTCCTACTGGTAGTCCTGCTGCTGCACCTAATTCTGTTCTTGATTGTACTTCTACGCATGGTATTTTTTTCTCTTTGCAAATCATTGGTAGGTGCATCACTATTTCTTTTGGTGATACGTCTCCTGCGTATAATACTAGTTTTGCTTGACTTTTCTCTACTGCTTTTGTTACTTCATTTACTCCTTTCTTTATTTTTCCTGACTTGTTTGCCAGTTCTACTGCTTGGTATGCTTTTTCTGTCATTTTTTTTACCTCCAAATATCTTTGGTTTTTTTTGAGGATTACGCAAATGAACACCTTGGTGTTTTGTAAGAAGCGTTTTACCTCTCTCAGCACTCTCGTGCTTCATTAATCATCGGTGTATCTTGGAAAAATTGTTGTATTTATAAATATTAAGGTTTTTTTGTCACTGGTCATTTTTAGATAACAAAAATCCAGTTATAATCAATATGCAAGTCCTATCCCCGACTTAAAAGTCGGGGTATTAACGGACTTGCGCAATATAGTAACTGGATTTTTGGAACAACAAAATCTATTGATTTTGTGTTCAAAAAATAGAAGATTTTTTAGAATTAAAAATTTCGCACTAAAGTGACGGGGTATTAAACCCCTATAAAAATTCCTGCGAAATTTTTAATAATATTTTTAAAATATTCTCTCTTTCTTCACTTTTATTATTATTTTGTGTTGCTATTCTTTTTTTTTGGTAGCTTCATATTTTTTCGCGTTGTGGATCGGTGTTTTTTTTATGAGTAAAAGTAATATTGTAGTTCAAGAAGAATCTTTTGAGGATAATGAGATTTTTAATATTTTCAATCCTTTAATGAAGAGGTGGTGGTCTTCTAAATTCAAAGAGTTTTCGCCTCCTCAGAAATTTTCTATTATGAATATTCACAGGCGGGAAAATACTTTAGTTTCAAGTCCTACTGGTTCTGGTAAGACTCTTAGTGCTTTTGCTGCTATTATTAATGAATTGACTTCTCTGAGGCTTGATGGTAAGTTGGAGGATCGTGTTTATTGTGTGTATATTAGTCCTCTTAAGGCTTTAGGTAATGATATTGAGAAGAATCTTAATGAGCCTTTGGAGGAGATTAATAGTATTTTTCAATCTAAAGTTAAAGGTAAGCTTGGTATTCGTGTTGGTGTTAGGACGGGTGATACTAGTGCTAGTGATAGGGCTAAGATGCTTAGAAAGCCTCCTCATATTTTAATTACTACGCCTGAGTCTTTTGCGATTATGTTAACTACTAGTAAGTTTCGTGATAAGCTTAGTTCTGCTGAGTGGGTTGTTGTTGATGAGGTTCATTCTTTGGCTGATAGTAAGCGTGGGACTCATTTGGCTATTAGTTTGGAGCGTTTAGCAGCTTCTAATGAGTTTTGTAGGATTGGTTTGAGTGCTACTGTGTCTCCTCTTGATGAGGTTGCTAAGTTCTTGGTTGGTTTTGAGAATCCTGATAGGGATATTTGTAGGCCTTGTAAGATTGTTGATGTCAATTATTTAAAGAAGCTTGATTTAAAAGTTTTGAGTCCTGTTAAGAGTTTGATTAGTTCTTCTTTCAAAGAGATTCATGAATCTACGTATAGGATTCTCAATGATTTAATTCAAAGTCATAGAACTACTTTGATTTTTACTAATACTCGTAGTGCTACTGAGCGTGTTGTTCATCAATTAAAAGATAAGTTTCCTGGTAATTATACTAGGATTAAAGATATTTCCTCTGATGTTGATGTTGATAAAAGTGATGATAAAAGTGTTGATGAAAATTTTGAAAATGGTGAAGTGCTCAGTGAGGAGGATTCTTCTTTTATTGGCGCGCATCATGGTTCTTTGAGTCAGGATCTTCGGCGTAATATTGAAGATCGTTTAAAAAAAGGTGAGTTAAAGGCTGTTGTCTCATCTACTTCTCTTGAGCTTGGTATTGATATTGGTTTTATTGATTTGGTTGTTTTGCTTGGTAGTCCTAAAAGTGTTGCGCGTGCTCTTCAGCGTATTGGTCGTAGTGGTCATAAGTTGCACGACACATCTAAAGGTAGGATTATTGCGATGGATCGTGATGATTTGGTTGAGTGTTCTGTTTTGTTGAAGGCTGCTATTGATAAGAAAATTGATAGGATTCAGGTTCCTAAAAATGTTTTTGATGTTTTAGCTCAGCAAATTTTTGGTTTGGCTCTTGAGGATCGTATTTTGGCGAAGGATGCTTTTGCTTTGGTTCGTAAAAGTTATCCTTATAAGGATTTGGTGAGGGATGATTTTAATGAGGTTCTTAAGTATTTGAGTGGTGATTATGCTTCATTAGAGGATAGGAATGTTTATGCTAAGATTTGGTTTGATGAAGAGTCTGGTATGATTGGTAAGCGTGGTAAAATGGCTCGTGTTCTTTATATGACTAATATTGGTACTATTCCTG
The DNA here is from genome assembly GCA_964501945.1 of uncultured Methanosarcinales archaeon. Classification (GTDB taxonomy): domain Archaea; phylum Nanobdellota; class Nanobdellia; order Woesearchaeales; family 21-14-0-10-32-9; genus 21-14-0-10-32-9. Next base: position 15,675 of record CAZCTY010000004.1, read on the forward strand.
ATGAGACTAATGTTAAAGTTAAGCTTGGTAGTCAGTTTATTGGTAGTATTTCTGAGCCTTTTCTTGAGCGTTTGCGTAAGGGTGATGTTTTTGTGCTCGGGGGTCAAACTTATGAGTTTAGGTACGCGCAGGGTATGACTGCTTTTGTTTCTAGTAGTGTTAATCGTCCTCCGACGGTTCCTAGTTGGTTTTCTGAGATGCTTCCTTTAAGTTTTGATTTGGCTTTGGAGATTCAAAGATTTAGGCGTTATGTTGTTGATTTGTTTTCATCTAATGCTAAAAAGCGTGATGTGTTGGATTTTATTCATAGTTATTTGTATGTTGATGAGTTTGGAGCGGAGAGTATTTATGATTATTTTTGGGAGCAGTTTAAGTACGTTGAGGTTCCTCATGATAAGAAAATTGTTGTTGAGCATTATGATGATTCTAAAAATAAGTATATTATTTTTCATTCTCTTTTTGGTAGGCGTACTAATGATGTTTTGAGTCGTGCGTTGGCTTTTGTTGTTAGTAAGTTGAGTGGTCGTGATGTTGAGATTAATATTAATGATAATGGTTTTTATTTGATGGTGCCTCGTGGTAGAAATATTCAGGTATCTCGGGCTTTTAATATGCTCAAAGAGGAAAATTTGGGTGTTGTTATGAAGTATGCGCTTGATAAAACGGAGGTTTTAGGTAGGCGTTTTAGGCATTGTGCTGGTCGTTCTTTGATGATTCTTAGAAGTTATCGTGGTCGTAGTAAGAGTGTGTCTCGTCAGCAGTTAAATTCTCGTTTGCTCATTAGTGCAATTAAGCGTATTAGTAATGATTTTATTATTTTAAGGGAGGCTCGGCGTGAGGTTTTGGAGGATTTAATGGATATTCATCATGCTGAAGAGGTTCTTAGAAATATTAATTCTTCGAAAATTGAGGTTAGGGAGATTTTTACTGAGATTCCTAGTCCTTTTGCGTTTAATCTTATTAGTATGGGTTATGCTGATATTATGAAGATGGAGGATAAGCAGGCTTTTTTGAAGAATTTGCACAATCAGGTTCTTGCGAAGATTAGTTTAAAGAAATCTTAAAAACTTTTATATATCAGTGTTCTATTTTAGTGTTATGAATATTAATATTTTATTTGTCGTTTTGGGTGTTTTTTTTATTTGGTTTATTTATACTTATAATTCTTTTATTTCGCTAAGGAATTATGTTCGTAAGTCTTTTTCTGGTATTGATATTCAGTTAAAGCGTAGGACTGATTTAATTCCTAATCTTGTTAGTTCTGTTAAGGGTTATGCGTCTCATGAGAAGCGTATCATGGAGGAGGTTGCAAAAGTTCGCTCTGAGCTTATTCGTGCTCGTGAGAGTGAAGATGTTAAGGAAATGGCGGTTAAAGATAATGAGTTAGAGCGTGTTTTAAAATCTTTGTTTGCTGTATCTGAGAATTATCCTAAGCTTAAGGCTAATAAGAATTTTTTGGAGTTGCAAAAAGAGCTTAGGCGAGCTGAGGATCAGGTTGCTGCGTCTCGTCGTATATATAATAGTAATGTTACTTTGTTTAATAATAAGGTTGAGTTGTTTCCGAGTAATTTAGTTGCTCGGCTTTTTGGTTTTACTAAAAAAGAGTGGTTTACGGCGAGGCCAGTTGATAAAAAAAATGTTAAGGCGAGGTTTTAATTATGATTTTTAATATTCTTAAGGTAAAGCCTGATTTAATTGAGAAGGCTAAGAGTTCTTTGTTTAAGGATTTGAGGGGTAAAAAGTTTTGGGATCCTGCTGGTTTTGTTCCTAGTGTTGATGATGCTGCGTCTAATGCTTCGAAGGATTATGCTAAGTATTTGTATTTGCGGAAGTATCCTAGTGTTATTTGGAAGTGGCTTGGTATTTTTATTGGTTGTTTTGTTTTTTTGTTTTTTTTATTTGTTTTTTTAGATCTTTTCTTTGTTAATTTTCTTTTGGTTATTTTGTTTTTTATTTTTTTATTTGCAGCTTTTAGTAATTTGAGGAAGGTTCAGAGAAGTGTTGTGAAAATTGAGGTTGCTAATGAGAATAATTTTTTATTTTTAAAAGAGAGTTCTGCTCAGAGGTGGAAAAAGTATAAGGATTTGTACCCTGAAATCTTTAATAGGGGTGATGATAGTCAAAGGGTTGAGGATTGTTTTTGGGGCATTGTTGATGTTGGTAAGTCTAAGGTAAGTTTTGTCTCTGGTATTTTTCATTTTGTAACTGTTAGTTATGATAGTAGAGGTAGGCAGAGTCGTCATCCTTATTGGTTTAATTTTTTTATTGCAAAGCTCCCATCAGAAATTAATTCGAGGTTTTTTCTCTATCCTGAGGGTGTTTTTAGTAAGATTAAAAATTTCTTTTCTAAAAAGAAAGTGCATACATCTTCTGTTGATTTTAATAAGACTTTTGCATTTAAGTATAAGGGTAAGAAAAGTGAAAAAGAGCTTGATATTTTGAAGGTTCTCTCACCGAGGGTTCAAGAAGAGTTATTGAGACTTAATGCTTATAAGCGTAAATCTTTTGGTTTTTTTAAGCGTAAAACATCAGGCATTAGTGTTTTGTTTACTCGCGATTCTGTTGTCTTTTTTATGCCTGGTAAGGTTATTAAAAAGGGCAAGACTAATTTTTTGAAATCTCCTTCAATCAATGAGGCGGATAAGGTTTATTTGAATAAAGAATTGGAGTTCATGGTTAATATTTCTAATGATATTAGTAAGTATCTTGATTAGTTATTATTTTTCTTGAGTATTTGTTTTTTCATCCTTTTTAGTCTCGTTGTTATGTCCGTTTGGGCTCTCTGTGTGTTTGCATTTTGGGTATTTTGTGCATCCTAGGAATTCTCCGTATATGCTTTTCATAACTCTCATCGGGGCTCCGCATTTTTCGCATTTTTTGTCTATATCTCCGTTTTTTATTCCGTCATATTCTTCTTTTGTTTCTTTGTTTAAGTGGTTGTTCTCTTCTGGGTTTAAGCTTAGTTCTGTTGGTTTTTTTCCTTTTGTTATTACTTGTATCATCGGGTATCCTTTTTCTGATACTTTGTTTGCTGGTTTTACGATTCCGCTTTTTGGTAGGTTATATGTTGTTTTGCAATCTGGGTACTTGTTGCATGCTGCGAATGCTCCGAATTTTCCTCGCTTTATCATTATTGATCCTTCTTTGCATACAGGGCAAGGTCCTAAGTAGTTCTTTGTGTCTTGTGTTTCTTTGTTCGCGCTAATTATTTCCTCGCCTATTGTTTTTTCATTCGTTCTTATTTTTTCAAGTATTGTTTTGAGTTTTTGTTTTGAGTTTTCTAGTACTTCATCCGGGTTTTTGTTTTTGTGTCGTATAAGTTCCATTTGTTCTTCTATTTTTCTTGTAAATTCTTCGTCTGCTAATTCGTGGAAGTATTTTTCCATTATGTTTACTGTGTGTATTCCAAGTTCTGTTGCTTGTATTGATTTTTCTATTATGTATCCTCTATCGTATAATGCTTCTACTATATCTGCTCTTGTTGCTTTTGTTCCAAGTCCTCTTTTTTCTAGTTCTGATATTAGTGATGCTGGTGTGTATCTTTTTGGTGGTTGTGTTTCTTTTGCTTGTTTTTCTGTTTTTGTTATTTTTATTTTGTCTTTTTCCTCAAGTATTGGTAGTATTGCATCGTTTAATTTTACGTATGGTTCGTATATTTCGTGCCATCCTTTTATTTTTGTGGTTGTTCCTTTTGTTATGAAGATTTCTTGTTGTGTTTCTAGTTTTGCTGTTATTGTCTCTCTTGTTGCTGGTTCTGCGAAGCATGCGAGGAATCTTTTTACTATTAAATCGTATAATTTTTGTTCTTTTGGATCTGTTAGTTTTGCTATTAGTCCTGTTGGGTATATTGCTGGGTGTGCTGGGTCTGTTTTTTTTCCTTCATTTGGTTTTGTTAGGTTTTTGTTTAGTAAGTATTGTGCTTTTTCTCTGTAGCTTGGTATTTTTGCTATGTCTTGTAATAATTTTTTGGGGTTTAGTTCTTTTGGTAGTTTCTGAGATGATGTTCTTGGGTATGATGTTAGTCCTTTTAGGTATAGGCTTTGTGCTAGTTGTAGTGTTGCTTTTGGTGATATTCCAAATACTTTATATGATTCGTTTTGTAGTGCTCCTAAATCGAATGGGTGAGGTGGTGCTTGTTTGAATTGTTTCTTTTTTAATTCTTTTACTTCGCACTCTTTTTGGTCTTTTATTTTCTCATATATTTTCTTCGCATCTTCCTCATCCCATATTTTGTCTTTTTCATGGTTTGCTTCAAATTTTGTTTTGTCTTTTTCTAGTTTTAGTATTATTTGCCAGTATGGTTCTGGTTTGAATGCTTGTATTTCTTTTTCTTTATCTACTACTATTTTTAGTGCAGGTCCTTGTACTCGTCCGCTGCTCATTATTTTAAAAGATCCTGCTTTTTTTACTGATGTTGTTAGCGCTCTGCTAAGATTTATACCATACAGCCAATCTAGAAAGTGTCTGGTTTCTCCTGCTTTTGCTTGTCCCCAATCTATTGTGTTCATCTTGGTTTCATATGATTTTATTACATCTGGTTTTACAAGTGTTGAGAATTTCATTCTGTTTGCATCTTTTTGTCCGCATGCAAATCTTAGCGCGTTCCAGCCTATTACTTCTCCTTCTACATCATAATCGCATGCTACTGTGAAGTCTTTTGCTTTTTTGGATTCTTTTTTTATTACATCAAAGTATTTTTTTGAGAATGTTGCTTTTTTGTTTACTTGGTTTATTGGTTTCCATTCTATGTCAAAAACTGGGTATGTGAAGCTTTTATTTTTCTCTGCAACTGTGTGTAGGTGTCCTACTGCGCTAACTACTTTAATGTCCTTTCCTTTATGTTTTAGTGAGAAAACTGTTACTCCGTTTGTTGTTTCTTTTTTTAATTTGTCCTCTGAGAGTGCTTCTGCTATTTTTTTTGCAGCGCTTGGTTTCTCAGTTATGATTAGTTCTGTCATGTTTTTAGAAGTTTTATTATTAAGCTTAAAAATGTTTTGTTTAAATCCTCGAAAAAAATTAGTGTTCGGTTTTTATGAAAAATTTTATATATGTATAGTTATTTTTTTTATTTCATGGTTGATAAATTTGATATTAGTTATTTATTTGAAAAGAGTTGGTCTTCTTTTGTGAAGTATTTTGGTTTTTTAATTCCTCTAGTAATTATTTTTTTATTTATTCCTCAATATCTTTATAGCGTTTTTACTTATTTTAATCCTATTTCTGATGATTTAATATATAATCTTTTACAAGGAAGTATTAGTTTTTGGAGTTTTTTTGTTAATCATTTATTATTGCATATTTTGCTTAGTTTAGTTCTTGTATTGTTAAGTTTAATTGCTACTGTTAGTATCATTAACTTTTTTGTTAATAAAAAAGCTAAAACTTTTGGTGAGTTAATTAAGTCGTCGTTTAGGTTTTATTTTAGTGTTGTTTTAGTTTCTTTTCTAATTAGTTTATTTTTAATTCCTCTTTATGCTTTATTTATCATTCCAGGAGTTGTTTTTTCTGTTTATTGGATGTTTTCGCATTTTTTTATAATTGATAAGAATGAGAAGGTTTTTGCATCTATTGGTTGTAGTTTTAAACTTATTAGAAATAATTGGTGGAGTACTTTTGGGAGGATTTTGCTTCTTGGTTTAATTAATCTTAGTTATGGTTTTTTTATTGGTTTTCTTATTTTAATTTTTGAGGTTATAGGCGTTCATGTTTTAGTTTATTCTTTTGTTTATGATTTATTATTGTTGCCTGCGAGTTTGTTTTCTTTAATTTATCTTGTTCATTTGTATAAGGGTTTGAAAAGTAGAAATGAATCTGTTAGCTTAGAAAAATAATAAAAACAAATAGGTTTTATTTTTTTATTTCTGGTTTCATTGTTGGAAAGAATAATATATCTCTTATTGATTCTTGGCCGAGTATTATCATTGCCATTCTATCTATTCCTATTCCAAGTCCCCCTGTTGGCGGCATTCCTTGTTCTATTGCTTCTAGGAAGTCTTCATCTATCGGGTTTGCTTCCTCGTTTCCTTCTTTTAGTTGTCTTGCTTGATCTTCTAGTAGTTTTCTTTGATGGATTGGATCATTTAGCTCTGAGTATGCGTTTGCAAGTTCTGCTCCGCAGCAAAATGGTTCGAATCTCTCTATTAGTCTTGGGTCTTCTTTGTGTTTTTTGCATAGTGGCGTGGATTCTTCTGGGTGGTCTATTATGAATGTTGGGTTGTCGTATTTGTCTTCGCAGAAATGTTCGAATATTGCGAGTACGAAGTTGCCCCAGTTTTCTTCTGCATCAAATTCTACGTTTTTTTCTTGTATAAATTCTTTTAGTTCGTCCTCACCCATAGTACTTGCATCTATTCCTGTGTGTTCTTTTATTGAATCTAGCATTGTCACTCTAGCCCATGGTGCTTTTAGATCTATTTCTTTTCCTTTGTATTTTGTTTTTGTTGTTCCGTTTATTTTTAGTGCAACGTATTCAAATAATTCTTCTGTTAGTTTCATCATGTCGTTGTAGTCTGTGTATGCTTGGTATAATTCGAGCATTGTAAATTCTGGGTTATGTGTTGCATCTATACCTTCATTTCTGAAGTTTTTGTTTATGTCGTAAACTTTTTCATATCCTCCAACGATTAATCTTTTTAGATATAGTTCTGGACTTATTCTTAGAAATAGGTCCATTTTTAATGTATTGTGGTGTGTTTTGAATGGTTTTGCTGCTGCCCCGCCGTATATTGTGTGTAGTATTGGTGTTTCCACTTCTAAAAATCCTCTCTCGTCTAGGAATTCTCTTATGTGTTTTAGTATTTGCATTCTTTTTGTTAGTATTTCTTTTGATTCTTTGTTCATTATTAGGTCGAGGTGTCTTTTTCTGTATTTGAGTTCTTGGTCTTGTAGTCCGTGGTATTTATCTGGTAGTGGTTTTGTTGTTTTGCATAGTATTTTGAATTCTTTGGCATATACTGTGATCTCGCCCATTTTTGTTTTGAATATTGTGCCTTTTGTTCCTAGGAAGTCTCCAAGGTCTAATTTTTTTATTAGTTCGTATTCTCTATCGCCTACATCATCTCGTCTTATGTATACTTGTATGTCTCCGCTGTCTTGTCTTAATGTGATAAATGAGGCTTTGCCCATTTTTCTAAAGAGTATTATTCTGCCAGCAATTGATACCTCATCATCTCTTTTTTCTTGTGGTTCTAAATCTTTGTATTTTTCTTTTATCTCTTTTGCGTTTGTTGTTATTTCGTAATTGTATGGGTATGGGTTGATTCCTTCTTTTTTTATCTCGTCTAATTTTTTCAATCTCTCCTCTATTAGTGCTTCTCCTGTTGTTTTATTATCTTGTGTTGATTTGTTGTTTTCTTCTCTCATTTACATACCACCTGCATATAAGAAATATTATATTATTAAAAAAGTTTCGAATGGTCTTTTAAAATAGCACTGGTAAAAATGTGCTTGCAATTGAGTTTATTAGCCAGATTACTATTGCTATTATTGCTGATTTTATCCATCCTACTTTGTATAGTTTTTTTAATGAGAGTAACCAAGCGAATCCTCCTATTAGTGATGACCAAAATCCGCTGTTTATTAAAAGATATGTCGCTGTGAATATTATTGTTCCTATTAGTGCCGCTGTCATTGCTGTTACAAATCCTTGTTTTTGTCCTAGTAATTTTGTTGAGAAAAATATTATCGTCGCTGATATTAGCCAGCTTATTATAAACAATAGTAATATTATTAAAATTATTGTAGTCATAATAGTTAGTATTGCTTTGTGAGTTATAAATATTTTCTTTTAAAAAAACAAATTTTAAAAAGTATTAGTTAATATTATTTGTGTTATGGTTAAAGTTGTGTGTATTGGTGGGGGGACTGGTCAGAGCGTTTTGCTTAGTGGTCTTCGTCGTTATACTAGTGATTTAACTGCTATTGTCGCGGTTACTGATAGTGGGCGTAGTACTGGTGTTTTAAGGGATGAGTTTGATATTCTCGCGCCTGGTGATATTCGTAATTGTTTAGTGTCTTTATCTAATTCTCCTCGTCTTTTAAAAGATTTGTTTAAGTTTCGTTTTGAATCTGATAGTAGTGGTTCTTATCACGGTATGAATTTTGGTAATCTTTTTTTGACTGCTCTAACAAAATTAAATGATGATAATTTCTCTGAGGCTGTTAAAAAAGCATCTAAGATTTTAAAGATTGATGGCAAGGTTTTACCTTCTACATTAAAAAACACGCATGTTTGTGCTAGGCTTAGTAATGGCGAGGTTTTAAAGGGTGAAGCCAACATTTCTAGGTCTTATGGGAAGCGGAAAAAAATTGATGAATTATTTTTAAAGGATAGAGCTTTTGTTAATCCTGATTGTGTTAGTGAGATTGAGAATGCTGATTTAATTGTTATTGGGCCTGGTGGTTTGTATACTTCTTTAATTGTAAATCTTCTTCCGCGAGGTATGGTTGATGCTATTAAGAGGTCTAAGGCGTCTAAGGTTTTTGTTGCAAATGCTGCGACTCAAGTCGGCGTTACTGATGGTTTTGATTTATTTGCGCATGTAAAAGAGCTTGAAAAATATCTTGGTGAGGGTGTTTTAGATTTTGTTATTTTAAATAGGAAGCCTCCGAGAAAAGATTTAATTAAGCGTTATGAAAAAGAAGGTGCTAAGTATTTGCATGCGAGCGATAGTGAAATTAGTAGGATTTCTAGGCGTGTTAAAAAAGTCTTGGTTAATGATTTAATTCAAGAAGATGTAGAAGAGGAGTTTGGTAAGCCTTTGTATATTCGTCATGATCCTGTGAAGCTTGCTAAATCTGTTATAAGTCTTGCACGCGGTAGTGTTAAAGGAGTGATCCTCGTTGCTGGTAAGGGTAGTAGGATGAAGCCTTTCTCAATTAAAGAATCTAAGGAAATGATTCGTTTTTATGGTAAGCCTTTAATTGCGCATCATGCTGATGAATTTATTAATAATGGTATTGAGGAAATAATTTTTATTTGTAATGATGAGAATATTGATAAGATTCGCAAATACATTCTTGGAGAATACAAGGAGGAATTAAAGGCTCGTAATGGTTCTGTTAATAATATTTCTTTTAGATTTGTTCTTCAGCCTGAGCAGCGTGGCCCTGTTAATGCTATTCTTTATGCTCGTGATTTCTTGGAAGATGATTATTTTATTGTAAAATATGGTGATAGTATCGCATCTAGTGATCAAACTCATGATATTATTGATAAGTTTAATCAAGATCCTTTGGTTGATTGTGTTGTCACGCTTAGAAAAGTTAAAAAGCCTCAAGAATATGGTATTGCTAAGTTTAAAAACAAAAAGCTTGTTGGTATTGTTGAAAAGCCTAAAGATAATTTTCCTTCTAATTTGGCTAATGTTGGTATTGTTTTAGTTAAGGGTTCTAAGTTTTTTAGTGCGGTTGATGATATAGGAGTTGGAGAGGTTTTGCCTCCAGCAGAGTATATTTTAAGGAAAAAAGGTCTTGCTTCTTATTGGATTTTTAAAGGTGATAGGGTTGATGTTGGTCGTGCTTGGAATATTCTTGAAGCTCATAAGTTATTTGCAAAGAAATTTGGTAGTCTTATTTTAAGTAAAAAAATTGGTAGAGATGTTAAATTTGGTAGAGGTATTTTTGTTGGAAAAAACGCTGTCATTGGCGATAATTGCATTGTTAAAAGTTACTCGTCTATTGATGGTAGTGTTTCTAAAAACAGTGTAGTCTCTAAATCAGTAATTAAAAGCGATTCTGTTATTGGTGAAAATTCTAAGATTTCTAGTAGTGTTATTGGTAAAGGTACAAAGATTGGTAAGAATTTTTATACTAAAGTTAAAAAGCAAAACATAGAAGTTTATTGTAAAGATAAATATGTTCCTTCTGGTAAAAACGAGCTTGGTTTATTTGTTGCGTCTAATTGCGTCATAAAAGATAATCTTTTCAGCGAGCCTGGTAAGATGGTTTTTCCAAATAAATTAGTCAAGCGTCCTATTGTCAAGGACTTATTATTAAGAGCTATAATTTTTGATGCTGATAACACTGTTTATCAAACTAAAAAAAGTGCTAAGTCTGCTGATATGGCTGCTATGCGTTTTTTTGCAAAGCAAAATAACAAATCTTCTGACGTGCTTTATAATTATTGGAAAAAAAATATTATCTCAAAGGTAAAAAACGATTCTAATCCTAAAAAGCGTCATCGACTATATTCTTATAATTTATTGGCTAAAAAATTTGGTTTTAAAGAAGTTAATCAAGGTTATGAATTATTTAAGCGTGAGCTTTTAGAAAACATTGAGTTAAGTCCTGGTTTTAAGGAGTTAATGCCATCTCTTGGCGAATTCAAAATTGGTTTGATGACTGAGGATTCTAAAGATTTAGTTGAGGCGAAGCTTAAGAGGTTTAAGCTTAGTGGTTTTTTTGATTTTGTTGTTTGTAGTGATGATGTTGGTGTTATGAAGCCTCATAAGAAATATGTTGATTCTATATTAAATGGTCTTGATGTTAGTGTTAATGAATGTTTATTCATCGGGGATAATTATGAGAAAGATTTGAAGATTGCAAAGTCTCAAGGTGCTAATGTTTATTTATACGAGGATGCAAGCTTAAAGAAAATTCTTGATTTAATTAATAATTTGTAAAATTGAACGCATAAGTTTAAAGCAACAAATTGCTTTTTGTCTAATAAATTTTTTATCATTTTTTTTCAATAAAATAAAAAATCATAACTAAAATTACAAAAAATACTAACAACCCTCCACGCGCTAAAAATTTAAAAAAAAATTAAGCAATGCATATTAATTAATAAATGGATTTTTCATATCAAACATAATTCTTGGAGTTTTATTATTTATTCTATCAATAGAAATATTGTATTTTTTGCTATAAACACTATCAATAGAATCAAAAATAGCATCATTCCAATTAAATTCTAATCTTTCTGCCACTTTTTTTACATCTGCCTCATTTCTGCCCTCTATCTCGATCAAAGGGTTTAGAAATGGCCATAAATCGATCATTAAATACACTCCATCTAATTCCCATAAGTCTCTCTTTGTTTCTTGAACTGCTTTTTCTCTTGCACCAATTGTTTTTAAAAAATTCACAGCATTTTCATAACTATCCACAATAATTTCTATTTCTTTTTGGCCTTCAATAGAACTATTTGATTCCATTATTTTTAAAGTCATTGTAATCTTGTCAGATTCATCTCTCACTCTCAAATAGCCTCCTTTAATCTCATGACCTTCCGGGAAATTAAAAACTGTTCTTTTTTGATTAAACATTGGCTTGAGGAGTTTCCCATTTAGATTTTTGATTTTCTCTCTAATTCCATATAAATCAATGTCGCAAAAAGTTGCTTCATATTCTATATTTAAATTTGTATCCTTCATAGTAATACATCATATTACGCGCTTTATAAATAAATCGTTTTCGGAATAAAAAAATAAAAATATCTGCTTTGGCCAACCCCTCAACTCAAGATTTGTTTATTACTTATGAGTAACGAAAGATTTATATATGTTTAGTTTTCATCTTAAAGTTATGTTTGGTCAAGATTTTGTATTATTAAAAAAATCTAATTGTGTTGAGTATTATCAAAGTGTTTACGAAGAGTCTTTAAAAGCCATTTATCGAGACTTGTTAGTTGGATCCTCTGAAAAGCACAGCAATATTTCTTTTTTTAAAGTTGATGTTAAAGAAGGTATAGATCCTGCGCATTATGGGTTAGATAAGTACGGTGTGCAAGGCCCTTTGGCCAATAATGAAAAAATTAAAGGCATAAATGGTAAAGACATTTTAGAAACTTTGGTTGAGGAGCAATTATTGCAAGGTTCTAAGTTTTTAGCTGCTTGTTGGAAATATGGGGATAATTTGTCTGGGTTTAATGAAAATTTGAGTGATGGTTTGTCTTTTGATGATGCTATTAGAAATACTTTCACAGCGAAGGTTTACAAAGGGTTTGGTTTTGATAAGTTTGTGGTGTATGACTTTGAAAAAAATAGTAAGGGTTATGAATTATTAGAGTCTTTATTTTTTAGAGATAGTGATGATTTAAATTTGATTAACTCTAAAATGAGTCTTTATTGTTCGAAGTAGTCGTTCTCATCCATGTATACTAGTAAGTCGTAGAATACTTTTTTCAATTCTGGGAAATCTTCAAATAGGTGTGCTTTTTTCTCTATTAGAAATTCTTTTGTCCAGCCTTTCCAGTCTTCTTTGTAGTCTAATTCGTGTATTTCTGCGTCGAGTGCATCTATTGCTTTTGCAAATTTTGCTTCTTTGGTTTTTTGTTCTGTAAATTCTGTAAATAAGTCGTAGAATTTTTTATTTATCGGTTTTGGTAAGTCTTTTTTTAGTTTTTTTGCTGCGTTTTCTTCTTTTTCTTTTTTGTTGGTTGTTTTTATTTCTGGGTGCAGTGGCGTATCTCCTGCATATATTTCTGCGACATCATGATACATTAGTAGTTCGTATACTTTTAGCCTGTCTAGCTTTATGTTTGTTTTTGTTAAAAAGAAGTCTGCTAGTATCATCGCGCTCCATGTGTGTTCTGCTGTGCTCTCTTTTCTGTTCTCAACTGTGCTGAATCTGTAGACTGATTTTAGTTTGTTGAATAGTCTATATTTGTTTATATCATCTATCATTTTTTATAGGCTTTTTGCGAGGTATATCTCGTATTTTGCGTCTCTTTTTGTAAATGGGCATTGTCCTTTAGCGTTTGTATTAAATGGTATTACTAGTGTTTTTCCGCCGGATTTTTCTTTTATTATCTCTTCTGCTTCTTTTGTGCCGTCAAATATTGTTTTTACTACTTTTCCTTGTTTTATTGATTCGTAGATTTTTTCTTCATCACTTTCCTCATCTATATTGTCTTCTAAGAATTTTTTGGCTCTATCAAATAGTGTTTTGTGTATGTCTTCTAGTGTTTTTTGTGTTTCTTCTTTTATTTTTGTTAGTGGTACTTTTATTTTTTCTAGTGTGTCTCGTCTAACTATTGTTGCTATGCCTTCTTGTAGTTCTCGTTTTCCTATCTCTATTCTAATCGGGTATCCTTTAAGTTCTGCATCATTTAGTTTCCATCCGTATGAGTATTGTTCTCTTGTATCTAGTATTGGTTCTAAATCTTCTATTTCTTTTTGTATTTTTTTGGCTTCATTTATTATTTCTTCATTATCTGTTTTTCCAAGTACTGGTATTATTATTGCTTTATTCTCTGCGACTCTTGGTGGTATGACTAGTCCTTTTGAGTCTGAGTGCATCATTATCATAACTCCTAGTACTCTTGTTGATAGGCCCCACGAATTTTGGTATGCGTATTTTTCTTCTTCATCTTTATCTAGAAATTTTATGTTAAATGCTTTTGAGAAGTTTTGTCCTAAGTGGTGTGATGTTCCTCCTTGTATTGCTTTTCTTATTGGCAAGAATACTTCTGCTGATAGTGAGTAGTCGGCTCCTGCGAATTTTTCGCTATCGCTTTTTTGTCCGAGTAAGCAAGGTATTGCGAGTAATTCGTTGTATACTCGTTCGTATATTTTTAGTATTTGGTCTGCTTCCTCATCTGCTTCTTTTTTTGTTGCAAATGCTGTGTGTCCTTCTTGCCAGTGGAATTCTCTTGATCTTAGGAATGGTTGTGGGTTTTTAAATTCCCATCTAACAACTGAGCACCATTGATTTAATTTTAGTGGCAAGTCATTGTAGGATCTTATCCATTTTGCGTATGCTGGGTACATTATGGTTTCGCTTGTTGGTCTTATTGCGAGTTTTTCATTTAGCTTTGAGTTTCCCGCATGTGTTACCCATGCCACTTCTGGTGAGAATCCTTCTACATGTTCTTCTTCTTTTGTAAGTAGTTTTTCTGGTATTAGTAATGGGAATGATGCGTTTTTTACGCCTAATTTTTTAAATTCTTCGTCCATGAATTTTCTTATTGTATCCCACATATATTGTGATTTGGGTTTTAGTATGTAGCATCCTGATACGTCTGTGTACTCTATTAAGTCACATTTTGAGATTATGTCGGTGTACCATTTATTTGTTTCTTTTTCTTTATCATATTGTATTCCTTTATCTTTTTTTGCAGTCATTATATTTTGGTTAGAGCGTGGTTATTTATAAAAATATTGATAAATACGTGCTTATTTCTTTTTTTTATGATTGTTGTTGATGGTTCTTGTGCTGAGGGCGGCGGCAGTATTCTTCGTCTTAGTTTGGCTTTTAGTATTTATACGAAAAAGCCTTTTAAAATTATTAATATTCGTAAGGGACGGAAAAAGCCTGGTCTTAATAGTCAGAATTTGGCTTCTATTTTTTTAGCGCAAAAGGTTTGTAATGCTAAGGTTGTTGGTGCTAGGCGTGGCTCTTTTGAATTGGAGTTTTATCCTGGAGATATTGTATCTAAGTCTGTTGATGTTGATATTGGTAGTGCAGGTTCTGTTATTTTGGCTTTGCAGTCTGTTTTTTTGCCTTGTGTTTTGTCTGGTAAGACGTTTAATTTCACTATATCTGGCGGTACTGATGTTGCGTGGAGTCCTGGTTTTGATTATTTTAATGAGGTTTTTTTGCCTTTATTTGAAGATTATGCACAATTTGATTTTCGTTTATTTAGGCGTGGTTTTTATCCTAAAGGCGGCGGCAAGGTTTCTTTTAAAATTAAAAGTTTTAAAGAGTCTATTTTAAAGCCTGTTAATTTAGTTAGTCTTGGGAGGTTAGTTTCTATTAAAGGTATCAGTCTTGCATCTAAGGATTTGGAGAGTGTTAATTTTTCTGATGTTGAGGCTGATAATCTTGTTGCTTTATTATCTGATTTTGATGTGCCTATTTCTTTGAGGCGTAATTATTATGATGCTGATAGTACTGGTTCTGGTGTTTTGTTGTATGGTGTTTTTGAATTTGAGGATTCTCTTTTTAAAAGCGGTGTTTATAAGATTTCTCCTGTTTTAAAAAAATCTGTTAGTGAAGAAGTTGTAGAGGAATTTAGGCATCTTGTTGAAAATGATGTTCCTGTTGATGAATTTTTTGCAGATCAGCTAATTCCTTTTCTTGGCGTTTTTGGTGGTTGTTTAAAGACCGTCCCTGTTGATAGGCATTTATCTGATCATTTATTGGCTAATGTTTATGTTGTCAAATTATTTTTAGGTAAAGAAATAGTTGTAAAACCTTCTGGTTTTATTTTATGTAAATAAAAAAAATAAAAAAATTATTTTTGTGTGTTTAGTATTTTTTCATATAGTTCTTTGATTTGTCTCTTGATTTCTTTTTTATTTGTTATCTCCATTTCTTGTTCTACGAATTCTCTTCTTACTTCGTTATATAGTTTCTTTGCATCTTCTACTAAACCATCTTTTAGTAATATTTCGCATTCATCTATTTTGGTTTGTATGTTCTCCGAGGTTTCATCTTCGTCGTCTTCATTTAGTTCTTCGTAGCTCTCATCTACATCTTTTCCTTCTTTTGTTGCTTTTAGTAATGCTAGAACTCTTTTTTCTTCTTCTATTAGTTCTTTTACGTGTTTTTCTTTTAGCTCTATTTCTTTTTCTCTCTCATCGAGTTTAGCTAGTTCTGTTTTGATTTTTTTTCTTGTTTTTTCAAGTTCTTTGTTAATTGTTTCGAGTAGTTCTTTTTTCTCTTCTATGTCTTTTAGTAATTTATCGTTGGTCTCTTCAAATCTTTGTTTTCTCTGTTTTATTGTTTCTTTTTCTTCTTTGAGTGTGTTTTTTAATTCTTTTAATTTATTTTTTATTTCTTCTTTTTCTTTTTCTAATTTTTCTAGTTGGTCTTTTTTCTTCATCATTGTTTTCTCTGTTTTTTCAATGTCTTTAGCTCTTGATTCTTTTTCTTTTTCTAGTTCTTTTTTCTTTGTATCTATTGTTTTTTCTCTCTCTTTTAGTTTAGCTTCCTTTTCTTTTATTTTGTTGTTTTTCTTTATTTGTGTTTCTTTTTTCTTCTCTATTTTGTTTTCTTCTTTTTCTAGTTCTTTTATAAGCTTGTTTTCTTCTGTTTTCATTTGTTTTATTTGTTCTTTGATTATTTTTTTTACTTTCTTCTCGAAATCTGTAAGTAGTAATTTTTCTCTTTTCTCATCTACTAAATTGTTCTTCTTTGTTGATGCTGCTTTTGTTATTAGTTGTTCTATTTTCTTATCTGTAAGTCCTTTTATTTTCTCAATTTTTGTTTTTAGTTTCTCAGTTTTTTTGTTTTTGTTTTCTTTTGATTGTTTTTCTTCAAATACTGGTAAAGGGTCTGATGTGAAATCTGCTTGTTTTGTCTCTGTTTCTTCTATTTCAGGTTCTTCTGTTAGGTCTATTAGCTCTTCTCCATCATATTCTCCTTGTTTTTGTTCTTCTTCTATGTCTTGTGTGAATGAATTATCTGTTTCTTTTATGTCTACAGGATCTTGTGTAAAAGAATTGTCTGATTTTTCTTTTTTATCTTCTCTAATCTCTTCTGGGTCTTGTGTAAATATATTGTCTTCCTCATTAGTTGAGTCTTGTTTATTATCTTCCACCCATTCATCATTGTTATTTTCTACACTTTCTTCGAACTCTTCTCTTATTGATTTTTTATTTTCGTTATCAATTCCAAGAGCGCTTCGAATATTGTTTAAATCTTCTTCATCAATTTCTGGTTCGAGTTCTTCATCAGTGCTCTCTTCTTTATTCTCAGTAAAGTCTTCTTGTTCTTTTGTCTCTTCATTATTTATTTTCATCTCAGTTTCTCCTTCAAAAGGGTCTTCTGCGTGGTTTTCTTTATTGAGTAAATCTTCATGTTCTAATTGTGTCGCGTCAAATTCTTCCTGTTTAGGTTCTCTAATAGTTATTTGTCTCTCATCTGGTTTTTCTTTTTTTCTTTTCTTTTTTTCCGATCCTCCTAGAATTTTTTTAAGAAAAGACTTTCCTGGTTTTGAAAGTTTTTTTTCAGTTTCATTCTTTGAAGAATTATTTTCTTGTTGTTCGTTATACTCTTCCTTTATACCTTCTGGAGGTTTTGGAGGAACAAAATCTACCACATTTACCACCCTCTTTTTTTATTTAAAAATGAATATTATTATTCAATACTCGTATGCTTATTGCATAGTATAAAAAACTTTGTCACCATTAGTAAGTTTATAAAAAAGGTTTTTATAGTAGTGTGCATATGTTTTTTTTTATGAAAGCCATTCCTGAAAATCCTGAAAATAAAGATAGGCTTAGGCAAATTACTATTTTGGTTGAGAGACATAATTTTTTAGTTGAGGAAGTTAGTAAGTTGGAAGATAGTTTTTTGTCCAAAGAACTTGCTTTGGATGATTTTAAAAAAGAGTATGTGTATGAGTTAAATCTTATTAAAGAAGACTTGGCGAGGGTTAATTCTTTAATTAAAAAAGCTGAGAATATGAAAAATGAAATCAGTTCTGAATTTAAAGAAGTTGTTAAGGTTCCTTTGTTAAAAAAATTGGAGAGGCGAGTTGATAATCTTGGTTATGAGAACTTTATTTTTAGGGAGGAGCTTTGGAGAAAATTTAATATTTAGTTTATCTTTTTTTTGTCTCTGCCCTCATGCATTCATTTAGGGATGTTATTGCGACGTCTAGTTGTTTTAGGCTTGGTTCTTTTGTTGTTAGTTTTTGAAATTGTAGTCCTGGCCACATCAGGATTCTCACTATTCTGCTCTTATTGTAATATTTTGCCTCAAGTCTTATTATCTCATATGCAAGGCCTGCTATTATTGGTAGTAGTAGAATTCTCCATAAGTAATTTCCCCAAAATCCTGTTCCTTGTGGTATTAGTAGGTATATTAGTATTCCTATTAGAAATACTATGAATATGAATGTTGTTCCGCATCTTGGGTGTATTCTTGAAAATTTTTTCGCGTTTTGAGGTGTTAGTTTTCTTTTTGATTCGTAGCATGCGAGGGTTTTATGTTCAGCTCCATGGTATTGGTATAGTCTTTTTATATCTGGTAATAGTGATATTATTAGCAGGTATCCTGTAAAGAGCATTATTTTTATTATGCCGTCGACTATATTTACACCTAGCGGGGTTGATGTTATAGTTATTGTATTTGCGAGGAACCAAGGTAGTAGTACGAAAAGCGATAGTACTATTACAAGAGATAGTAGAAAGGTTAGTATCATTTCTTTTTTTGTTAGTGGTTCTTCGTTCGTTGAATTCTCTGCGGACCATGATATTTCTTTTAGGCCTAATATCATTAGTTCAAATAGCATTATTAGACCTCTTATTATTGGTAATTTTGCTATTTTATTTGTTTCTGTTAGAGAATTGAATTTTCTTGTTCTTTTTTTTATTTGGCCGTTTTCGCATCTCACCGCTGTGCTTATGTAGTTGTTTGAGCGCATCATTACGCCTTCTACTACTGCTTGGCCTCCGAGTTTTATTTTCATTTAAAATTACCTATGTTCATATAAAAAGTCCCATGTCTTTTTTTATTTTCTCTGTCACATCATTTCTCAAGGGGTCTTTTTTGTATCTTAGTGCTAAGTAGTAGGATGTGTATTCTCCTATTATTATCGTGGTTGCTATCTTTAAGAGTCCTTTGCCTTTTATGTTTAATTCTGTTACGCTTATTCCTTGGTTTTGTATTGTTTCTTTGTATATGTTTGCTCTCTTTTTTACTCTTGATGTGTCTTGTGATGTTGTTATTATTATTGCGTGGAATGTTGCGTTTTTTGTTTGAAAGCTTTCTGCTTCATAGTATTCCGCGTCTGGTATGACGTTGTAGAATGCTGTTGATTTTGCATTTGAATTTATTAGTTTTTTGAATTTTCGAGCGGAGTTTTTTATTGTATTAGTGGAGTATATTAATGGTATTACTCCGTATAATTTTTTTGATAAATTCATTGCTAGGTTTGTTGCGTTTTGTTGTCTTAGGTAATCTACTGTTTCTTGTATTTCTTGCGTTTGGTTATCTATTAGTCCTGCATCTTCAAACAGTCTTATTAGTGTTCCTATTATCGTGAAAGTTGAGCATTTTGATGGTATGTTTTTTGTTAAATCTATTGTTGGTGTGTCAAAGGAGTCTTCTTCTAATTTTCCCCCGTTTGTAATTATTAGTGTTTGTGCATCATGTCTTCTTGCAATTTTAAGCCATGTTCTAGCTTCCTCTGAATTACCTGAGTGTGATATTGCAATTAATGCGTCATCTTTTGTTATTTTGTGTGTTTCACTATATCCTTCAACGAATGTTATATTTACTTTTCCAGCTAAGTATTCTCCTGCTATTTTTGCTGCATTCAAGCTCCATGATGATCCTGTTATTATAATATTTTTTTTCAGGTTTATTTTCTCTGTGAAAGATCTGAGTGGTCTGTTGTATGATGTTCTTAAATCTTCTGCGTATCCTTGTAGGTATCTCTTGTAATTTTCTGTGTCGTATTTGTATAAATCTTCTGGAAAATTATTTTCTTGGAGCATGTTGAATCACCTTATTAGTAGTAAGTTAAAAATGTTTATATACTTTTTGTAATTTCTTTTTTTTATGGAAGATAAAATTACTGTTGAAAAATTGGATAAGTATTTTGGGATAACTGGGAGTGCTTTAAAGAAAGCTAAGGCCGGTCTTAATAAGGAGAAGTTGGAGGATGCTAATATTTTTTTGGATATGGCGTCTCGTTATTTTGAGGATGCTGATTATTTTAGGAAAAAAGAGGATTTTGTTTTGGCTTTTGGTGCTCTAAATTATGCTCATGGTTGGTTGGATGCTGGTGCTAGTATTAAGTTGTTTTTGGTAAACGATAATAAACTGTTTACTGTTGATGAAGAAGATGTTTAAGCTTGAGGATTTTAGGAGTAAAAATAGCGTCATTTTGGATACTTGTTTTATTCTTCATGAGCTTTTGAATAATAGGGAGAAGCGTTTAATTGATTTTTGTAGTGAGAATTTGGTTTTAGTTACTAGTTTTAATGTTGAGGAGTTAAAAAAAGTTTCTAGGAAGTTAGGCCATAATAAAAGAGTTGTTAGGGATTTTTTAAATCGTGCGGATTTGGTTTTTGTTGATGTTCCTGTTCATTTGGGGGATGTTGAGGGCGAGCGTGCTTTTGTTGATGCTTTGAGTTCTGATATATTAAAAAAGGTTCGTGATCCTAGTGATGCTGTTTTGGTTGCTGCTGCTATTTTGTCTAATTCTGTTATTTTGACTAGGGATAAGCATCATTTATTTACTAGTACTTTAAGTAATGAGTTAAGAAAGTATAATTTGAGTGTTTTTAATGATTTGAGTAAGGTTGTGTTTGTTTAGGGTATGTTCCTGGTTTCATGAATACTTGTTCTGTTTTTACTGCTATGCTTTTTGCAAGTTTTACTAAGTTGTTTGTGTTTAGTAGTGCTTCTCCTATTAGTATTAGTTCGTTTTTTAACGTCATTATTGCTACTGTGTCTCCTTTTTTTATGTCTGAGTCTAGTTTTGATATTCCTGGGACTTTTAAAAATGCTCCGTGGCAGAGTGTGTCTACTGCCCCATCATGTACGTATATTTTTTTTAGGTGTTGTGTTCCTTGTTCTACTGGTTTTATTATATTTTTTAGTGGCTCTGAGTTTCCTTCTCTGTAATAGTGGTATGCATCTGCTATATCTTGTAGTGTGTTCATTTCTTTTTCTTGGAATGGTCCTGCTTTGGTTCGTATAAGTTCCGCCATGTGTGCGCCTACTCCTGCTTTTTCTCCGTAGTCGTGTATTAATTTTCGTATGTATGTGCCTGCTTCGCATCCTACTTTAAATAATACATCTTGTCCTTTTATCTCTATTATGTCTATGTAATATATTGTTCTTTTTCTCATTCTTCTCTTGACTGCTGATTTTACTGGTGGTAGTTGTTCTATCTCTCCTGTGAAGTGTTCGTCAAATATTTTTTTTATTTCCTCTTCTTTTATTGGTTTGTGTAGGTGCATGAGGCATACGTATTCTTTACCTGCTGTAAGTAAGCAATTTGTTATTCTTGTCGCTGTGGATAGTGCTATTGGCAGTACTCCTGTAACTCCAGGGTCTAATGTGCCTGAGTGTCCTGCTTTTTTTATGTTTAGAATTTTTTTTAGGTAGTCCACTGCTTGGTGGCTTGTTGGTCCTGATGGTTTGTTTAGTATTATTATTCCTGTGCTTAGTAATTCTTGGATTGTTCTCTTGCTTGGTTCTTTCCCGTATTCTGGGTTTGTTTTTGTTTCTTTTTTTGTTATTATTTCTTGTTGTCTTTGTTCAAATGGTAATTTCATATTTTTCACATCTTTATTTTTTATCTAGACCTAGTTTTTTATCTAAGTTTCTGCTTATATGGCTGAGAGAATCGAATGCGTCATTTACTTCATCTCTTATGCTCTCTGATATTTCTTCTAGGGTTTCGTGTTTTAAGTAGTATTTGTTATTTGCCTCGAGGACTATTCCAACTTCCATTAATTTGTTTAGGTGGTATACTACTGTTCCTCTTGAGAGTGTTGTTCTCTCTGCTATCTCATCGCTTGATAATCCTTGTGGTTTATTTTTTATTGCTCTGAGTAGTGTTATAAATATTCTAAAGCAGCTTCTATCTTTATCGCGTATATTAAATAGGCCTAAAGTTCCTCCGAACCATTGTAGTAATTCATTTACGTTTTGATTTGCAGGTTCGTTTGTTCGTATTATTGTTATACGCGTAAATCTCATAGTATTAGTTAATCAGTTCTTATTTATATAAATAACTCATATTTTCTTGTTTTTTATATTTTTTTTATTTTTTATGGAAAAGTTTAAAAATGGTTTTGGGAAATATCTTTTAATGGTTAAATCTTCTCGGGTTAGAGATGTTGTGAATCAAGCTAAGTTTAAAAATAAGCTTAAGCTTGATGTTTTTAAGAAGATTTTTAAAGAAAATCTTAAAGTTAATTCTGAGAAGGTTTTAATTATTGGTGATAAGGGTAAAGATGATAATCTTGTTGCGCCTATTATTACTAATGCTTATTCTATGGCTGCTGATGAGCTTGGTTTGGATTTTGAGACTGTTTATCAGAATTTTAAAACTCGTGGTGAGAGTGCGGATTCTGTTGTTATTAGTAAGTTGTTGAAGCTTCCGGAGGAGAGTGTCGTCGTGGTTAACATTTCTAATAGGATTGGTAATCTCGGTCCTGTCGGTCTTAGTTTTAGAAAGTTTAATGCTCAGCGTCGTAATCGTTTTATTTCGTCTAGCAGTCTTGGTAGTTTGAGTAATGATAAGCTTGGTTTTTTAGTTAATTGTTTGGATATTAATTATGAGTCTATTGATAAAAAAACTAAGCGTTTGGTTAAGATTTTAAGTGATGCGCGTGAGGTTAATGTTTCTACTAAGCGTGGTACTGATGTTACTTTTGATGTTGATGGTATGACTGGTAGGGGTGCGTCTGGTTTATATTCTGAGCCTGGTATGGGTGGTAATCTTCCTGGTAGTGAGGCGTATATTGCGCCTAATCTTAATGGTGTTAATGGTGATGTTGTTATTGATGGTAGTCTTAGGATTAAGGATAGGACTTTGCTTTTGAATAATCCTGTTGAGATTGGTATTTCTAATGGGAGTATTTCGTCTATGAATAGTTCTTATGAGGCTAGGTTGTTGCTTCAAACATTGAGGTGGGCTAAGGCTAAGGCGAAGAGGCCTGATAATATTTTTAGGGTTGGTGAGCTTGGTTTGGGTTTGAATAAAAAAGCAGATATTATTGGTTCTACTATTATTGATGAGAAGGCTTATCGTTCTGCACATGTTGCTATTGGCAGTAATTCTTGGTTTGGTGGTTCTATTAAAACTTTTATTCATTTAGATCAGGTTTTTAGAAATCCTATTGTTAAAGTTGATGGCAGGTTAATTAAGTATTAGTAGAATCTTAGTGCTTTTTTTATTTTCTTTCGTCTAAGAAAGTTTTTTAATTTTTTTTCTATGTTCTTTGTTTTAAATTTTGCTTCCTCTCTTTTAAATTCTGTTGAGTGGTGCGATAGTCTTCCTTTTTTTGTTTTTTTAAATCCTAGTTTTTTGTGTAGTGCTTCGTGAAATAAGACATAGTCTAATAGTTCTTGTTCTTCTCTTAAAATGGAGCTTATGACTATTGTGTCTGTTGTGTATTCGTAGTGTCCTAGTTTTCTAAGTGATGGCGCGCCCCATTCTAGGTTGGGTGTTTGTAGTTCTTCGTTGAAATATTTTTTATTTATTTCATCAAATCTTTTTGTTAATTCTGCGTCTTTATTGTTTATTTTTGAGTAGTTTGATAGGTTTTTTATGAATTTTAGGTATAGGTCCATTTCGAATGTTTCTTTGTATTCTTTTTTTATTATCTTTGTGAGTAGGTGTTGTATTAGTCCTATTCTTAAATCTTCTGAGAATTCTAGCCAGTTTTTGCTTAAGTAGAATGATATTTTTTTGTTGTCGTATTTTGCGTTTGCGTTGAATGGTTTAAATCTTGCTGAGTAGTTTACTTCTAGAAGTCTTATCTCCTCTCTTGTTGGGAATAAGTTTTTGTATGCTTTTGTTGCAATATTATTCATTTTTGTTAGTTCTCAGCTTCTTGTTCTTTTACTACGTCTAGTGGGTTTTTGCATTCGTTTTCTATGCATTGTTGTATTCTCTTTTCTATTAGTTTTCCTGTTGTATCTTCGCTGCCAAATCCTACGAAGGGGTATTTTTCTCCTATAAATGTCACTGGTGCTCCGCTTGGTCTCTCTCCGTATGCGTAGCTGAGTTTTTCAAATAATTCTCTGTTCTCTTCATTTTCGTGGATTTCTAATCTTATTATTTTTATTTCATCGTATTTTTGTTCTATGTAGTCCATGAATGGTTCTTGCGCGTCGCATCTTGGGCAGCCTAGTCCCCAGAAGTAGTATATTTTTATTTTTTGTGCTCTATCATCTTGTTCTATGATTTCTTTGGTTACATCGTTGTTTTCATCTTGCGTGCAACTCGTTATTATTAGTGTTGTAATTATTAGTATTGTTATTAGAATTAGTGTTTTGTTTTGTTTTTTTCTCATTTTTTTATTTTATATATGTTATATTGTGATTCCCATAGGTTTATTCTTATTAGTCCTTGCTCATATTTATTTGTTGTTATTAGTTTTATTGTTTGTGTTACTTGTATTGCGGATATCATCGTTGTTAGTGTGTTTATTACGCCTATTTCTGTGCAGTCATTAAAGGTTTCTCCTGTTCTTATTATTTTGTTATACTCCTCTGGGTTTTCTACGACTAGTACATTTCCTTTTGTTCCTGTTGCTGCTGCGTGTATCCATATTTTTTTAGTTTCTTTGCAGTATTGGTTTATTATTTGTCTTGTTTGCATATTATCTGTGCAGTCTAGTATTATTTCGTATTCATCTAAGTTGTGTGTGTTTTCTTTTGTTAAGTATTGTGTTATTGTTTTTATCTTTGTATCTTTATTTATTTCTTGTAATTCTTTTTTTGTTATTGTTGTTTTGTTTTCTCCTATGTGTTTTTCTTTGTATAGTGTTTGTCTGTGTAGGTTTTCTATTGTTATTTTATCTTTATCTATTATTAATAGTTCTCCTATTCCTGCTCTTGTTAAAAGTTCTGCTGTCGTTGTTCCTAGTGCGCCTAATCCTATTATTGCGATTTTTGCTTGTCTTATCTTTTTTTGACCTCCAGGGTTTATCTCTTTTAGTTTTTCTTGTCTTATGTATTTATTCATTTTTTTAATTTTTCTTTTTTACGACGAAGAATGCGTGGTCTGTTTCGTATGGGTCTAGTTCTTTGTAATCTACAATTGTTAGTTTTTCTTCTAGTTTCGCTCTAACTTCTCTAAATATTTGTTTCGGTTTTTTTGTAACATCTATACTTCTTGGTTTTACTGCGAATAATCCGAATCCTCCTGGTTTTAAGAATTCGTCGCAGTTGTTTAGGAATATTCCTATTTGGTCTCTTTGTGCTATGTCTTGGTATACTACATCTACTTTTGGAATTTTTTCTTTGTATGTTTCTGGTAGTAGTGCGTTTTCTAGTAGTGGCGCCATGTTTTTTCGTATCTCACATACAAATACTAAGTCTCGTACTACTCTTGGTGCGAAATCTAAGCAAAATACAAATCCTCTATCTCCTACTATATCTGATATGTATGATGGTGTGTATCCATGGCTAGCGCCTAAATATAAGATTGTGTTTCCTTCTTTAATTCCTGTTTGTGATAGGCCTTTTAGTACTGCTGCGCCGAGTTTGCTTCGCTCAGGATTTAATTCTCTGTATTCTTCCCCTTTTATTTTTATTAATCTCTCTTCGAATAGTTTTTTTCCTGGCACTAAGTTCTTTGTGTATAGGTTTGTTCTTCTTCCTTTTTTTTCTCTATATATTCTAAGTTTGTTTATTTGTTCCATTTTTTTATTTACTTTTTTTATTATATTTATTTTTTAATTCTTCATAGTATTTATGTCCTAAGAATTCTCCTTTAAAATAATCTAGTCTTGCAGCTGTGCTTAATTTATCTGCAAGTGCTCTTGCAGCTTTTCCTTTCTCGCTTTGTTGAGCATTTGATACTACTGGGTGGTTCACGATGTATCCGTGTTTTGGAGGTCTTGCTTTTGTTTTTATGTGTCTAAATAATGCTTTCTCAGCTCCTAGTAATTGTATTGTTCCGCTCTGAAGGCTTGCGAGTCTTTTTAGTGAGCCTGCTTCTCGTATTAGTTTCGCGCCTATTGTTGTTCCTGCAAGTGCGAGGATGTTTTTGCAGTAGTCATTCATTGTATCTTCTAAATACGTGGTTAAGAATTCTTTTGTTTTTATTATTCCTTGCACTATCATTGCAAGAGACACCACAGCTTCCATATCTTTTTGTTTTAGTGGTGTCCCCATCTCGCTTTTTGAGTATTTTTGTGTAAGTATTATCTCTGTGAATCTTTGGTTGTCTTGTATTTTTCTCTCAAGTTCAGGGTTTGTTATTAAAAACCACTCTCTAAGTCTTCCTGTGATTGTGTTAAATGATTTTTCTAGTTCTTCTATGTTGTTTATTGCATTTATTATCATTACGTCTTCATTTGTTGATTCTTTTATTTTTTGCTTGGTTTCATCAAGTATTTTTTTTCTCATATCTTCATAATTCGTGCTCATATGTTTAAGAATCAAATCCTAGTTTTTAAAGGTTTTGAAGAACCCATATAAAATATTAAAAAAAAAGTTTTAGTTGTGTATTAATTCGTTATATGATGCGATGCATGTTTCCATACAGGAATCATATAGGGATTGTTCTCCTGTTGCATAAGAACCGCATGCAGCTTCACAATCTATTTGTATCTCATCTTGAGAACTTCCTCCGCCGCCTCCTATCGGTCCTGGGTCAATACAAATATTTGACATGCATGTTTCATCGCCATACGCAGATGTTTGACAGTTTCCACAATTAACAATTCTAAAATTTCCGTTTATATCATGTCCTGTAACTGTTCCGCAATTTGCATTTTTTCTATCGCAAAATTCTTGATCTGTCTCTGTTTCTTCCGTATCATCACCTGGCTCACCGTTATCTGGTTTCACACACCCTATTTGAATTATTTCAGATAGGCATGGACTTGCAAGGTTCTCCCTGTATTCTTCTTCACAGCCTTTGCATGCCGGATCATTGTGTTGGAAGGAAACGCAACATGCATCATAGAATCTTACAAAGTCTTCTGATTGATGTCTTCCCCATGGTTGTGCTTGTGTTGTAACTTCAATCGGGTTGCAGCCATGTAAAGGAGGGCCACAGCTAGACACGTGCCCACCAACACAAGTATTGCTTTGAGTAGTCATACATTCTCCTCCTAGTGCTTCATTCCAACCACTCGGACATGTTGATGCGTCAAATCTACAAACTTCTAAGCCGCCACACTTCGCTACTTCTCCGCCTGCAGAGTCACAAATTGAATTAAAATCTTCAGGGTCAGTTCCTTCATCAACGACCGTGCATTTGTTTTCTAAACACACATAATCTGAACCACCATATGCAGAAGATTCTCCATATGCAGAGCATGTTCCGCAATTGACATGTCTTTTATTTCCACAATTATCTGTTCCTGATATCATTCCGCATTCTGCATCTCTATCCTCACAAAATTCGCCGTTTGTTTCTGGTACACATTCCTCTACACATCTATTATCGCTGTTACATACATACCCTGATCTACATGCTCTTGAGCTTTGACATCCAAAGTATGCTATTGCTTCACGATCATCCATCATTGTTAATTCTATTTCATCTTGTGAGACTTGTCTTCCATCTATTAACCAATATCTAATAATCCATGAATCAGGCAGTTCATTTTCTTCTAATATTACGCTCTGTCCTTCTTCGTATCTATGGTTTCCTACTACAGGTGTTGTATAGTCGTTGTCTGAATTTTTATTTGCATTACTGTGTGTACTGTGTCTGAGTCTTAGTGTATATTCTGTTGGTTTTTGTTCGTATATCGCAGTTATTGCTTTGCTCTCTCCTGAGGTCATATGTATTGCACATTCGTTTCGCAGCGTGCTTTCGCAGTCGCCTTCCCAGTGTGAAAATATCATATTATCATTGCATGTTTCTTGGTGTGGTTCAAAGTTATAAGATATTATTTCTTCTTCTATTTCCATATTAGTTATTCCTACTCCTGATCTTCTAATCATTGTATTTTTTGGTTGTAGGTGTCCTATATCTATTTCACATCCTTCTATTCTTTGTCCGTATGCACTTGCAGATTGTATTTTAAGATTTGATAGCTCTGGCGGCGGTGTTTCGTAGATAGCTGTTATTGTTCTTGTTCTGCCTGGTCTAACAGATACTAAAATTGTATCATCATCAGGACTCGTCACACCCACACCATCAGTACTCCAACCTACAAGTTCATAACCCTCACACTCACGAGGCGCTGTAAACTCAT
>CAZCTY010000005.1:0-40158 GCA_964501945.1 uncultured Methanosarcinales archaeon
GAAAGCTTTGCTTGATTTTGCCCGGTTCGAATCCGGGTCGCAGCGTTTGTTTTTTTCTTGTTGTAGTGGTTTTTTTGGTGTGTGGTTTTGGTTCTTGGCGTTTACGGTATGAGGCTTTATGTCTCGTGCTAGTAGGGCGTTGACGGGCGTACTGGTTAGTGGAAATCCGGGTCGCAGCGTTTGTTTTTTCTTGTTGTAGTGGTTTTTTTTGGTGTGTGGTTTTGGTTCGTGGCGTTTACGGTATGAGGCTTTATGTCTCATGCTAGTAGGGCGTTGACGGGCGTACTGGTTAGTGGAAATCCGGGTCGCAGCGTTTGTTTTTCTTCTTTTTTTGAGTTATTTATCAATAGTTAAATTTATTAAGGAAATGTTTTATTGTGTTATTTATGCAAAGAACTATTTTTTTGGTAATTGGTATAATAATCGCGCTTATTGTTATGGGTCTTATGTTTTTATTTGTTCATAACACTTTGTTTTCGGCTTAGTTCTTTGTCTGTATTTAGGTTAAAAAAATGGAAACTCCTGAAATCGTTGTTTATTTAGTAATAACTGTTATAATTGGTGGTTTAATTATTGGTTTCATTGCTGGGATGAATACTACTCAGATGTATGATGCTGTTAGAAATGTTTTTGTCTCGGAGGACAGGGTTTCTTTTGATTCGGTGTCTTCTGGTGAATTTTCTCGTGCTGTTTTTAACTTTTGGGAGTCTTGTAATCATGGTTTGATGAGTGATGAATTGGTTTTATCTCTTGAAGGTGAAAGTTCTGTGTCGAAAGAATCTTTATTTAATTCTTTTAAAAGACTTAATCTTTGTTATACTATTCAATCAGAAGGGTATGATTGTGGTTCGAGGGAAGATGTTTCGTTTGATGAAGAAATTGAGCCTCCAGCTATCATTCGTCTAACTTGTAATAATGAAACTAAGATGTTAGAGATTAATGAAATTGAATAAAAAGAGGTTTTATATGTTATTTAATGTTAAAGGAAATGTCGCGGCGGTTTTGCTTATAGCTTTACTCGTTTTACTATCTATTGCGGTTTTTACTTTTGATCCTTTCATTGCGCAAGAAGAGGATGTTGATTATGAATTGCTTTTTAGTGATTCTAGGAGTGTTCTTGAGCGTTCTTATTATGAGCAATACAGGGTTGCTCTTCGTGGGGGTTTATTGCTTGATTATGGTGTTTGGTATGCTAATCAGGGTTATGAAGTTAGTACTGATTTAGCTGAGGATAAAATTGCAGGTAATTTGTCTGAATTGTATTCTGGCGAGGTAGTGTTTGAGCGTGGTGAGTCTATAATTAATATTTCTACTTTTGATGATAAGTTAAATGTTTCAATAACTGAAGGAGGCATTCAAGTAAACATAACGGATGCGTATGTTGAAATGGTTACTGGCGATGAAGTCAGGCGTATTAGTTTTGATGATGAATATCTTATTCCTTCTCAAATTAAGCGTTTAGTTAATAATTTTAATACTTGGCTTGAGTGTGATGCGGGTGATCTTACTTCTCGTTTTAAGAGTTTTTATGACTCTACGTCTTGTCAGTTTTATAGTTGTAATTGTGGTTTTAACAAGCCTTCTGTTTCTGATTTTAATAGGTTGAAAGAAGAGTATGGTGTTGTTGGGGGGGATTTGGAAGGTATTGTTGATGAATCTTTGGGTGTTCTTAATAATATTATTGCTCTTAATGCTTCATCGTGTAACGTTGGGTCTGCTCCTGAAAGTGCGGGCTATGCTTGCTTCGTTGAGAGTTTTACTTCGCCTAGGGTGGATAATTTTTTGAAAACTAGATTAACTAAGGGGGTTCCTTGCATCCCTACGCCTGATGGTGACTTTGAAGAAGTTGATATCGCGTTTGATGATGAAAAAGCACTAAATGAATGGGTGGATGGTAGGAATTCTTTTTCTATTTGGTATTTAACTGAAAGGGAAGCTCTTCATAGTAAGTTTTTAGGTACTCAAATTCCTTATGATTATGATGATTTTGCGTCTTTGCTTCAAGGCATTAGTCCATTGGAGCCTTACTTATTTGAAGTATCTCTTGATAGGGCTGCGTCTGGTAAAGTGAATGTTGTTTGTCGTTCAACGGATGCGTATTTGCCTGATTTTCAAGAAATAAGGTTCAGTATCAAGTTTTCACACATTCATGATTGTCCTGTTCCTGAAGTTGAGAGGGGCAATGAAGTTATTGATTGTTTAATTGAGGAAGATGAGGAAGAGGAAAACGGTGGGTCGGATGAGTGTGATTGCGGTGAGTGTGATTGTGATGAATGTGAGTGTGATGAAAATGGGTCGGGTGATGATGAAGGTCCGGATGAGGGTCCTGATTTTAGTACTGAGGAGTGTTTGCCGGAAGAAGCTGAGGAACATTGTGAAGTAATTGAAAATTTTCATCCGAGCTGTGAGCCTACTTATATGTGTGAATATGAAGATGATGTCGTTATTGATTGTGAGGTGAAAAAGCCCTCTCCTTCTGTAAAATGCTCGGGTGTTGACTGTAGGGTTTGCGGCGATGATTTAATGTGTGAGGCGCCTGAGCCAGATGGTAATACTTGTGGGCAATCAGGTCATTGTATTAGATTAGTTTGTGAATCTGGTCAGTGTACAGGTGAGAGACCTAGGGATAGTGAATGTAGGGTGTCTGGTCAGCCTAGTGCTTGTGCGGGTTCTTGTAATCCTAGTACGGGTAATTGTGATTATCCTAGTGGTAATGATTGTGTCTCAACTACTAATGATGGTTGTTCGTACACGGGGACTTGTAATGGTAATGGCTGGTGTACTGGTTCACCACCTACTAATGTGGGTGATTGTTGTCCGGGTGCGAGTGGTGCTCGTGGCGATGGTTGGTGTCCTACTGCTTCACCTACTTGTTGTTTTAGTGGTACTCTGTGTCATGATGGGGATACTTGTCCTCCAATTCATTAATTTTTTTTAAAGAGGTTTGTTTAGTTTATGGCGTTAATTGATGATATTTTTGGAATAATATTAGTGGTTTTTTTCTTGATAATAGTCTCTATTATTTTAACTTCTCAAATTTTATCTGATCAAGCAAGGGTTATTGATGAAAAGCAAGAATTTTATTTGTTTGATTATTATTCTACTAGTATTAATGCTTTTATTAATGTTCAGGAAAATAGGACTGGTGTGCCTATGCATATTTTACTTGGGAATTATGTTAAATTAGGGGAAGATGTTGTTCTTGGCAGACAAGGTGAGGAAGTTAATGTTTTAGAAGCGGGTGAGGATGTTTTAATTGAGTTGTTTGGTGAGGATAATTTTTATTTAGAGCTTCGCAGGTCTCTTGTTGACACTACTATTAGTTTTGTTCTTGATGGTTCTAATAGTAACGCTGCTGAGAGGCAGGAGATTAGTAATAATTTTGATTTAATTAGAGAAGCTATTGAGGAATATTTTGAGGAAGAATCTGAGGGTGTTGTCTCTCCTGATATTCGTGTTTATATTTTAAATGAAGATAATTTGTGTGATCGCGAAGGTTTTGAGGGGGATTATTGTACGTATTTATCATTTGATGACTTGTATGATGCTTCTGTTGTTGAAAAACCTTCTTTTGGTTTTGATTCTTTTGATGAGTGGAATAGCGCGATGAATCAAAACCAGCAAAGGCATATTGATTTCATGGTTGCTGATTGGATGGCGGGTATTGCGTATGCTCACAAAGAATTTTTAAGCGAGTTAGAGGAAGATGATGAGAATATTCATATTATTCTTCCTGTTTCAGATCAGTTATCTACTGGTTCTGTTTCTAATCGTTGTTATGGTGAGGTAGATTCTCCTTCTAATTACATAATTTGTAGGTATTGTTTATTGGAAGAATGTCCTGTGGAGAGGTCTAATGCTAGTATGTCTTCTTTGATTGATTTTTTAGTTGATGAGGATGATTTATTTTCTACTTTCGTTGTTCCTGTTTTCTCTGAGATTAGGTCTTTTTTTTATTTCGAAAGTTTTAATCGCTTGGAGGGTACTGGTGAGTTCGCGGAGTTTTTTAGTGAAGATCATCAAACCAAATGTCATATATCTAATTGTGATTTGTGCGAATATCCTGGTGGTAGTGAAGTTGATTGGATAACTGTTGAGTCTGGCAGTTTTTCTTATAATTATACTTTGGTTGAGCATGGTGCTGCTTGTTCTTCGTATGTTGAGTCGCAGATGAATTACTTGTCTGGTAATAGGACTGTTCGTATTGACGATGTTGATGATTTAATCGATAGTGTTCTTCAATCTATTCATGACGCGTTAAATGAGAGGATGGCTGTTTTTGGTTCTTATCAAGAAGATCGTACTAGGTATGTTTTTGAGCGTACTTTAGTGCTTCCTGAGTATGGTGAGGCAGACATCGCTTTATTCGTTTATGAGTTGCCAGGTGATGCTTCGTGAAAAAAGGTGATTTGGGTTCTACTATTATAATGTGGCTCGCTGTTATCTCTGTTGCAATAGTTGTCTCTTCTTGGTTTGCATCAAACATTGATCCTTTGCAGGCCGAATCTAAGATAGTTGAACATGATTTAACTCAGATGTTTAATCGTGTTGAGCGTGCGTGTAGTAGTTCCTTTTATTCATCTAATTATATTCCTCAATTAACCAAAGGTAGTGTTAATTTTAATGAGACTCTTCTCTGTATTAATACGACTTTAGTTAATAAGTGCAGGATTCTTGCCTGTGAGATCTCAGAGAGCTTTTCTGCTAATTTCTCAGATATTATGCATTTATCTTTTTCAAAAGACGATGATGGTTTAGTTGTTGAGGGGGTTGAGTTAGATTGAAAAAAGGCGTTTTCTCTACTATCAGTGGTTTTTTTTTAATCGTTGTCTTAGTTTTTGGTTTAATCATTTTTCTTGGCATTTATACTAATATAATTTCTATTAGTGGTTTTATTAGGGACGATCTTAGTAGTTTTGAAACATCTAAACAATTCAAAGAATCTTTGATGACGTGTCATGGTTATACTTTTTTAAGAGAAAATTTACTTGTTGAAGATGCTGGCAGGGATTCGGATTTTATTTGTCCCTTTCCTAGTGATGTTAAAGGTTATGTTGTATCTCAATCTGATTTTTTTGGTTGTTCTTCTAAGCAGTGGGGTGTTGGTGATTTTGATTATTCTGCCGCGCAGAGAATTGTGTATAATGTTTTAGTTGTGGATTCTATTTCAGGTAAGAATTGTTTAGGTACTTTAACTGTGGTTATTTGATTTGTTTTTATAGAAACATTTAAAAATAATTAATATAACTTATTATGATTATGTCAAAAAAGAGCGTGAGTAAAAAGGATTTGAGGAATAAGCACAGGCTTTTGCGGGTTTCTTGGTTTTTATTAACTTTGTTTTTGGTTTCTTTAATGGTTTTTGTTTTATATCCTGTGCATAGTTTGTATTTTATTTTATTATTGGCGTACATGGTTTCTGCTATTATGTTTGTGATTTATGAGGTTGTTTTGCTTCATGAGTTATATCATGAAAAGCCTCGGAATAATCATTTAATTCATAATTGTTTAGTTCAATTATATTTGGGTAGTTTATCTTTGCTTACTGCGACTATTACTCTTGTTGTTTCTGTGGTTATTGGTTTATCCACGGAGATGGCGCTTGTTATATTTATTGGCTTAACTCTTGGAGGAATATTGCTTTCATATCCTCAAGTTGAAGAATTCGCGGTTAAATATGCGAAGAAGTGAAAATGGAATTGCCTATTAGTGTTGTTATGATTCTTTTTGTAGCTATCGCTGTAGGTGTTTCTATGGTTGGTTTCTCTGGTGTTACTATTGATAGGGCTGGTCAGGAGATTAGTGATTTGGGTGTTGATTCTAGGACTGCGCAGGAAGCTTTAGTTGAGGTTAGTACGTTTACTCGTAATCAAGCAGAAGCTCTCGGTGAGCAGTGTTATAGGGATAATAGGGGTGAGATGGATAGGATTCTTTGTTTTATTATTCGCGCAGATAACATTCGTGAAAATAATATAAGAGGTCTTGGTGGTGTTAATATCGCGGATGGCTGGGAATTTGATACAGATGACTTAGGAAGTGATATTAATGCTGTTTTCATTTATTACAATCCTTTATCGGGGCTCATTGAAATTAAAAGTTGAGGTGTTAAAACTAAACATTTAAAAAGTTCAAAAAAAATTTTTTTTATCATAATTATTGTTTTTTTTAAAAATCGAGGTGAAGTATTAAGATGTTATTGAATAAAAAAGGTATGGAGAAGCCAATTGAGATTTTCGTGGCTTTATTCGTTATTTTAGCAGTTGCATTATTGGTTTTGCAGTTATTTCAAAGTCAATTGTCTGATCAGCAACAAGAGCTCAGCCAGGCTGCGAGGACTAGGCAAGCTGAGGAGACACGCGCGCAAGCTAGATCTTACTGTCAGGATGCTTGTAGGCAAGCTGAGTCTGCGGGTTGTTCTTCTAGGGCGATTGCTACGTTTTGTTTATCATACGCGACAGATACCATTAACGAGCCTAGCTTCTTGGATTTGAATGCTGATGGTGTTGAAGGTCTTGATACCACTACTTTGGTTGGCGAAGGGATTTGTGAAGACGAGGTTCCTTGTCATACTTTGATGAGTAATTGTTGCGGTCAACAAATTAGTCCTGTGTCTTGTAAGAATCATATAATTACTTATTGGAATTCGCAAAATCATAACGATGAAAGACAAGCGCAATTAATGGAAAATTTAATCAGGCCTGGTAATTGTTATCCTAATGATGTTGATGCTGCGGATGTTACTCATTGGTTTGATCCTTATTGTGCGTTCATGGTGGAGCATAATCCTGAGTTTAATCATGAGCGGTGCTCCGTTGCGGCTCAAGCTTTAATATAATGACTTTTTCTAAACATTTTTATATTTGTTTTTTTTTATTCTTTTAGGTTTTTAAAATGGATGAAGCAGTTTGGGTTGTTATTGGTGTTGTAAGTGTTCTTTTAGCTATTGCTGTTCTCTCTCAGTTTGCATACTTCAAGTCTGAGGATGATAAGGTTCAATCTATTGGTGTTTCTCTTGATGCTTTGCAATCTATGTGTAGGAGAACTTGTGGGATGCCTGTTGATACTTATTTATCTACTTCGGCAGTTGTCCCGTCTGGCGCTTTATTATACAGTGAGGGCACTTCTATTTGCGCGGAGTATGATGGGGATACTCGTTGTAGGGTTTGTCCGTGTGAGTTAGAGGAGAAAACAATTCTTAATTTGACTAGTGAGGAAGCTGAGTCTTTTTTTCATACAAAGCAATATAATTGTTTTTTTTTAAGGGATAACTTCCTTGATATTTCGTGTCAAGGATAACTTTTCTTAGAATTATTTTTTTTCTATTAGTTGTTTTATTGCACTCTCTAAGCTATCCATTTTTTCTATAAATGATTCGTTTTGTTTTTTTAGAAGCGAGATTTCTTTCATATGTATGTCTATCATTTGGTTTATCTTGCTTGCAAATTGCGCGTTGCTTCCAACTAATGTTTTGTTTAGTTTTTCTTGTGTTGGTTGCAAGTTATTTAGATATTGTTCTAGTTTCGTGTTTTGCGCGGCCAAGGATTTGTTTAAGTTATCTACTGCTTGGCTGTTCTTTTTTTGTTGAACTTGCATCGATCCGTTCATCTCAACCATGGCTTTTTGCATTTTTAGTGTCTCCTGTGTTAAGTATTGTAATATCTTGGTTATGTATGGTAAGAATTCTTTTAGTTTATCAAAAAAGGCCGCGTTCATTCCGCTGTTTGCTAGTTGTTGGTTTATTGTCTCAACATTCGTTGATAAGATTTCTAATGTTGACAGTATATCTTCTGGGGATTTTTTTTTGTTCCCTTTTTTCCCACTTATATCGTCCATTATGCCCATTATTTTCTCTTAACACTCTATTAGTATTTAAATTTGATGAAGTCACTAAATAATAGATTCATTTATTTTTTATTTTCGAGGGGTTACAGAACTTTTTATAATGTTAAGGTATTTTACTGTGGTATGAAGGACGAGGTTTTATTCTTAGATTGTGAAGAGCATAATTTGCTACCTGCAAGTCCTTTGTATAATGATGATTTAAAAAAAATTTGTACTGAAAAAAAGTATGAGCGAGTTGTTTTAAAAACTAAATATTTGAGCAAGACTTATGATTCTAATTTGAGGCTTAAATCTATCTCTCCTTTCTTCATGGATGTTGCTCTTGAGAGCACGACAGGTTTTGGTAAGCCTTTAGAAGAATATACTCTGCCTACTGGTGCTATTGTTAGGATTTATGATGATGAGCGGGGCACTCAAAACATTTATTGTCTTGAGATTCCTGAAACTAAGACTAAGTTAAAAGATCTTCCTAAAATGTATGATGCTTTGCAAGAGTATCAATCTACTGGGAAGATAACGCAAGACTTTGTTGATAGGTGGTATGATGGTTATGGTATTTTAGAGCATTTAATGAGTGATGAAAACATTACTGAATTAAACATCAATCCTCCTGCTTTTAAAACAAGTATGCGTATCATTCACGGCAAATACCAAGAGTGTTCTTCTAATATCTTGGTGAGTGATAATTTTTTGAATTTTTTATTAACTCGGCTTAAAATGGATACGGGTCGTCCTTTAAACAAAGCTCAGCCTCAAATTGATGGTGAGATCAATGTTAGGGGGGTTAATGCGAGGGTTGCAGGTATTATTTCTCCTTTCTCTGTTTTTGGTGTTGGTTTTTCTATTAGGAAGCACAGGGAGCGCCCATGGACTCTTCCTTTATTTATTAAAAACAAATCTGTCAATCCTTTATTTGCTGGTTTTATGAGTTTGGTTATATCTCATGGTAGGGCTTTTTTAACTGCGGGTCCTAGGGGTTCTGGTAAGACTTCTTTGCTTGGTAGTTTATTGCTTGAAATTCTTCAAAGGTATAGGATAATTACTATTGAAGATACGCAGGAATTACCTATTAATGATTATAAAAAACTAGGTTTTGATATTCTTCCTCTAAAAGTTAGGTCTGCTTTAATTGATGATAGTTTAGAAATTCCTTTTGATAAAGGTCTTAGGACTTCTCTGAGGCTTGGTGATTCTGCTTTAATTGTTGGTGAGGTTAGGAGTGTTGAGGCTAAAATTCTTTATGAGGCGATGAGGGTTGGCGCTATGAGTAATGTTGTTGCAGGTACTATTCACGCAGATGATCCTTATGGTGTTTATGATCGTGTTGTTAATGATTTAGGTGTTCCTAAAGGCTCTTTTAAGTCCACTGATATAATTGTGATTCAAAATTTAATTAAAGATCCTTCAGGTGTTGGTCGTAAGAGGCGTGTTATTCAGGTAACTGAGGTTTTAAAGCATTGGGAGGGTGAGCCTGAATTTCAGGACTTATTTGTGTACAATCCTAAAATTGATGCTTTAGAGCCTACTGAGGTTTTGCTCTCAGGTAAATCTGTTACTTTAAAGAA
The DNA here is from genome assembly GCA_964501945.1 of uncultured Methanosarcinales archaeon. GTDB lineage: Archaea > Nanobdellota > Nanobdellia > Woesearchaeales > 21-14-0-10-32-9 > 21-14-0-10-32-9. Next base: position 9,408 of record CAZCTY010000005.1, read on the forward strand.
TATAATGTCTCGAACAGAAGGGTATAAAGATTATAATTCTGTGCTTGATGATATGTATTTGAGGGCGTGGGCTAAGTATGAGTTGCTCAAAAAAAGCAAGGGCAAAGAAAAATACTTGGAAGCTGCGTTTTCATCTAATGCTAATAATTTGTACATGTTGCTTACAAAAAAACTCAAGCCTATGGATTCTCGTGCTAATATGGATAAGTTTAAGCAAGAATTTTCTCGTGGCCTTGATGGTATTTTATCAGGGGGTAGCGATGCTAAATGAGTTTGATGAATATTTATGAAGTTGGCAAAAGTATTAGTTATGATTTAAAACTTGAGAAATTAGAGAAAAAACTCTCTTTTGTTTTCTTTCCATATAAAGCTAATGATGTTATTTTTACTGCTCTTTTAACTTTTCTTGCAGGTCTTATTTCATACGTTTTGCTTCAGCCAATTTCTGTTTTTTTATCTACTAGTTTTTTATTTATGGGGTTGGTTGGCGCTGTTATTTTGTATGTGTATCCTTTTAGTATTTATTATAATGCTAAAGTAATGGAATATTCTGAGGAGATGCTCAGGGCGATTCTTCATCTTAGTACTTATGTTCACTCAGGTTCTAGTATGGAGTATGCTTTTTTAGAAACTGAAAAAGATATTCAAGGCATTCTTCAAGTCCAATTTCATAAAATTAATATTGGTTTAAAGCGCAAATCTAAGACGACTTTGGGTTCTGCGATAACTGATTATGTTCATATTTGGAACGAGGTAAATCCTCAATTCGTTAAGGGGTTGAGGCTTCTTCAAATAGCTGCGTTATCTGATGAAAAGGATAAAACGAGGTTAATTCAGGAGACTATTGAGACTTTGATGATAGATTATATGACTATTGGTAAAAGGTCTGCTGAGAATCTTTCTAAAAACACGAAGATGTTAATTGGTGGTGGGGTTCTTCTTCCTATTCTATCTTTACTAGTTCTTCCTATTTTAACTGTTTTTATGCCTGAGCTTATACGTCCTGAGCTTCTCGCGTTTATTTATGTTGTTTTATTTCCTACAGTTGTTTTAGTGGCGGCGCTCTCTTTTTCATCAAATAGGATTCAAGTTGATACAATAAGGTTAGAAGATCATAAAGATTACAAGCCGTTGCCTAAGATTTGGTTGATTATCTCTATTGGTGTTGCGGCTATTTTTGTTATTCCGTCTATTCCAGGGGTTCTTGGCGCTTTGCAAGATTCGCCTGGCACGATTGATAGTTTTACTCATTTCTTTCTTGCGTGGTTGCTCGCTGGGGGCATTGCTATCGGTATTAAGATTTACTCTTGGGTTTATGCAAGGAAATACAAAAAGATTTGGGAAAACATTGATGAGGTAGAAAAAGATTTGCCTTTCGTGCTTCAAAGTTTTTCTACTTATTACACGCTTAACACTCCTTTTGAAAAAACAATTCAAGGGGTTATTGATGATTATAATGAATTAGGTTTTAAAGATCATCCTGTAATTACTGCTTTCAAAGATCTTAAAAAAAGAATTTTATCTTCAAAAAGGTCTGTTCGTGAGATAATTAAATATGATTTAAAAAAAATTTTTCCATCTAATAAAACTCGCGCGGTTATCTCTCAGATTTCTTCTTTTGAAGAAGTTAGTCAAGACAGCGCGGCTAAAGCTTCTAGAACTATTCGCGAGCAGGTCATTAACACATATAAATTGGATGATTACATAAAGACTTTATTATCTGATACTGTTAGTTTAATTAAAATGACTGCGAGCATGCTCGCTCCTCTTCTTTGTGCTACTGCTGTAGTTATGACTTATGCTATTTTAAAATCTACTGAGTTTATAACTGAGCAATTAGAAGAAGTTACTAGGGCGCTTGGCACAGGGGATGGTATTACTATTGAGCTTATCAATATGTCTGAGGTTATAAGTCCTATTTTTATCGCGGCTATTGTCGGCGTTTATTTATTGGAAATAACAATTATTTTATCTTTATTTCAAACTCAAATAGAAATTGGCAATGATAAATACAAAGTAATGCAGAGTATAAGTGATAACATGTTTAGTTTCGCGTTGTATTCTGTGATGTTGTTTGCAGGGTATATCGTTGTTAATATTTATTTATTTCAAATAATTCTTGGCGGCGCGGGGTAGGCTTTTCAAAACTTTTATATACTTTAGTTTAAATTTTTTTATTTAATGCGTATAGAATTTCATGGCGCTGCTAAAGAGGTGGGCAGGAGTTGTATTGAAATAACTACTTCTAAAGGCAGTCGTTTTTTATTGGATATTGGTGTAAAATTTGGGGAAGGTGGTTTAATTTTTCCTCAAAAAGTTTTAGATATTTCTAATGTAGATGGAACTTTTATCTCTCATGCTCATCTAGATCACGCAGGTGGCTTGCCTTTATTTGAGCACAATCATCTTAACGGTCCTATTTTTTTAACTTCTCAAACATTATCTGCTGTTAAGATATTGTTAAAAGATTCATATAAGATTGCAAGAATTAAAAATCAGCATCCTGCATATAACAATGCTGATTTAAAGCAAGTTCAAAGAGATGCAAAAATAGTTGTTTTTGATAAATGGTATGATCATAAAGATATTCGTTTCATGTTTTTAAATGCAGGTCACATTCCTGGTAGTGCTATGATTTTACTTGAAGTTGATGGTAAGCGCGTTTTATACACTGGTGATTTTAATAACAGGGATACTGCTTTAATGGAGCATGAGGTTGTTGACTCTGTTTTAAAAGAAAAAAAGGTTGATGTTTTAATAACTGAGTCTACTTATGGTTATCGTGAGTTGCCACCTAATGAGGAAACTGAGAAAAAATTTATTGGCACAATCAAAGAAACTCTTGCTAATGGTGGATCTGTTTTAATTCCTACTTTCGCTCTTGGGAGGGCTCAGCAAATATTGTTGATGCTCTCAAAAGCCAATTTAGGTGTGAAGGTTTACTATGAAGGTCTTTGTAAAAAGCTTACGAGGAGGATTCTTGAAACGCCTAGCAAGTATGTTAAAAACAAAGATGTTTTACATGACTTTTTTTATGATAAAGTTGAATGGATTGGCTCTGAGAAAAGAAGGAAAGATGCACTCTCAAAGCAAAGTGTATTCGTTACAACGTCTGGTATGCTTCAAGGCGGCCCTGTTTTAAGTTACATTAAAGAAATGTGGCACGATGAGAAAAATCTTATTGCGCTTATGGGCTTTCAATGTAAGCGCACTAATGGGCGTCATTTATTAGACGATGGTTTTATTTACTTAGATGGTTGGAAAACTTTTGTTAAAAGCAAGGTTGAAAAATTTGATTTTTCAGGGCACGCTGATCAAAAAGGAATAAAGCATTTAGTTAAGGAATTAAAGCCAGCTCATGTTTTTTTTCAGCACGGTGATGAAGAATCTGTTCTTCACTTAAAAGAATGGGCGGAAGAGTTTTTACAAGGGGAAGTCGTCGCGCCTAGCGTGGGCGAGGTATTTGAAATAAAATAATTCATGTTTTTAGACACGTAACAGCATATTACTATTTTAAAGTGATGTAAAAAGTTTAAAAAGAAAGGTATTCATCATAGGCTTTATAGAAAAAAAGAGGTATTCATTAAAGTGTTTAATTTTTCAAGAAAAAAATCTAATAAAAAAGAGGATATTGCCAAATCTGAGTCTAAACCTGCTAAAAAAAGCGAGGAAAAAGATGAAAAAAATAAAGCTGTCGGGGAACAACCTCGAGCTCAGAGCGGTGAGAAAGATAGAAAACAAGCATTTTCATTTAATGATAAAGGGTTTTCTAATACTGCATCTGATAACATCAATCCTTTAGAAAAAAAAGGTGAAGTGCCTAAAGATGGCTCTTTAAAAGAGTCAGCAACTCAAGAAGATTCTAAAAAAAATGTTTCTAAAACAGAAGAAGGCGATGTTTCTTTTGAAGTTCCTGATTTCGCAGAAGATGAAATTGATTTAACTGAGGATTTAGAAGAAGATGTTGGTTTAGATGATGAGAAAAAACCAAGTGTGCCTATCGATGAAAAAGTTGTTGGTGGCAGCGAATTTAATGAAGAGTCAAAAGGCTTTGAAGAAGATAAAGGTGAAAGTAAAGAAGAAGATCAGGTAGAAGATCTACCTGAATTTGATGATGTTAAAAAAGATGAAGGGAATGAAGTAGAAGAGCACCCAGAGGTCAAATACATTCCTAAAGAAGAGTTTAAACAAGCAATTATTAAAGTAATGGACTCCTCACAAGAAATTGATCTTGCAATAAAAACTCATAAAAACTTTAACTCTATCGAGCAAGATTTCAAAAAAGCATCTTTTGATGTTAAAAAAGACTTATCAAAGCTAAAGGAGTTAGTTGTTGATATTGATAAAAAAGTATTTAGTTAAAAAAATAAAAGGCAGGTGACAATTAATGCAAAACGAAAAAACTTTGTTTATAAAAACAGACAAACACGTTGAAATCAACGAGTTGATAAAGAACATCGCAGAATTAAAAATTGAGACTAAAAAGAAATTAGATGTCTTAAGCGATGCGATTGACAGGGAAAATAAGCTAATCGGTGAAATAGAAGAATCTTTGAAAAAAACTGATGGCTTCATGGAAGAAGCAGAGAGTTTGATAAACTCTGAGTGAGGTGTTACTTTTGAACTACTACTATAAGATAATCAAGCCGAAACAATTCAGGCATGACATCATGAGTGTTGCAAAAGAATGCATTGTCGCTCATGAAAAGCAAAAAAAAATTGACGAGATACGGGAGCTTAAAAAAGAAGTTTTCAAAGACTTGCTTTCATTATTAAAAAGACTAGAATCTAAAACTAGTATCTTAGAAAACATGCTGATGACTGAGGATTTGAAAAAAGAAATTCTCGATGAGAGAAAAACCCAAAAAAAGACTACTTCGCCTTCGACAAAAAAACCTGTCGCGGAGCCAAAAAAAGAGGTTTCTTTCTCAACTAAAGATGCTAAAGAAGACGTCGAACAATTTGAATACACGCTAGAGCAAATAGAGAAAAAATTGGCTGAATTAAGAAAAAGCTAATTCTTATTTTTTTTAGTAAATTATTTAAACATTTTTTTATTTTTATCCTTTCATGTTTGAATCCATATCTGATTTGTACGAAGGATTTGTTGATGATATAATTCATAATTATAATTCTGTAATTGTTTCGGGTTGGCTTTTCTCATCTAAAAACGAAAGCTTTCCATTATTAAAAGTCTTTGATGAAGACAAAAAAGAATTTTTAGACATTGAAATAGAACGTGTTAAAAGAAAAGATGTTTATGATGCAAAAAAAGAAAAATCTGTTGAATATTTACAAGCAGGTTTTTGTTTTATGCTACCAAAGCACGTCAAACATTTTTCTATCTTCGCTGTCGAAGAAAAAGTATTCACAGTCCGCCTTTAACAAACATGTCGTGGTATTCTTTTTTTTTGGGAAGTTTTTTATATCATGTCTTTTTTTTACTCATTTTATGGCTCATATGAAGACGAAAATAGGTGAGTATGCAATTATTTTTAATTCCAAGTGCGAATTTTTAATGCTTCAATTTAATTCTCCGATAAATTCTTGGCATTTTGCAGGTGGCAGATTAGATGAAGGTGAGGAAGCTGTTGAAGGCTTAATCAGGGAAGTTAAAGAGGAGACAAACTTAGAAATTTTTGATTTAAAACCGGTTTTTACAAAAATTTTTACTGATGAGAAAAAATATGGTGTGTTTTTTGTTGCTAAAGCAAAAGAACCGTGCACTGTCAAAATCTCTGGTGAGCATCAAAATTTTAAATGGTTCAAAAAAGAAGATTTAGATTCTATAGATTTCTGGCAGCCTTTTTATAAAAAATTATTAGAAAACATTATGAAAGATTTCTCTTAGTTGCGTTGTTACATTACTTTTGCGTCTTGGCTTTTTTTTGATAAAAATTTATAAAATAAAACTTTTTTCTACGCATTGCGCGGGGGTAGCAAAGCCTGGTCAAATGCGCTAGACTCAAGTAACTATCATATTGTATGGTGTGCTTGTCTTGAGTGATGAACTCGCAAGAGTGATGATTAACTCGCAAAGAGTAGGTTTCCACTAAAAAATCTTTACTTAAAGTAAGGAAAAGTTTGAGGAATCTAGTCCCTTAGTGGTTCGAGGGTTCGAATCCCTTCCCCCGCACTTTTTCTTTAGAAAAATGAGGGTTGGGAGGTTTGAAATTCTGTGATTTTCTTTATCTTCCCTTGCACTTTTTCTTTAGAATTGTTTTAAAAAGCAAAAAACAAATTATATAAATTGTTTAAGACTATTAACATCAAAATGAGCATATTCATAAACAACAGAAAAAATCAGAAAATAGCGGTTCTTGTTGAAAGGGCGAAAGAAAACAAGGGTTTGGCTTTTGTAATGCATGGTCTTGGCGGTTTTAAAGAGCAACCCTACGTAAAAACTTTTGCTGATGCTTTTTTAGAATCTGGATTCAATGTTGTAATATTTGATACAACCAATTCTTTTGGAGAAAGCGAAGGAAAATATGAAGATGCAACTACTACTAATTATTACGAAGATTTAGAGGATGTAATTAAGTGGGCGAAGTCTCAAGATTTTTATTCAGAACCTTTTTTTCTCGTAGGACACAGCTTGGGAGGGATAAGTACAGGTATGTATGCTGAGAATTTCCCTAGAGAAGTTAAAGGTGTTGCACCAATATCTACTGTAGTTTCAGGAAAAATAAGTTTTGAAGCTCATGATTTTGAGGAATTAGAGAAATGGAAGAAAACAGGCTGGCGAACAAAAGTAGGTTATAGTAGCGGAATAAAAAAGACTTTAAAATGGACTCATATGGAAGATAGGTTGAAGCACGACTTGTTGCTCAAAGTAAATAATTTGACGATGCCTGTTTTATTAATTGTTGGAGAAAACGATCTTAGCACGCCTCCAAAGCATCAAAAAGTATTATACGATGCGATTTCAGGAGAAAAAGAGCTTCATGTAATAAAAGATGCACCTCATACGTTTAGAGAAGATGTTCATTTAAATGAAATAAAAAAAATATTCTTTGAATGGATAAAAAAACACTCATAAAAAAAGAGTTGTACATAAAAAGTGCAAAGCCTTCCTTGCAAGTTTCTTTTTTCTTCCCAGCAACTTTTTTTTGGTTTTTATCAACAATTATATAAATAAATTCTGTGCGCGAACATTATGACTTCAGCTCTAAAGGCTAATATTTGGAAATACTTCATTATTTTATTAACTGAGCGTCGTAATTATATTCCTATTTTGTCTTTGTATTTTTTATCTTTGCCCGATACTACTGCTCAGCAGATTGGTTTGTATATTGGTATTGGTTCTCTTGCTGGTTTTTTGCTTGAAATTCCTTCTGGTTATTTAGCTGATACTTTCGGTCATAAATTTTCTTTGATTTTGGCTAAGCTGTCTCTTTTGCTCTCGACTTGTTTTTTTGTTTTTAGTTCGTCTTTAATTTATTTCATTTTTGGGTCTGTGTTTATTTCGGCGGGTTTTGCCTTTGCGTCAGGTACGAGTAGTGCGTTTTTTCACAACACTTTAACTAATTTGAATAGGGAAAGTGAATTTGGAACTTTAAGTGGGAAGATTCGTGGTTATGTTTCTTTGGTTTCTGCTTTTTTGATTTTGGCTTTACCTTTTTTATCTAGTTTTTCTTTGCTTATGCCGATTAAGGCATTTTAATCTTTGACATTCTTGGTTTGTTTGTTGCATTTTCTCTGCATAGCCCTAAAATGATTTATTCCGCAGACGATGTTAAAGGCGAGGGTATTTTATCTCAGTTGAAGCGTTTTAAGGGCACTGGTTTTTATTTAACTTCTATTTTTATTGGTGTAATTTCTGGTTTTATGTTTGGTTTATCAGGTTACAAAGAGCCTTTCGTTGAATCTTTAGGCATGCCTGTTGTTTTAATTGGTTTTATTATGGCGTCATCTAGGTTTTTTTGATTTATTTTTAGTCGTAAGTTGAGTTTGTTAAAAAAATTAAAAATAAAAGAATTATTTTCCATCGAAGTTTTTTTGTTCTCTGGCATTATTATTTTGAGTGCTTTGTTAAGCAATCCTTATTTAATAGGGTTGTTTATTGCTTTGCTTAAAGGTTATTTTTATGCTAGAAAAAGCATTATTGAAGAATTTATGCTGTCTAAGTTTTCTTTTAACAAAAGGTATAAAGCGACTTTATTATCTATTAAGAGTCAAATGAGTATGTTGTTTCAATCAGTTATATCTTTCCTGGTGGGGTTCATCATGGTTTTATCTTTTAGTTTGGGTTTTTTCATTTCGGGTATTGTTTTGTTTCTAATTCTTATTACTCTGTATCCTTTTGTTAAGAAAGTTCTTGATTGACATAAATCGGTTTTTATTTTGTTCTCTTAGTTGTGTTTCTTCTTATGTTCACAGTATCACATTATCAAAACCTTTTTAAATCAGTCTGTATTTCCATGACTTCACGAGTTCATATAATTTATGTGTGTCTCGTGTATAACAGGACCTGAAAAGAGGTTTTTGAAATCATTTTTTGTGGTTTCTTAACAAAAACTTCAATAATAGGCCCTTTTAACAAAAATCGTGTTCATTCACGCAAATGGCAAGCAAGTGTTTTGTTTGTTTTAAAAACAAGTATGGGATAAATTAAAATGGCAAGTAAAGGAAGACCAAGATTTGGAAGTATGGGTGTTTGGCCTAGAAAAAGAGCAAAGCGCCCCTATGCTAGGATAAGATCTTTTCCTAAAGTAAAAGAGGCTAAGCCTTTGTTTTTTCCTGCATATAAGGCAGGTATGACTCGGGCGGCGGTTTTAGGAAATGATAAAAACAAAACTAATTTCGGGATTGAAGAATCTCAAGCGGTTACAATACTTGAGTGTCCACCTATTAAAATAGCTGCTGTTAGGCTTTACAAAATAGATGGTCGTGAAGAGATTGTTGCTAAGCAATTAAATTTTAAAGCTGATAAAGAATTATTTAGAAAAGTTCTCAAAATTGGCTCTGATAAATTGGCTACAGCTAAAGATTTGGACGAGTTGAATTTGGATGATTTTTCTGATTTAACAATTCAAGTTTATACTATGCCTAAGCAAATCGGGCTTAAGAAAACACCTGAATTATTTGAGATGGAGCTTGGTGGATCTTTAAAGGACAAAGTTGAATTTGTCAAGTCAAAGATTGATGCGCCTATTTCTGTCTCTGAGGTCTTAAAAGAAGGTCAATTAATTGATGTTCATGGAGTAACTAAAGGTTTTGGTTTTCAAGGCCCTGTAAAAAGGTTCGGTATTGGTCTTAAAGATCATAAATCTGAGAAGGGTAGGAGAGCTCCTGGTTCTGTTGGTAGCTGGATCGGTCAAGCTCATATTGCTCATCGTGTGCCGAGGGCTGGTCAAACAGGTTATCACTTAAGGACTCAACATAATAATTTAATTATGAAAATAGGGGATAATCCTGATGATGTGAATCCGAAAGGCGGTTTTATTAATTATGGTCTTGTAAAGTCTAATTATTTAATGGTTAGAGGGTCTGTTCAAGGCGCTAAGAAAAGACTTTTGTTTTTAGCTGATCCTGTTAGGGCTGTTAATAAGAAAGTTAATTTTTCATCTGAAAGTATAAAGCATGTGAGTAAAGACTCACCTCAAGGGAATTAAAGGTTGATTGCTGATGGAACTCAAAATTTTAAACAAGGATGCAAAAGACACGGGCAAAATTAAGTTGCCTGTTCAATTTAGTGAAGAAGTTAGATCTGATTTAGTTAAAAGAGCGGTTCTTGCTATTCAGGCGAATACGCGTCAAAGGTATGGTGCTAGCCCTGAGGCGGGTAAGCGAGCTGTTTCTTATGTATCTAAAAGAAGAAGGGCTTATAAAACGACTTATGGTATTGGTCAGTCTAGGACGCCTAGGAAGGTTATCTCAAGGAGTGGTACTAGGTTTAATTGGGTTGGTGCTTTTGCACCTCAAACTGTTGGTGGTAGGAGAGCTCATCCTCCAAAGGCATCTAAGATTTGGTCTCAAAAAATTAATATTGATGAAAACAGGAAAGCTATTAGGAGCGCGTTGTCTGCTTCTGTGATTTCTTCTTTTGTTAAAGAAAGAGGTCATGTTGTGCCTGATAATTATCCTTTTGTTTTATCTGATGATTTTCTTAGTATTTCTAAGACATCTGAGCTTAAAAAAGCTCTTGAAGCTCTTGGATTCTCTGATGAGTTAAAGCGTGCATCTTCTAGGAAGATTCGTGCAGGTAAAGGCAAGCTCAGAGGTAGAAGGTATAGATCTAAGAAAAGCATTTTATTTGTTGTATCTAATAAAGCTGAGTTATTTAAAGCAGTATCGAACCTTCCAGGTTGTGAAGTTGCTTTAGTCTCTGATTTGAATGCTTTATTGCTCGCTCCAGGTGCTGTTCCTGGCAGGTTAGCTTTGTTCTCTGAATCTGCGATTAAATTACTTGAAGAGCGTGGTTTATTTATTAAAAAACCAAATGGGGTTTCTAAAAAAGAGGATGTTGTTAAAGAAAAACCTAAAGCGTCAAAAAAAGTTTCAAAGAAAGTTTCAAAGAAATCATCAAGTACTGTTAAAAAATCAAAAACTGTGAAAAAGAAGACAGTGAGGGATAAAAAATGAGTGATCATCCTGTAATAAAATATCCGTTGGCCACTGAGAAAAGTATAAGGCTCATGGAGTCAGAAAACAAATTAATATTTGTAGTTAGTATAGATGCTAGAAAACAGGAAATAGCTAAAGCTATTGAAGACGAGTTTAAAGTAAAAGTAGAGAAGGTTAGAACATTGATTGATACTAAAGGTAGGAAGAAAGCGTACATATCTTTCTCTCCTGAAACTCCTGCTATAGATGTTGCTACTAAACTAGGTTTAATGTGAAGGTGCTATTCAAATGGGAAAAAACTTAATTCAACAAAGACGGGGAAGGGGAACTAACAGATTTAGAGCTCCTGATTTTAGATATAAAGGCGAGATAAAGATGCTTAATAAATCATCTTATACTGTTGTAGGTCTGGTTAGGTGCCCAGGTCATAGTGCTCCTTTAATAGAAGCTGAATATGATGATAGGTCTACGAGTTTATTGATAGCGCCTGAGGGTATCTCTGTTGGTGATAGGATTGATCTTTCATCTCAAGAAATCAAACCAGGTAACATAATTGCTCTAAAAGACGTCCCGGAAGGTACTAGTGTTTTTTGTATCGAGGCAAAGCCTGGTGATGGGGGTAAATTTGTTAGAGGTTCTGGCTCTTATGCTAAAGTTGTGGGTAAATCTGCTGATAGTATAAGTGTATTATTACCTTCAAAAAAACAAAAGTCTTTCCATCCTAATTGTAGGGCTATGGTTGGTGTTGCTGCTGGTGGTGGCAGGGTTGATAAGCCATTATTAAAAGCAGGTAAAAAACATCATATTGCAAAATCAAAAAACAAATACTATCCTATTGTGTCTGGTTCTGCTATGAACGCAGTTGCTCATCCATTTGGGAACAAGAGGACTTCGCGTAAGTCTAAGGCAAGACCTGCACCTAAAGATGCTCCGGCAGGTAGGAAAGTTGGTATGATTAGACCTAAGCGGTCTGGTAGGAGAACTAAGAAATAAGGTGTGATTTATGGCAAAAAAAATATTCACGTATCGAGGAAAAACTTTGGACGAGCTTAAAACTCTGTCTATAAAGGAGTTAGCTGAGCTTTTTCCAGCTAGGCAAAGAAGGAAAATTAAAAGAGGTCTCTCTGATAAGGAGAAGATGCTTGTTGAAAAGTTGGAGAAAAAGGATAATGTTAAGACTCATTTAAGGCAAATGATTGTTTTTCCTAAAATGGTTGGTAAAACGCTTAAGATTCACATTGGTAAAGAATATGTTCCTGTGACTATTCAGGAAGAGATGATTGGTTTTTACTTAGGAGAGCTTGCTTTGACGAGGAAAAGAGTATCTCACGCTGGTCCAGGTGTTGGTGCTACTAGGTCGTCTTCGGCAACGACTAAGAGGTAAGGGTTTTTAATATGAAGACTAAATATGCATTTCAAGGGATGAAGGAAAACATGGCTAGAGCTTTGTCTAAAGATCTGGGCATTTCAACTAAGGTTTCAATAGAGATTGCGAACTTTTTGAGAGGTAGATCTAGTGCTGAGGCTAAAGTTATTTTAGAGAGGGTTTTAAAGAAAAAACAACCTATTCCTTTCAAGAGATTTACAGATGGTGTTGGTCATAGGAAAGGCGCGGGTTTAGCTTCGGGGAGGTTCCCTGAAAAAGCTTCTGAGGCTTTCCTTACTTTAATAAAGCAGTGTGAGGCTAACGCTCAAGCTAAAGGTTTATCTTCTGATTTGAGGATTGTTCATTTAGTTCCTCAAAAAGGAACTAACATGTTCAGGCATGGTCGTCAGAGGAGGAGAACTTATAAGAGGACTCATTTAGAAATAGTTTTAGAGGAAATGGAGCCTGTTAAAAAAGAGAAAAAGCCTGTTTCAAAAAAGAAAGAAGCGGTCTCTGAAAAGAAAACTGCTAAAGCTGAGAGCTCTGATGCAAGTAAGACAAACACCTCACCTAAAGAAGACGTTGTTAAAAAGGATGATGTCAAAAAGGCTTCAGCTAAAGAAGACGTTGTTAAAAAGGATGATGTTAAAAAAGATTCGGCAAAAAAAGATGTTGAGTCTCTAAAAGATGATTCAAGTAAAAAAACCGATGAGGAACAAAAATGATTGAGAGAAAATTCGTTTCGCAAAATATGAAAGAATTCCTTGTTAAAGATTTTTTATTCAAGGAGCTTAACAGGGTAGGACTTAGTGGTGTTGCTCTTCAAAGAACTCCTCTTGGGGAGAAAGTTATTGTTTCAGCTTCAAGGCCGGGTTTAGTTGTTGGTAAGGGCGGGTCTAACATTGCTCGTCTAACAAAGGTTTTGAAAGAGAAATTTGATTTAGAAAATCCTCAAATTGAAATTGAAGAAGTAAAAGATCCTAGGGGTAATGCTGCTATTACTGCTGAGATGATTGCAAACTCTCTTGAAAGATTTGGCTCTGCTAGGTTTAAGGGTGTTGGTCATAAAGCTATTAACTCAGTTATTGACTCTGGCTCTTTAGGTGTTGAAATTTTAATATCTGGTAAAATTCCTAGTAGTAGGGCGAAGACTTGGAGATTTTATCAAGGTTACTTAAAAAAATGTGGGGACGTCGCGGTCTCTGGCGTTGATGAGGCTATGCAAGTTGCTAAGTTGAAAACTGGTATTGTTGGTATTCAAGTTAAGATTATGCCTAGTTCAACTATTTTACCTGATAAATTAAATTTAAAAGATTTCTCAGATGTAGAAATTTCTGAGGTTGCTCAATCAGAACCGGTTGAGGTATCTGAAGGGGTTGATGAATCTCAAGAAGTTGTATCTGAGGATGTTGCTAATGAAAATGTCGGCGCTGAGGAAAAAGAATCTGAGGATTCTGATGAGAAGACTACTAAGAAGGCAGCTAAGACTGTAGCTAAGAAAGCTACAAAGAAAACAACTAAAAAGACTACTAAGAAGGCAGCTAAAAAAGCAACTGCTAAAGATAAAGATGATGTGGTTGATGAAAAATGAAAGTTAAAGATATTAGAAAATTAAAGCAAGAAGAGCGTGTTAAAAAAATAGCTGATGCTAAGCGCGAATTAATGGTGCTTCAAGGTCAGGCTAAAACGGGTACGCCTCCTAAAAATCCTGGTATGATTAAAAAGCTCAGGAAGACTCTTGCTAAATTTCAAACAGTTGAGAATGAAGAAAAAATTAAGGAGGAACAGTAGTTAATGCCAGAAATAGATCCAATAACGGGCTTACCAAAAGAACTTGGCGTTTGGGAAAACATCGCTAAGGAAAATCAAAAGATAACTATCAAAGTCATTAAGAAAAAATTCGGCAAGAAACACACCGTCGTTGAAGGTATAAATCAACACGAAGTCGATGTGAAAGAACTTGCTAAAAAACTTAAAAACAAATTTGCCTGCGGGGGCACCTCGAAAGGAGGCTTAATTGAGCTTCAAGGGGATCATTCCCGTGAGATAAGAAAAGAACTCATCAAGGAGGGCTTCGCGCCTGATTCGATTGATTAGGAAAATGATATCGCTTCGGGATGAATTCCTTGGTAAGAAAATCAAAATCATTGCTTCACCGATGAAGCATCAACTAAACGTTGAGGGCTTGGTCGTTGATGAGTCAAAAAACACTTTCGTCATCCTCTGTGAGGGTGAGGAAAAAAAAGTGTTAAAAAAAGGAAGAGTTTTCCTCATTGAAGGGTCAGAGATTGATGGAGATAAAATCAATAAACGGCCGGAAGAGAGGATCAAAATCAAGGAGAAAAAAAATGGATAAAAAATTATCAACCAGAGGAAGAAAATTCACAGGCACAGTTATTAGTGATAAGATGAGTAGAACTGTGACTGTTGAGTGGGAGAGAAGAAAATTCATTAAGAAGTACGAGAGGTACGAGAAGCGTAGGACTAGGATTAAGGCTCATAACCCTGATAGCGTTAACGCTGAGAAAGGAGATTTGGTTATGATTGAGGAAACTAGGCCTATTTCGAAGACTAAGAACTTCGTTGTTACTAATATTGTTAAAAAAGCTAATATGCAAGAATGAGTGATTAATAATGAAAGCAATTAAAGCAAAAATACCAAAATCGTTGCCTACTGGGGCTAGAGTTGAGACTTGTGATAATAGCGGGGCTAAATTGTTAAAAATTTTCTCTGTTAAAGGTCATAAAACTGTTAAAGGGAAAGCACCTTCTGCAAGGGTTGGTGACTTGGTTCACGCATCAGTTGTTAAGGGTAAGCCTGATATGAGGAAAACTGTTGTATTGGCAGTAATTGTTAGGCAGAAGAAAGAATATAGGCGGCTTGATGGTACTAGGGTTAAGTTTGAGAGTAACATGGCTGTTGTTGTTAAAGATGATAAAGGAAATCCTAAAGGTACGATTTTCAAGGGGCCTATTGCTAAAGAGGCTTGTGAGAGGTGGCCTGGTATTGCTAAGGTTGCTACTATAATAGTATGAGGAGATAATAATGAAATCGCAATTTTCAAATTCGTGGAAGTCAAGTACTCAGCCTAGAAAGCAGAGGAAGTATAGGTATAATGCGCCTAGCAATGTTAAGCGTAAGTTTTTAGCTGTTAATTTGGCGAAGGAGCTTCGTGCAAAGCATGGTGCTAGGAGTGTTAAAATAAGAACTGGTGATAAAGTCAAAGTGTTGAGGGGCAATCATCGTACTAAGATAGGTGTTGTTGATAAGGTTGATTTAGCTAATTTAAAGGTCTTTGTTTCAGGTATTGAGATTGCTAAAAAAGACGGGTCTAAGGCGAAGGTTGCTTTAAATCCTACTAATTTGCAAATAACTGAATTAAAGCTTGATGATAAAAAAAGAAAGGACAAGTTAGTTCCTAAAAAAGTTGAGGAGAAATAGAAAATGGTCAAAAATCATATGAAAAGGATTACTGCTCCGCGTTCGTGGAGTGTTGATAGGAAGACGACCAAGTTCATTACAAAGCCTAAGCCTGGCGCTCATAGTTTAGATCGTAGTATGGCTATTAATACTTTGTTTAAAGAGTTGCTTGGCTTGACTGAGACGACTAAAGAGTCTAAGTACTTATTAACTCATGACGAAGTGTTTGTTAATAGGAATCGTAAGAGAGATTTTAAAGTCCCTGTTGGATTTTTAGATATTATTTTCATTAAATCAGCTAACAAGTACTTTTTAGTATCTGTTGATTCTAAAGGCGCGCTTAAGCCTAAAGAATTATCTGAAAAGCAAGCATCAAATAGGTTGTTGAAGATCACGGGCAAAAAGTTGCTTGGTAAAGATAAAGTTCAAATTAATACTCTGAGCGGTGAGAACTTACTTGCAAAAGAAGCTGATGCTAAAAAATATGGTGTGGGAGATTCCTTAATCGTTGAGTTAAAGTCTTTGAAAGTAGTAGAGCATATTCCTCTCAAAGAGAAATCATTAGTTTTTGTTTATACTGGTAAGCACTCTGGTAAATCTGGTGTTTTAGAAAAGGCGACTGATAAAACTGTGATAATTAAGCAAGAAAAAGAGTCCTTCGA
This sequence comes from uncultured Methanosarcinales archaeon, assembly GCA_964501945.1. GTDB lineage: Archaea > Nanobdellota > Nanobdellia > Woesearchaeales > 21-14-0-10-32-9 > 21-14-0-10-32-9. The sequence continues at coordinate 25,423 of CAZCTY010000005.1, forward strand.
GACCAGTAAAGACTATTTACTTGCTGTTAATAAAGAAAAAATTGCTGAGTTTGAATAAAAATGAATCAAATGAAAAATATCAAAATTGAGAAAGTGACGTTGAACGTCGGTGCGGGTAAGGATCAGAAGGTTCTTGATAAGGCTGTTGACTTATTAGAAAATCTTACTGGTATAAAGCCTGTTAAAACTACTACTAATAAACGTATTCAGTCTTGGGGGTTGCGCCCGGGGTTACCTGTTGGTTGTAAGATAACTCTTAGAGGCGAGGCTGCTTTGAAGATGGTTGAGCGTTTATTGTATGCTAAAGATAATGTTTTAGCTGAATCTTCTTTTGATGAGGAGGGAAATATTAGCTTTGGTATTAAAGAATATGTCGATATTAAAGATGCTAAATATGATCCTAAGATTGGTATGATGGGCTTGCAGGCAACAATTACTCTTGCAAGGCCTGGTTTCAGGCTTAAAAATAGGCGTATTAGGCCTGCTAAACTTCCTAGGTCTCACAAGATATCTAAGGATGAGGCTATTTCGTTTATGAAAGAAAAATACTCTATTAAAACAGGTGAAGAATTATGACTACATCAGATTATACTAAAACGCGTAAGCAAATTGAAAACAAGCCGGGTAAGTTGGCTAAGTTTGATAAGTACAATATTCCTAAAAAGAGGAAACATGGTGAAAAAACAAAGACTTGTAGGCTTTGTGGCAGAACTGGAGGTCACATATCTAAGTATGGTTTGTCTATTTGTAGGCACTGTTTTAGAGATAATGCTGTTGAGTTAGGGTTCAAAAAATATTCATAGGTGAAAAAAAATGTCGTTAAATGATCCGTTAGCAAATGTTTTGTCGTTCATAAATAATTATGAGAAGCTTGGCAGAAAAGAAGTTTTAACTAAAAATAATTCCAAAGTTATTAGAAAAGTTTTGGATGTTATGAGTGATGAGGGCTTAATTGGCTCTTATGAAGAATTAGATGATGGTAAAGGTAAGATTTTGAAAATTCATTTAATTGGTTCGTTAAATAATTGTGGTGTTATAAAGCCAAGGCACAGGGTTAAAGTTGAGGATTATGAAAAATTTGAGAAAAGTTTTTTGCCTGCTATGAACTTTGGTGCTTTAATTGTTTCAACGAATAAAGGCATTATGTCTAACAAAGAAGCTAAAAAGCAAAACTTAGGGGGTACATTGCTCAGTTTTGCTTATTGAGAAGGTTATAAAAAATGAGACACGAAGAATTATTGGAAACTGTATCTGTCCCGGAAGGTTGTACTATTAAGGTTGAGGATAAAAAGTTTTTTGTAAAGGGGCCTAAAGGGGAACTGTCTAGAGTTTTACCTGATAAAAAAATCATTGTTGAGACTGGTGATGGTGAGGTTTCTCTCAAATACAAAAATGCTACTAAGCGCGAGAAGAGAATGTTGCTTACAACTAAAGCTCATGTTAAAAACCTTGTTAAGGGAGTTATGGATGGTTTTAGTTACAAATTAAAAATTTGTTCAGGTCATTTTCCTATGAATGTTTCCTTAAAGAACAATGTTTTCGAAATTAAAAATTTCATTGGTGAAAAAGTTCCACGAACTCTTGTTATTAAAGAAGGTGTGGATGTTAAAGTTAATGGTGATGAGATCTTGGTTGAATCTCTTGATAAAGAATTGGCAGGTCAAGTTGCGGGTAGAATTGAAAATTTGACTAAAAGGCCTAATTTTGATAAGAGAATTTTTCAAGATGGTATTTATATTATTGAAAAGGATGGTAAAAAAATTAGTTAAGAGTGATTATTATGAAGAAAAAGTTTATCAGGAAAGACATGCATAAAAAGAAAAGAATCGCAGGCTCTGGTTGGAGAAAGCCTAAGGGCATAACTAATAAGAGGAGGCTTAATCGTAAAGGTCATCCTGATAATGTGAGGCCTGGTTTTGGTTCTCTTGCATCATCTAGGAACATGGTTGATAATTTAGAAATTGTTTTTGTAAACAGTTTATCTGATTTTGTTGGTTTAGATCCTAAAGTTCATTGTGTTGTTTTAGGCCGTGCTGGGAAGCAAAAAAAGCTTGATTTAATTAAAAAAGCTGAAGAGTTAAAATTAAAAATTATTAATTTGGATGTTGATAAATTCAAACTTTTGGCTCAGGAATTTTTTGATGCGCGTAAGAAAGTTTCTAAAGAGAAGCTTGATGCGAAGAAGAAGAAAGAAGCTGAGTTAAAAGAAGCTGAGAAAAAAGAAGCGGCGAAGAAAAAAGAAGCTGAGAAAAAAGAAGCTTCAGCTGATGAAAACTTATCTGAGGAAGAGAAGAAAAAAGAAGAGAAAAAAGAAAAAGATAAAGTGCTTACTCAGAAAAGTTAATATTCGAAAAAGTTAGAAGGTTAAGAAAAAATGAGAATTCAAAAAAGATTGGCATCACAGGTTTTGAATGTTTCGCCTAAAAGGGTGAAGTTCGATAATCAGAGGTTGGCTGATATAAAAGAAGCTATTACTAAAACAGATGTTAGGCAATTAGTCTCTGAGAAAGCAATTAAGAAAGTTCAGGAGAAAGGTGTTTCTCGTGGTAGGGCTAGGAAGCTTAAAACTCAAAAATCTAAGGGTTTGAGGAAGGGTCCTGGTTCTAGGCAGGGTAAATCTACTGCTCGTCTGCCAAGAAAAGAATCTTGGATGTCTAAGGTTAGAAATCAGAGGAAACTATTGCTCGAGCTTAGGGAGAAGGGTTTAATCTCTCTAAAAACATATAGAATGATATATTTAAAAAGCAAAGGTGGTTTTTTCAGGAGTGCTAGGCACATCAAGTTATACTTAGATGAACATGACTTATTTGAAGAAAAAGCTGCTGATAAAACAGTTAAGCAAGCTCGTCCTGTTAAAAAGGCTAAAAAAGTTACTAAAAAGGCTAAAAAAGTCAAGAAAAAAACTACGAAAAAAAGTGATGCTCAATGAAAACAACAACTATTTATACGGTTAGATATAGAAGGCAAAGAGATGGTAGGACTGATTATAAAAAACGTCTTAATTTGCTTAAAGGTAAAGTTGATAGGTTAGTTATTCGGAAAACTAATACTAAAATAATTTTGCAGGCTGTTAGGTATAATCCTGATGGTGACAAGGTATTGTTAACTGTTAACTCGTCTGAGTTAAAAAAGATGGGTTGGTCTCATACTTGTAAGAATATTCCTGCTGCTTATTTGGCGGGTTTACTTTTTGCTAAAAAAGCTAAGGAAAATAAGATTGGCAAGCTCATTTTAGACCTCGGGTTGATATCTCCTTATAAGGGGTCTAAGGCGTTTTCAGCTGTTAAAGGTGTAATTGATGGTGGTTTAAATGTTCCTGTCAGCGAAGAAGTTTTTCCGTCTGAGGAGAGGCTTAAAGGGGATCACGTTGTAGCTTACTTGGAAAAGCACAAATCGTTAACTGATGATTTTGTTAAATTAAAAAAAGAACTTAAAGAGTGATAATTATGTCAGAAAAAAAATCTACTTCAAAAACAAAAAAGAAGCCTTTGGCTAAGAATGCTGATCAAGACATGCCTGTCTTAGAGCCTGTTAATGAGGAACAAACTAAAGTTGAAGTTATTCCTCCGACTGAGTGGACGCCTAAAACAATTTTAGGTAAAAAGGTTCAATCTGGTCAGATTACTAGTATTGATGAAATTCTCAGTTCTGGGAAAGCTATTTTAGAACCTGAAATCACAGATTCTTTGCTTAATTTAGAATCTGAGTTATTATTAATTGGTCAGGCTAAAGGTAAGTTCGGTGGTGGTCAGAGACGTGTTTTTAGACAAACACAGAAAAAAACTCGTGAAGGTAATAAGCCTAAATTTACTACTTTAGCTGTTATTGGCAACAAGGATGGCTATGTTGGTATTGGTATTGGTAAGAGTAAAGAAACTGTTCCTGCAAGGGAGAAAGCTATTAAGAGTGCTAAGCTTAATGTTTTTAAAATTGCTAGGGGTAGTGGTAGTTGGGAGTCAGATTCCAAGGAGCCTAACTCTATTCCATTTGCGGTTACTGGTAAGTGTGGTTCTGTTGAGTTAACTCTTATGCCGGCACCTAAAGGTAAGGGTCTTTGCGTTGAAAAAGAATGTGCTAAAATTCTAGCGCTTGCAGGTATTCAGGATGTTTGGTCCAAATCTTTTGGTCAGACTAAAAACAAAATTAATTTGATTGCTGCATGTGAGAAGGCATTAAGGCAATTGGCTAAAGTTAAAACCAGGCCTCATGATACTGAGGTTTTATCTATGGTTAAAGGTTCGACGAAGGTAATGCAAAATGAGTAAAAATAACGATTCAAAAAAATTGGCGGCTATCCTCGTTAGGGGCTTAGTTGAAGTTAAATCAGAAGTAAAAGACACGTGTAGAATGCTCAATCTTCAAAAGAAAAACGCGTGTGTTATTCTTGAAGATACTCCTGTGATTAGGGGTATGCTTAAAAAGTGTGAGAACTATTTAACTTATGGCGAGGTTAGTGAGGAAGTTGTTTTAGAGCTTAAAGAAAAAAGGCCTAGTGCTAAAAAGTTTTTTTCGCTTCATCCGCCTCGTGGTGGTTTTGAACGTAAAGGTATTAAAAAGCCGTTTAAGCTTAAAGGCGCTCTTGGTTTTAGGGGCGATAAAATTAACGATTTAATTAAAAAAATGATTTGATGTGATGGAAGATGACGCATAATAAAAGAAAAAAGAACTCAAGGCAACGCGGTGAGTGGACTCATGGTTGGGGTTCTAAGAAAAAACATAGAGGTGCTGGTCACCGTGGTGGTAGAGGTAAAGCTGGTTCTGGTAAGAGGGGCGATGCTAAAAAGCCTAGGTATTGGTCTGATAAAAAGTATTTTGGTAAAAATGGTTTTTCATCTATAAATGCTAGGCAGGTTAATGCTATTGGTCTATCTCATTTAGATTCCATAACTGCTTCCTTGCTCAATGAGGGTAAAGCATCTGTTAAAGATGGCGTTATTAGTATTAATTTAAAAGAGCTTAAGTATAACAAGCTTCTTGGTAATGGTAATATTGCTAAAAAACTAGATATCTCTGTTGAAATGGCTTCTGCTAAAGCTGTTGAGAAAATTGAGAAAGCTGGCGGCAAGGTTACTTTATTAAATCAAGTTGATGTCGTTGAGGACAAAGATTAATTGATAGAAAATGAGCGTTTTAGACAAGTTAATTAGTTATGTTCCGGAGGTTAGACCTCCGACGCAGAAGAAGCTTTCTTTTAATGCTAAGCTTAAATGGACTGGTATTGTCTTGGCGCTTTATTTTTTACTTGGTTTAATTCCTCTCTATGGCTTGGAGCAGAATGTTCTTGAAGAATTTGAATTTTTAAGTACTGTTCTTGGTGCGAGTTTTGGTAGCTTGATAACTTTGGGTATTGGGCCTATTGTAACTGCATCTATCATTCTTCAATTATTAAAAGGTTCGGGGCTTCTCAATATTGATTTATCTAAACAAGAAGGTAAAAAGCGTTTTCAGGGGCTTCAAAGAATTTTGGCAATTGTTTTTGTCGTCGTGGAGGCTTTTGTTTTTGTATTGCTTGGCGGTTTGATTCCTCAAGCAGGTGTGAGTCCTTTAATCTTAGTTGGGCAGATAACTCTTGGGGGTTTATTTGTTATCTTAATGGATGATTTAATTACTAAGTATGGCTTTGGCTCTGGTGTTTCTCTCTTTATCGCGGCGGGTGTGAGTCAGCAAATTTTTATTCAATTATTTAGTCCGTATCCGTTTGATAATCCTGCGGGTATGATTCCTATTATTTTGGGTGCTTTATTTGGCGCGGAGGCATCTCTCGGGGCGATTTCCTTGCCTGTTGCGAGGGTTGTTGCTACTTTGGTGGTTTTTGCTTTCGTTGTTTATGTTCAGGCTATGAAAGTTGAGATTCCTTTAAGTTTTGGTAGGGTTTCTGGTCATGGTGTTAGGTGGCCTTTGAAGTTTTTGTATGCTAACGTTTTGCCTATTATTTTGGTTTCGGCGTTGCTTGCCAATCTTCAAATTCTTGCTAATTTGTTGGAAAATCGTGGTCAGATGGTTCTCGCGAACATTGTTTCTTGGACTACTGCGCCTGAATTCATGGAGGCTTTAATAACAAATAATATGACTTGGATCATAGTCGCGCAAGCGCTTACATATATCTTGGTTTATGTTATTGGTGCTACTGTATTTAGTGTTTTCTGGGTTCAAACTTCTGGTTTGGATGCTGCAAGTCAGGCTAAGCAAATGGTTTCATCCGGCCTTCAAATTCCTGGCTTTAGGAGGGATACGAGGGTTCTTGAGCGTTTGCTTAAGCGGTATATTGGTCCTTTGACTGTTATGGGGGGTATCACGATTGGTTTGCTTGCGAGTGTCGCTGATCTTACTCAGGCTATTGGTAGTGGTACTGGTATTTTGTTGGCTGTTATGATTATTTACAAGTTATATGAAGATATTGCTAAAGAGCACTTGTATGATATGAATCCTATGATGAGGAAGTTCATTTCATTTTAATAAAAGGTTTTATTAAGTAGGTGTGTTTGCTTTTTTTTGAAGGGGGAGGTTTTGTTTATGGTTTTAGAATCGTTGTGGCAGGGTTTTTTAGGGTTGCCTTATTTGTGGATTATTATTATATTATCTTTATTAACTACTGTTTTAACCACGCTTATTTATAAATATGCGACTGATCAAAAGCGTTTGAAGGAAATTAAATCTAAGTTAAAAAATCTTCGTGGGGAGCAGAAGAAGCATAAAAAAGACACTAAAAAGATGATGTCTCTTCAAAAAGAGATGATGGGTCTTAATATGGAGATGATGAAGCAATCTTTCAAATCTATGTTATACACTTTTATTCCTCTTATTTTGTTGTTTACTTGGATGTCTGCGAATATTGCGTATGAGCCTATTGCGCCTGGTGAAGAATTTTCTGTTACTGCGCGTGTTTCTAATTCGTTTCCGTATGATTTAAAAGATATTAATGTGTCTGTTTTGCCTGAGGGCTCTGTTTCTAGGAATGAAGGTTATGTTCCTAGTCGTGAGTCTAGGCGCGAGGCGCAGTGGTTGGTAACTATTGAATCTGAGGGGGTTCATACTTTGGAGTTTTCAAGCCCTACTTTTTCTGAGAGTGTTGATGTTCTTATAACTGAATCTAAGGATTATTTGGATCCTGTTACTGATTTTAGGGATAGTCAGCTTCTTCGTGTTGAGGTGGGTAATGATGCTGTTCGTCCTCTCGGCGAGTTTAGTTTGTTTGGGTTAAGGCCTAATTGGTTATTTACATACATCATATTTTCTGTCTTATTCAGTTTCTTATTTAGAAGGTTATTGAAGGTTTCTTAATCTTTTTTTTTAGAAACATTTTAATCTTTTTTTATTTTCCTTGTGGTTTATTATGGGTTTTGTTAATTTAAAAATTGTTGGAACTAGTCATATTGCGCCTGAGTCTAAAAAGCGTATTATTGGTGCGTTTAATGAATTTGGTCCAGATATTATTTGTGTGGAGCTTGATGCTAATCGTTTGGCTGGTTTAAAAAAAGGCGGCAGTAGGCGTGTTGGTCTCTCTGCTATTCGTGACGTTGGCGTCATTGGTTATTTATTTGCGTCTATCGGGGGCTATATTCAAAAAAAGCTTGGTAATATTACTGGTATGTCTCCTGGTGATGAGATGCTTTTAGCATCTTCTTTGGCAGAAGATAATGGGTTGCGTCTTGAGCTTATTGATAGGGATGTTAGGTTTACTTTGAAAAAAATTAGTAAGATTCCTCTAAAAGAGAGGTTTCGTATTGTTTGGGATTTTATTAGTGCGCCTTTTAAGCGTGGTCAGCGTGTTAAAATTAACATTGGGAAAATCCCTGAGGAGGGCTTTGTTAAGAAATTAACTGCTCAGCTCAAAGATAGGTATCCTTATATTTATAGGGTTGTTATTGATGAGCGTAATAAGTTTATGGCTAAGAAAATTTTTTTATTAATGCGAGACAATCCTGATAAGCGTATTTTAGTCGTTGTTGGTGAGGGTCACGTTGAGGGTATTAAGGATTATTTAAAAAAATTAGAACAAGATAATGTAAGTTTTATTTCTTATTCGTCTGCTTGACTAGTTTTTCATTTTTTGGTTTTCACTTTCACTAAATTCCATGTTGTTTCAAAGAGTTGTGTCATTGTTTTTGCAAAGAATGGTGTGTTTAGCCATATCCCTATATCGTATGTTGGGTGTATTTCTTCATCGTTTGCCATCATAAATAGTATTGAAGAATTATCTGTTATGCAAAATCTTCCTGTAAGTCCTAAATCTCTAATTTCTGCGACTTCTTGTAGTGGTTTGAGCGCTTCTTGGTCTTTAATTGGTGCTGCTATTTTTATGTTAACTCCTCGCTCTTTTGCCTTTCTTAAATGTTTTAATAATAATTCTGTTTTTCGTTTCAATCCTTCCGCGCTTGCTACAAGGGTTATGCTCTCTTCTGCTTCTTTAACCATCATTATTAATTGGTTATATAAGTTATCTCTTCCTTTTAGCGCACCTGTTATATCTGTCGGTTCTACCATGTCTACGCCTTGTTCGTGTAGTGATGTTAAATCATTTAACAGCGAGGTGTCTTTTATCTCTTCTAGTAAATTAATGTTTTTATCTGCTTCCTCTTTTACGTTTTTTTTGACTCGTTCAAGAACTTCTTTAGGTGGTACGGCTATATATTTTATTGGTTTGCCTATTTTCATTACTATGAATCCTTTTCTCTCAAGGCTTTCTAAAACGTCATAGCTTCTGCTTCGCGGCACGTTTGATATATCTGATAATTCTCCTGCGGTGCTCACACCTCTTGACAAGAGCGCGGTCCAGATTTTCGCTTCATAGCTGTTGATTCCTAGGTCTTTGAGTTTATTTAAAAATTCTTTTTGAACAAGCAATTTACCACCTTTATGTTTTTATCACAATTTTTTATTTCTTATCAGTGAGTAATACTTCTCACTTTATAAATATTTTGATTTTGTAACTATTCAGAAGTGAAAACATTTTAGAAGTTCTTTTTCGAAGTGGTGTGTGTTGAGAAAAAATTAAAAGAAAAAAGGTTTTAAATGGCGTCAGGGCACAGGGATTGGATTACGCTTCCTATCTCTCTTTCTATTTCATCGGTTGGAATTTCTCCAAGATATTCATTTACATCTCGTCTTGATTCAAAGCCATTATCTCTCGCTATTTGGTTATAACTCCTGCTCTCTCTAAAATCGCCTCTCTCAGGTCGACCTTCTCTTTCATAGAAATCTTCACAAAATGTTGATGCTAAGTATGTGATTGCTCTTTCTTTAAGCTCTTCTGTTATTTCTATTTGGGTTTCTTCTTCAGCTTCTTGTTCGCCAGTCACGGGTTCTACAAGTGTATTGTCGTCTTGAACCTCGTTTGAACATCCTACTATTGCGAGTAAAAGGATGCTTAAAAAGATCATTAAGTATTTTTTTCTCAAAACAAAACACCTCCTTGTTTGTTTATTGTTGGAAAATATTATTTGTGATTTATAAATCTTGTTTTTTTTATAGATTTTTTTAAAAGAATTTAATAAAAAAAGTTTAAAATGGGTTTATTTTTTGTTTTTTTTATTCAGAAGATTTTTTCTCTGTTTTCTTTTCGGTTTTCGTTGTCTCTGCTTTTTCTTTTTTTGCCTTTGTTCTTTTAACTCTAGGCTCTGGTTTTTTTGTTTTTGGCTCAAAAAACTCAAGTCCTAAGTCTTTAAAAACTTTCTTTACATCTTCTCTGCTAGCTTCTTTTTTTAACTTAACAACTTTATCTAATGGCTCTAAGTGTTTGATGTTGCACTTTTTTCTTCTTGTCTCGCCATCTATTAAAACATAATTATCGTCCATTACATCTAAAACAACGCAGATCTTATTTGCATCTCTGCCTGCTATTTTCATACATAATCGTCCTATGTCCATCATTTTGTTTGTCCTCCTTCGAACCTAAGAATTCACATTAAGCGTCGCCGCTTAAATCACAGGTTCACAATTCTTTGTTTCTTGCTCTTCTTTTAAGTTCGTCCCTGCTTGCTTTTGAAGAAAGCACGCCTCCAAAAGGTCTTTGAGGTCTTTTTTCTGTTTTTGACAAATTCCTCATACTAACAGGTAACTCTCTAGGAACGCCTTTTAATTTTTCTCCGGTAACAGGGCATGTGCCTGTTTTAGGCTTTCTCCTAGTGTAAACAGTTTTAGTTCCATTAATTGTTTTAACTTGTTTACGAGCAAAAGTCCTTGATTTAGTTTTGCTTTGTGTCATGAAAACTCAGAAACGAAGATTCATTTATAAATCTTGTTCTAAAACTTTGCCATTTTTTAATAAATTTTTTAAACTCTCTTTTTTTGCCTTTATATAACTTGGTAAAAAAAGTAATATCTATATACACTGGTCATACTCCAAATATCACTTTTAAAATAGGTGATGATATTAAAATCATGGAGTTAGATAAATTTTTTTCTGACAAATATCTTACATTAGGCTGGCATTTAGAGGAGGATTTAAAAGAAGTTATTGGTGCTTGTTTGGATTTTGCTAAGTCTTCTTGGGGTATTGAAAATGATTTCGATGTTCTTTTGTTAAATGAAGGGGGGAATCCTGATGATTCGTGCCTAAAAGATGTTGTTCAAGCTAAAGAAGTTCACAGATTCGGACATCATATATCTCACGCGGGTGGTGCGTTTTATCAATCTCCGTTCAAAGAAGCTCTAATTGTTTCTTCTGATGGTTGGGGGGTTGATGGAAACTTTAGCATTTATCATGCAAACAAAAAAACTGGTGATTTTAAGTTAATAGGAGGCTATCCTCTAAATTTAGGGCTTAACTATATGTATTCAGGATATCCTTTATCAGAAGTGGAAAATTTAAAAGATGGTTCGTCTGACGATTTAAGTATTCCTGAAAAAGTTATGTCTTTATCTATTAGGGGTAATATAAGGGGAAATTGGTTAAAGCCTATTGTTGATTTTTATAGATCTGAAAATAAAGACTTTGAAAAACTATCTGAGGCGCTGGGTTTAGATATCTCAGTTGACGCTCTATCAAGTACTGAAGCTTATGACTTCGCTGCGACATCTCAAAGAGCATTTGAATACTTGTTTTTTGACGCGACTCAAAAACATTTTGAAAAACACAGTTCTTTACCTATTTGTTTATCAGGGGGATGCGCATTAAACAATTTGTTGAATGAAAAATTAAGAGAAAAATTTGGTGATAAGTTATTTGTTCCTCCAAATCCTAATAATGGTGGTATATCTCTCGGTCAACTTTTTTTATATGAGCGTTCTAAAAAGTCTTTTGATATGACTTTTTCAGGTATGCCTTTATTGGATGAGGATAATTTGTTAAAGGTCGTTGGCGAGAAAAAAGCCAAGAAAGCATCTGTTAAGCGTTTAGCAAAGCTTTTAGCTAATAGGAAATCTTTGGGTATTGTTCAAGGTGATTGCGAGATCGGCGTGAAGGGATTGGGTCGTAGAAGTGTTTTATTTGATGCTTCAAAACTAGGCAGTAATACTTTTTTAAATACTGATATTAATTTTCAAGAATTTTATATTCCTTGTCCTTGTATTATCAGAGCGGACGATTTGGAAAAATTTTTTCATGTTAAAAGTTCTAATTATAAAAATTTTAGATTTGGCTCTTTCTCACCTGTTCTCAAAGAAGAGTTTTGTGAAGACTTAAGGGCGATTATATGTTTTGGTAACGCGGCATTCGTTCAAGTTGTTTATCCTGATGATAACACTATTTTATATGATTTGTTAACAGAATTTGCTAAATTAAGCAAATATCCTATTCTTATAAATGTGTCTTTCACAGCGGGCCAGGGCGTTCTTGTTTCACGCTTAAGTTCTGCTCTTGAATTTTTGGACAATTCCAGGTTGGATGCGGTTTATTCTGGGGGGTATTTGTTTGAATCTGCGAAAAAAGATGTTTGGCTTTGGTCTAGGGAATAATTTTCTTTAAAAGCATTTCAAAACACTTATAAATAAAGTCGCTTTTTCTCCTCTATAATTAGCGTTGTTTTTAAAGCGCTTTTTTTTATTAGTCGAGGACTTTCTTTTTTTGGGGAAGTCTTTATTTTTTTAACTTTAAGGAAGGTGTGTTAATGTCTGAAGAAAAAAATCGTGTTGATGATGAAGTGAAGCCTAAGATTGCTGATAAAATAATCCCTCAGGTTATTGATGATGAGATGAAGGATGCGTATTTAGATTATTCTATGTCTGTCATTGTTGGTAGGGCGCTTCCTGATGTTCGTGATGGTTTAAAGCCTGTTCATCGTAGGATTCTTTTCGCTATGGATGATATGGGTATTAAGTGGAACACGCCTTATAAAAAAAGCGCGAGGATTGTTGGGGAGACTTTGGGTAAGTATCATCCTCATGGTGATAGTGCGGTTTATGATACTCTTGTTCGTATGGCTCAGCCTTTTTCTTTAAGGTATATGTTAATTCAAGGTCAGGGTAATTTTGGTTCTGTTGATGGGGATAGTGCTGCTGCTATGCGTTATACTGAGGCGAGGATGGCTAAGATATCTGATGAATTATTGCAAGATATTGATAAGGGTACTGTTTCTTTCGTTGAGAACTTTGATGGTAGTTTAAAGGAGCCTAGTGTTCTTCCTTGTAAATTTCCTAATTTGTTGGTTAATGGTAGTACTGGTATTGCTGTTGGTATGGCTACTAATATTCCTCCTCATAACTTAGGTGAGATGAGTGAGGCTGTTATTGCTTTAATTGATAATCCTGAATTATCTGTCTCTGATTTGTTAAATTTTGTTAAAGGTCCTGATTTTCCTACTGGCGGTATTGTTCGTGGCAGATCTGGTTATTTTCAGGCCGCGAACACTGGGCGTGGTAAGGTCGTTGTTCGTGCGCGTATAGTTGAGGAGGAGACTAAAAAAGGTGTTCGTTTAATTGTCTCTGAAATTCCGTACATGGTTAATAAGTCTAATTTGATTATGCAAATTGCTGATTGTGTTAAAGAAAAAGTCATTGAGGGCATTTCTGATTTGAGGGATGAGTCTGATAGGAAAGGTATGCGTATTGTAATTGAGTTAAAAAAAGATGCGAACATCGAGGTTGTTAAAAATCTTTTATTCAAGCACACTCGTTTAAAAGAAACCTTTGGTATTATTTTCTTGGCTTTGGTAAAAAATCAGCCTAAAATTTTTACGCTTAAAGGTTTGCTCAATGAATTTATTAGTCATAGAAAGGAAGTTGTTCGTAGGCGTACCGAGTTTGATTTGAAAAAGGCTGAGGATAAGGCTCATGTTCTTGAGGGTTTATTAATTGCGTTGGATAACATTGATGATGCTATTGAGCTTGTTAAATCGTCTGAGTCTGGTCTTGATGCTAAAGAAAAATTAATGTCTCGTTTTTCTTTATCTGAAATTCAAAGTCAGGCTATTTTAGATATGAAGCTTCAAAAAATTGCTAAATTAGAGTCTCAAAAAATTAAAGATGATCACGCGGTTTTATTAGAAGACATAAAAAGGTTTAAGCAAATTTTAAGCGATGACCAGGAAATTCTCAACATTATAAAAGAAGAGCAAAGAGATGTTGTCAGTAAATTTGGCGATGATCGTAGAACTGAGATTCTTGATGTTGAGGAAGAAGATGTTGACTTAGAAGATTTAATTCCTGATGAGCAAGTCGTTGTCACGCTTAGTAATTCTGGGTATGTTAAGCGTATTCCTTTAGATACTTATAAAACTCAGCGGCGTGGCGGTGTTGGTGTTATTGGAGCGGATAAAAAAGAAGATGATTTCATTGAGAAAGTCTTCGTTACAAATACGCATGCTTACTTGCTTGTATTTACTGATAAGGGCAGGGTGCATTGGTTAAAAGTTTATAGGATTCCTGAGGGTTCTCGTCAAAGTAAAGGTAAGGCTATTGTGAACTTGCTTGACTTGGGTGGTGAGCGTATTTCTGCGATTATCCCAGTAAATGAATTTAGTGAAGATGAATTTTTATTTACTGCTACCAAAAAAGGTATTGTGAAGAAAACAGCTCTATCTGCTTATTCAAGACCTAGACAAGGAGGAATTATTGGTTTAACTATTGATGAAGATGATTCTTTGATAGGTGTTGGGGTTACTAATGGTGAAAAGCAAATATTGCTTGCAACTAAGAATGGTATGGCTTGTCGTTTCCCTGAGAGCAATGTTCGTCCTATTGGTAGGACTGGTCGTGGTGTTACGGGTATAAGGTTTAATGGTGATGATGAAGTTATTGGTTTAATTATTACAAGTCATGACACCAACGTTTTAACTCTTACGAATAAAGGTTTTGGTAAGCAATCTAAAGTTTCTGATTATCGTTTAATTAATCGTGGCGGTAAAGGTGTTAGAAATATTAAGCTAACTGAGAAAAATGGTTTCGTTGTTAGTGTCAAAGAGGTTCTTGGTTCTGAAGATTTAATGCTTGTAACTCGTAATGGTATGATTGTTAGAACAGCGGTAAATCAAATATCAACTGTTGGCAGGGCTTCTCAAGGAGTTAGAGTCATAAAGCTAAGGGAAAGCGATGAGCTAATTGGCGCTGCTAAAATAATATCTGAAGAAGAAGCTGAAAAAGTTGTTGTTGATTCTGTTGACAAGCCTAAGCTTGATGATACTATTCAGCCAAAGCCTGAGGATTTAGGTAATGATGCTTCTTCAGATGATGTATCTGATGATGACTCTGAGATGTCTTAGTTTTTTTTTAATAATTGTTTGAATGGTTAGAAAATGACTTGGTTATTTTACGCAATTACAATGACGGTGCTTGCAGCATCTGCTGCTATCATCGAGAAGA
>CAZCTY010000006.1:0-19003 GCA_964501945.1 uncultured Methanosarcinales archaeon
TTAAATTTTAAGCTTTATGATGCTTCTTGTAATAGTGGTGAGGGTTTTATTGTTTTTAAAACTATCGTTTTGGTTTAATTCTAGAATGGTAACAGTTTGTTTTGGTCTTTTATTTTTGGTTTTGTAAAGAAAAATTATATAAATATTCTTGTTTTTACGTGTTTTAAAGGTGGTTATTTATGAAACTTACATTAGCAGAACCTAAGTTGTTAAAAGAGAGTATATCTATTATTTCGGATTTGGTTTTGGAAACCAAGTTCCGCGTGGGTAAAGATTTTATTGAGATCGTGGCGATGGATCCTGCGAATGTTGCGATGGTTGTTTTTAAGATGCCTAGTAATTCTTTTGCGGAGTATGATGTTTCTGAGGATACTGTTTTGTCTATGAATCTTCAGGATTTCAAGCAAGTTTTAAGGCGGGCTAAGCCTAATGATGTTTTAACTCTTGAGAAAGCTGATAATAAGTTAAAAGTTATTTTAAAGGAGAAGAATGTTAGGACTTTTTATTTGCCTTTAATTGATTTGGAGGATCGTCCTCAGAAAGTTCCTGAGTTAAATGCTAAGGCTGTTGTTTCTCTTCCGAGCAGTGTTTTAAATGAGGCTGTTGAGGACGTGGATATTGTTAGTGAAAGTGTTACTTTTAGTGCTGAGTCTTCTGGTTTGACTGTTTCAGCGTCTGGTGATTTGAAAAATGCTGATGTTGTTATTGGTAAGGATGATTCTGTTAGTGTTTCATGCGAGGATACTCAAAAGAGTAAGTATAGTATTGAGTATTTGAAAAAGATGATTCAGGGGAGTAAATTGGTTGATACTGCTGTTTTGAAGTTTAGTGATGATTATCCTTTGACTTTGGAGTATGCTGAGAAAGATAAGCTTAGTCTTAGTTTTATTCTTGCTCCTCGCGTTGATAACGATTAACGGGTGCGTCCGTTAACACCGCAGGGGTTTCGCTTTGCTCAAGGCCCTAGCAATATTTTTGTGAAGTTTGTTTTTATTTTCTTTTTTTGTTTTGTTTTTCTTGGTGTTTTTCCAGTATTTTTATTGTGTCTTTTAGTTTTTTCTTTCTTATTCTTCTCGCTAGCATTTTTTTCTCGAGGTTGTTTCTTAGCCATTCACTTATTGGGTTTTCGTCTTTGATTAGTTCTTGGTATTCGTCTTGTTTTATTTCTTTTAGTTCTTTTATTAGTTCTGGTATGTTTTTTATTTTCTTTTTGTGTCCTTTTAGTTCTAGTGTTAGGTTTTCTGGTTGTGTTATTATTAGGTTTTTTCTGTGTCTTCTTGTTGCGAGGTAGTGTTTTATTCCGAGGTTGTTTACTAGTATCATTATTATCGTTATTATGATTGTGTATATGCTTAGTAGTATTAGTTCTGTTTGTGCTTGTTGTATTGTTATGTCAAATAGCATTGCTTTTCTTATTCCTTCTGATACTATTACGTATGGGTTGTAGTTTGCTATTTGGCTTATTATTGGTGATAGTGTTTCTAGTGGCAGTATTAGGTTTGATAGGAATAGGAATATTGAGCCTATTACTATCGTGCTCATTGTTACGGCTTCTGATGTTGTTGCGAGTAGTCCTATTAGTATTCCAAGTACTATGAAGAATGTTATTCCTAGTAGTAGTATCGTGGCTGTTATTAGTGCATTATTTAGTATTGGTACGTTTAGTGTGTAGTATGCTATTATTAGTATTATTATTGTTTGTAGTGTTATTATTATTAGCGATGTTAAATAATTTATGAGTGTGAAGTATTTTTGTGTTGTTGGGGTTGTGAAGTTTCTAAAGAATGCTTTTGAGTCTTTTTCCATGTATACTAGTGTGCTTGATAGCATTATTCCGATAAATAATATTGCGAGTGTTAGTAGGTATGAGAAGGAGTATGTTAGTCTGCTCTCTTCTGTTGCTACTGATTTTGTTTCTGTGTTTACTGGGTTTGTTATGGTTCTTGCTGTTCTAAGTTCGAATGATTCTATCGCGTGTATTATTTCTTCTTGTTTGGTTTTTATTTTTTCTGTGTTCTCATCGAGTGTTGTTATTGCTGTTTGTATTTTGTTTATGTTCGTTGTTATTTCTTCTTTGGCTTCTCCCACGCTCTCTAGTCTGTCTGTCATTCTTGTTATTCTTGATGATATTGTTGAAAGTGAGTCTTGTAAGTCGTCTAGGTTGCTTAGTGCGTTTGATTCGTCTATTATCTCATCTAGTTTTTCTATTTCCTCTTCTAGTTTGGTTTCGTTTTCTCCTTGAAAGTTTATTCCTTCTGCAAGTCGTATTATATCTCTTGCTTTTCGTCTGAGTTCTGAGAAGTCATCTTCTATGTCTCTTGCTTTGTTCTCTAGTGTTCTTGTGTTTATTGTCTCTACTGTTGTATCTATTCCATCCATTGAGTCTTTTGTTGTTTTTGTTTCTTGTTTTATTATGTTTGTTTGTGCTCTATTGTTTATTGTAAGTGCTAGGCTTTTTGTTGTATCGTCGTGTGTTTTATCTATTATTCTTAGTAATTCTTGAGCTAGCTCTTCGCTTATCTCTGATGTCTCTGTTCCTAGTGTTGTTGAAAACGATGATATTAATTTATCTACTAAGTTCATTCTTGATTCGTCTACGTAGAATGTTAATTCGTTTTTTGCATCGTCTTTTAGTTCGAAGTTTTCTGAGAATATTGCGCACATCACTGTATTTCCTTCGCTTATTGAATTCATGCAGTCTTCTTTGTTATCATACATTATTATGTTGTGTTGTGTTGTGTTAAAAGATTCTATGTATCTGTTTGTTAGGTTTGATGGTTCTGCTGTGTGTATCCCTATGTTAAGTTTTACATCTGGGTCTTCCATGAATCCTAGTCCTATTATGAATACTATTATTAGTGGTGCGAGTAGTACAACTAGTGCTGATCCTTTTGATCTTGCTAGTACTTTAAGGTTCTTTTTTATGCATCTTATTAGTTTCATTTTTTTATGTTATGTTTAGGTTTATGAATACTTGGTTCAGGCTTGGTTTTACTAGTTTTAGTTCTATTATTTTTTCTTTGTTATCTTCTATTTCTTTCACTATTTGGTTTAGTACGTTTCTGTGGTCTTCGCAGAAAAATATTATCTCTGATCCCCTCTCTTCTATTTTTTTTATTTCTTTTGGGAATTTTTTGTGGATTTTTTGTTTTATTTCTCTATATCTTCCTGGGTATGTTTCTATTCTTATTTCGTGGTGTTTTAGGTATTTTTCTTTTAGTGCTTCTGGGGTTTCTATGTCTTTTAGTTCTCCGTCTTTTATTATTGCTATTCTATCGCATAGTGTTTCTAGTTCGTTTAGGTGGTGGCTTGATACTATGACTGTTGTGCCTTTTTTGTTTATTTGTTTTACTAGTGCCCAGATATTTCGTCTTAGTAATGGGTCTAAGTCTGATGTTGGTTCATCCATTATAAGTACTTCTGGGTTGTGTATTAGTGAGCATGCGATATCTAATCGTCTCTCCATTCCTCCTGATAGGTTTTTTCCGAGGATGTTTGATGAGCTTTCTAGTTCTATTAGTTTTAATAGGGATTCTACATTTGAGTCTAATACGTCTTTGTTTAGTCCGTATAGTTCGCCGAAGTAGTATAGGTTTTCTTTTACTGTTAGTTTTTCATAAAAGCTTGGTAGTTGTGCTGCGAAGCCGTATACGTTTTTGAATTTTCTTTTGTTTTTGTATACTGATTCGTATTGTGGTGTGTTTGTTATCATGTTTTGTTTTTTGTATTTGACTGTGCCTGTGTCTGGGCTTACGAATCCTATTAGTGTGTTTAGAAGTGTTGTTTTTCCTGATCCGCTCGCACCTATTAGTCCTATTATTTCTCCTTTTTTTACGTCAAAAGATACATCTGTTAGTATTTTGTTTTTTCCAAAGGATTTTCCTATTTTTTCTACGACTAATAGTGTCTCTTTCATTGTTTTTTTTAAGAACATTAATTCTTTTTAAACTTTGTTGTTTGTCTCGTCTATTTTTTGTTTTTTTGTTTTTATTGTTTAGTAGAAAAAAAAGGGGTTTGAAAAAGGTTTTATATGTCTTCTTCTATATCTTCTATATCTTCGAGTGATAGTAAGTCATCTTCTTCTGTTGCGTCTTGTTTTTTCTCTTCTTTTTTTGGTTCTTCTTGTGTCTCTTCCTTTAGCTCTTCTCTCTTCGGCTCTTCTTTCCTCTCTTCCTTTGTCTCTTCTTTTGATTCTTCTTGTGGTTTTTCGTCGTCTAGTTTTTTCATTTCTTTTTCCGGATCTACATCTGATAGTACTACGTTTGCTACAAATTCTGTTTTTCCAAACATCTCATTCTTTGTGGTCCTTCCTATGAATTTCATCATCGCGCCTAGCATTTTATTTTTGTATTCTTCAAATGCCGCGGGTTCGTCTTTGAATTTTAGTAGTTCTTCTTCGTTTATATTGAGGAAGTTTAGTATTTGGTTTTTCCAAAGTACTACTCGTATATTGTCTGATCCATCATCTATGAACGTATTCAACACTGAGCCGTATGTGTAGCCTTCTGGGTTTTCTTCTTCTTTTATTCTCTTTCCTTCGCTGTTTAGTTTAAAGAATTTTGGGTCGAAGACTTGTACTACAGTTCCAAATATTTCTACGTTTTCATCTCCTTCTTTTAGTTCGGATATTTTTTTTCTCTCTGCTTTTGCAAATCCGCTTTGTTTGACGTCTAATTCTACGCCTTCTGGGTTTACTATTATTTCTCCTTGGTCTCCTAGGTGTATTTCTGTTCTTCCGTTGTTATCTCTGACGTTTACTTGTTTGAGTTTTATTATATCTCCTTCTTTGAATTCTTTTTCAAGGTCTGTTTTATCATTCCATAGAACTACCATGGTGACGCCTGAGTCATCTCCTACTAAGAATTTGAATACTTTTCCCTCGCCTCTTGCGTTTTGGAATGTTCTAAGATCGTATTTTCTTATTACTTTGCAGTTTAATTCTACATCTCTCATTCCTGCCATTAGTGTGTTTATTTTTAGTACGCCTTCTGTTTGCATTAGTTTTACGCCTAACTCGTTTGCGACTATGTGTGCGGCGCCTTCTTTGCTTATTAGTCCTGAGAGTTGTTCTAGTTTAGAATTTATTTTTTTTTCTACTTCTTCTTTTGTTATGTCTTTTTGTTCTGTTATTTTTTCAATTATTGTTTCAATTGGTACGTTTATCATGATTATACACCTTTCCCCTGTTTTAGGGCTTATTTGTTTATATTTAAAGTTTACTGTGTTGTGTGTCTAGTGTTTTTTAGAATTTAGATTTTTAGTGAGAAGTTCATATTATCTGGTATTAAGGGATTATTTTTGAACGCTTCGTGTGTTTTTATTGGTTTTGCGCAAAATATTGCGTGTTTATTTGCAGGTTCGCATTTTTCTAGGTGTTCTTCGTAGTTTTCCTCTATTAGTATTAGCGTATTTGTTATTCCTTTTTTGAATTCTGCTTTTATTTCATTTGCAGGTATTATTGCGCTCTCTTCTTGTTCTTGTGCCCAGGGCGGTGTAAGCAGGTTTGGTGCGAGTACTAGTGGTTCGTCATTTTTTGGCGCTATTCTGTTTGTTATTGTTGTATCTTGTGGTTGGAAGATTATATTTGTTGTTAGTGTTTTTTCATTTTTATTTATTGTTCTCCCTAATAGTTCGTACTCTTGGTTTGTCTCTATTAAATCTATTTTGCAAATGCAATCTTGTGTTGTTTGGCAATCTGCTGCTTTTAGTGCTATTGTTTGCATGTTTTTTTCCTTTGGCCATTCTCGTGATAGTGAAGGTATTACCATAAATATTTCAGCAGCTAATACAGGTGTTGTTTCTTCATATTTTAGTATTAGTGGGTTTTGTTGTTTTATTGTCATGTTTTTTAGTTCTATGTATGCACCGACTTCATCTCTTATGTGTGAATGGTATTGTTGTGGTAGTTTTAGTGTCAAGTTTAGTTTTTCTCCGTGTATTTGTTGTATTGTTAGATTTATTTGTTCTGTTGTTTTTTTGATCTCTTTTATTATTCCTGATATGTTTAGTTTTTGGTTTTCTTGTATGTCTTTTTTATTTAATGGTATTTGTGATCGTGCGCAATTTGTTATTTTTATTCCTTTTTCTTCGTATTCTCGTGCTTTTTTGTATGCGCACGCAGCTCTTTGTTCGTATTTTAAGTTCGAGCAAGATCTTAGTACTTCATCCGAAAAGCTTTGTATTGAGTCATAGAAATGTTTTATGGCGTTTAGTGATATGCCAAAAGAGTATGGTAGTACTATCACTCCTCCTTGGCCTGGTCTAAGGTCTATTTGTGTTTCTGGTTGTGCTGCGATTATCTCGTCTAGGTAATCTTCTCTTGATATAAATTCATACTCATCCGCGAGTTTTATTGTGCTTAGTATTGAGGGTGCTGGTTGTTTTGGTTCTAGTAAGTATATCTCTGGTCGTCTTCCTGAAACTTCTCTTCTTGCTTGTGCTTCTTTTTCTTCTCCAACTCCTGCGTATATATCCATTTTGCATTCTCCTTCAAATGCAGATCCTGTGTCTTCTGCTCTGTATAGTCCGCTCCATGCGTGTCCTGGTCCAAAGTCTATGTACATAACTGTTCCATCTGGTATGTAGCAGTCCGTTGTAGGGTCTGTATTTACTGCGACTGTCCATTTTTCTTTTGGATCTGTTTCTATTCTTGTTCTTCCTCTCTCGAAGTCTCCGCTTATTGGTATGCTATCTTGTTGTGTTGGTTGTATATTTGAGTATGAGTATACTTCTGGGACGCATATATCTCCTTCGCAGCTCTCGCACACTCCGCTTCCTTGGCATTTTATCTCCTCATATATTCCTCTGTGGCTCTCAGGTATGCAGCACCATCCTCCAGCTCTATTTTTTACGCAGTTTTGTATATTTTGATTATCTGGGTAGAATTCTAGTATTTGGGTTGTTGTCTCAAAACACGAACCTTTTTCTGGTGAGCACCAGCTCTCGAAGTCTTCACATGTCGGGGAGTAGTACACTGTTGTTTCTATTTCTGTGAGTGTTGGTTCGTAATTTGTTATTCTTGGTTGTATTTGTTGTGTTACTCTATCTATCTCTGAATCCGGCATAGCCATTATTGTTGTATTTAATATTATTATATTTAGTATTATTAAGCTTATGATTATCGTTGTTTTTTTTATTTTCATGTTAGGCTGCCTCTTCGTCTAAGTTCATTTCTTGCCTCTGTTATTAATTCTTCTTTATCAAATAATGGTCCTGGATCGTATTTTCTGTGAAGGTCTATTTCTTGGTGTGTTTTTATTGTATCTCGATTTAATCTTATTGTATTTCCTTGTGCTTCTTGTCTCTCTACTATATCTGCGATTAATCTTATTGCTGCGTCTTGTTGTTCTTGTGTGTATTCTTGCCAGCACGCATTTTTTATTCCGTTAAAATCTGGTATTATTTCGCATTCGTCTATTCCTTCTCGCCCCGCGTGTCCTAAGTTTACGAAGCTTATTCCTATTGATCTTTGGTTATATCCACTATCACAGGGGAATCCTCTTTCGTTTGATATTTGGCATCCTGCGTGTATTGCCGCTCTTGATTCATCTACGAATTGGTATATTTTTCCATCTTTATCTATTATGTAATGATAGCTCAATCTACTCTCCCAAAGTGCTTCGTATGCGTGGTCTACTTCGTGTCCTGCTGTGTAATGGAATACTATTGAATCTGGCGGATTAATTCTCTTTGTTGATCTAAGTCCGCTTCTAAAGTAGTATCCTTCATCTGTTTCTGTGTATGTGTGTGAGGGCATTGTTTGGCTTAGTTCTTGTTTTAGTCTCTCACTGTAGTATCTTGAAAATTCTGTGTATATTGGTATCATTATTGGTTCTGAGTTCAGTCTTAATGCTAACTCTTGGCCTCGCTCATCTATTATTTTTGTGAATTTTATTTCTGTTAGATCTATTTCTGCATAGTTTTGTATTTTTCTTGTAAATTCTGCGTCAAAATTATCATTTAATCTCTCCTCGTAGTCTGGGAAGCATTCTACTTCGTTTTTTTCTTTATTTAGTAATGGGTATACTACTTCTCCACAAGGGTATGGTTCCACGAAGTCTGATGATCTTTCTATGTTAAATCCTGAATCTTCATTTAATGTTTTTACTGCGTTTCTTATTGATTGTTGTGCTGTTAAATCTATGTAGAATGTTGCTCTGTTTGCAAGTTCTATCGCGCTAAATATTTTTTGTGATGTTTGTCCTGGGTAGTCTATTCCTTCTACGTCTACTTGTGCTGAGATTATACCATATCCTATTACTATTATTAGTATTAGTAGTAGCCAGTAGTACATGACTGCTCCTTTTTTATTTGTTTTTTTCATTTTGTTTTTAATCTTCTTTGTATTCTTGGTACATCATTAAATCTTCGTATATGTCTATGTCTCTATCTTTTATTTCTTTTATTGCTATTTGTATTATGTTATGTTGTCCGTCTGGTATGTGTACTCGTGAAAATTGTATAAATGAGCTTCTAAGTCCTGGATAATGTAATTCATCTAATTCTTGGAATTCTTCGTCGTTATTTGAATATAGGTTTGTTTGTACTATTGGCTCATCCATATCTTTTGTCTCTATTACTATGAACCATCCGTGTTGCGGTATTAGGTTTGCGTTTTGTAGTAGTGTTTGCATTTCTTTTATGAATCCTTCAAGGTTGTTTTCTTTGTTATATTTTATTAGTGCTTCGTGTACTTTTTTTCCATTTTCTAATTCCCAGTCAAGTAGTACTCTGGTTGTATAGCTCGCCTCATGTAGTGCTGTTATTGTCTCGTGTTGTCTTTGTTTTCCTTCTGATAATGCTGATACAAATATCATTGCTGCAATCATTATTATTACCATAGCAGTTCCTGCTACTGCGAAGCTTCCAAAGTCATCTATTGATCCTTTTTTATTTGTTTTTTTCATTTTCGTTTCAGTAAAATGTGAATCGCATTACCGCGTTGTGGTATTCGTTATTTTTTACGAGTATTATTGGTTTTATATATTCTATTTTGCTTGATCTCATTCTCTCTAATGCATTTAGTGAGTGTATTTCTTTTATGAAATCTCCGTCTAAGCTTCCTTTATATATTTCCACAAAGACTCCTTGTTCTGTTCTTCGTCTAAGGTCTAGGCAGTCTTGTAGTGTGTTCTCTGTAACTTTATTATAATCTATGTATCCGTTTATTACTCTTCTTGATATTGGTTCTTGGTATGCGAAGCAATTTGGTGAGTTTATGAGTGTGTTCATGTATATGTTTTGTTGTAGTTCCGGGCTTATTCCTACATGTGCGTCTACAAGACTCGGTATCATAAAGAATATGAAGTATGTTAGTGCCATTATTCCTCCTAGTACAAAGATTGTTAGGAATAGTGCTTTATCTGAATCTGTTACGGCTGCTTTTTTATTCATAATTCACCATGTTTAGTATTATTTCATTAAATATTATTTTTGAGTATTCTTGCATGAGT
This sequence comes from uncultured Methanosarcinales archaeon, assembly GCA_964501945.1. Lineage (GTDB taxonomy): Archaea > Nanobdellota > Nanobdellia > Woesearchaeales > 21-14-0-10-32-9 > 21-14-0-10-32-9. The sequence goes on from CAZCTY010000006.1 coordinate 9,453, forward strand.
CCTGTCGTTGTTGTTATTCTTAGGTTTTCTCTGTCTTCTTCGTATTCTTCATTTTCTACGAATTCTTTTAGGTATATTTCATTTGGTAAGTATATTGTTATATTTGTATTTCTCTCTTCTACTTCTTGTAGTCTTGTAAATGTTTGGAATTCTTGTCTTAGTAGTTGTTGTGCGTAGCATGCAAAGGTTTTGTGTCCTTCTTGTTCTGAGTCGTATTTTATAATTGTGTTTGATGTTTCTGGGTTTATTTTTATTATTATATTAAGTGAGTCTTCTGTTTCTCTGTCAAGTATTTCTATTCCGCTAATTGCTCTGTTTTCTCCGTCTGGTTTGTATAGTTGGTTTATTCCTATGCGTACTTGGTCTAATTTGTTTCTCTCATCTACTGTTTCGTATTCATATATGATTGAGAATTTTTTTGGTGGGTTGAATTTGAATTCTTTTTCGCATCCTATCTTTTTTATTTGTTCATCTCCAAAGCGTATTACGCCTTCCATTAATATCATTGGTATTTCTTGTGCATTGAAAAAGTTGGCTTCTTCTACTCGTCTTCCTCCAGGTATTTTAAGTGGTGTATCTGCGTTGCCTCTTGTAGTTCTAACGCTTACTTCATCTTGATTTATATTCACTGATGTTCCTGTAAGACCTGCCGCGTATGATAAGTATGATGTGTATGGGTATGTTGAGAGTGATTCTAATGTGTATTTTACATCACCTGCTATTAATTCTGCTTCTGCGTTTTGTGATGCTGCGTTAATTAAATTAATTGCTGCAATTATTACAAATATACCTGCGAGTAGTTCTCCTGCGTAAAACATTATTTGTTGTAGTGTGTTTCCTGCTGATCCTTTTTTGTTTTTTATCATTCTCTCATCCTACGACTCTAAATCTTACGCCGTCTGCTCTTCTTCTTATCTCTAGGTCTCCAAATGGGGGATAGGAAAGTATATTTCCCGCAATCATCATTGGCGCTTCCACTCTCGTGTCCGGGGTATTTGAACAACTGCCCGTTGCTTGTCTCAACACTATCGAAGGTGATGTGGCGCCTGTACTACCTATTGGTGTTTCTGTGCCATGGCAAATAGATGTTGTTACTTCTCCTATTTCGTAGTTTTCTGTTCTAACTATAACAAAACCTCCTTCCCATTCTAATGATGATAAGTTTGGATAAATTGTTCCTCCGTTATCCCAGGTTTCTCTGTTATATCGATCTATTCCTGAAAAGAAGTCTTTTACTTTTATTTTTGATTCTGTTTTTATATCTTGTATTATTTGGCATTGTTCTCTTGCGCAAGTTATGTGTGCTCTAAACGTTTTGTGTATTTGTGCTTCATCAGTCTTAGTTTCTAATTCAAATCTTTCGCATTCGCATATGCATAAAGAATTTAGTGGGCATGTGTCTGCTCGTTCTTTGAAGTATCCGAAAAAATTTGCTCTATTATCTTTTTGTAATGTTTTTTCTGTGAAGCCGTCGTCTTGCGGGAAAGTGTATTCTTCGAGCCTGTTTAAAGATGGCGCTATACCTGTTGTTTCAATTTCTATTGTTCTGTCTGTGTATCTTGTTATTATTGCTTCGTGGCCTGGTGCGTATCCTATTAGCATCGTGTTATCTGGTATGTTTATTTGTAATATTTCTATTGTTCCTGTGTTTGCATTATTTACTCTCTCTATTGTTTGTTTTACTTCTTCAAGTGAGGATCCTCCTTCAAGTCTTCCATCTGAGCATCCTCTAAAAAAAAGTATTATTGTAACAAGCATTATTCCAAATATTATGAGGCCTAGAAGTGTTTCTTTCACATCCCCTTTTTTATCTTCGTTTTTCATAGTGTTTAGCTTGTTTGTCTTTCTATAAATTCCAAACATTCTGGTCTTCTGTATGTGCAAAGTTCTTGTGGTTCTTGGCCTTCAACTCTTGAATACTCTCTTGTTTGAAATACATCTTCATCAACATCATAACATGGCGAGTTTGATAATACGCAGTATGTTACTCCCGCAATATTTACTTGTTTATTATTTTCATTTGGTGGTGATCCGCAAGGGCAAGGATCTGTCGCATCCGGTATTCCATCTCCATCGAAGTCTTGTTGTGATGTTCTAAAAATATTCATTATTCCTCCGCCCGCGTCTGCTGCTCCTGATACGAAGTATAGGTAAACTCCAAGTAACGCCAGTATTAGTATTATTCCTCCTACTGTTTTCATTGCGTCTAGTCCTTTTTTATTCATGTATATCACCTTTAATCTTGTTTTTTTGATTTTTTTAAGAGGTTTTTTATTGTTCTTGTAATCTTCGTACTATGCTGCAGTGAAGTCCTTCTTTTTTCGTTATACTATAATCTTGCTCGTAAGGGTTCCCTCCTTCTGTTTCCCCTTCAATAGTTACTTCTTCTGCGGCGTTATATTTTTCGCATAGTTTTGCTCTTCCTTCTAATAAATCTTTATCTTTTAATAATTCGCTTAGATAATCATTTATTTTTGGGCTTGGTTGGCTTGATGATGGCAAATTTATGTTTGTTTGACCTATTGCTGATTCAACGATCCATTCATCCTCATAGCGTATTATCTTTGGATGGTACGTGTTTGTGCCATATTGTCCTCTAAGTATTGCAAACGTTATTAATATATCATCTTCCATTAATGGCCACATATCTTCCTCAGATGCGCCACATTCTGGTATTGTTAAAAGTTTTTCGTTTGGTTCAAAGCTTCTATCAAAAAAGCATCCTCTTCTCAAATAATTAAAGCCTCCTTCTCTATTTGAATCTCCTCCAAATATGCCCCAATTCCTACAGTTGTCTTGTGATCTTGATAGTGGCATTATGCATATACTATCTTCCATCTTAAATAGTATAAAATCTGTATCCGATATTCTTAGTTCTTCGTTAGCTAAAATTGTTGGGTTGTCTCCTTGTGTTTTTGTAATATCATATATAATTTCTATTGAATTCCTACTATCTCTTACCTCTTCTGAATTTATTTTGAATATTGCGTTAAATGAATGAGGTGAAACATCTACCTTTTCAAATGCTTGTTCTGGTTTTGAGAATACTAATGAGCATTGGCTTGGGTCATTTAGGCAGTTTTGTATATTATCTCTGTCATCTTCATAGAATGCATCTAGAAAATTTGTTAGCATGTCAATATCTCCTCTGTTTCTACCTCTCGGTTCTATTATCATGCATAGGTCTTTGTTTATTGTTTCTGGTATTGTTGACATTAATCCTTCTTGTGTTAGTTCTATGTCAAAGCTTCCTTCTTGTGTTGATTTAAATTCTAATGAGAAGCTCTCTTCTCTAATCTCTCTGTCAAGCGCAGGTATTTTAGCATAGCAATAGCTCTCTTCTGATGCTTCAACTGCGTGAAATAAATCTATCCATTCTGCTGCGTAATTTATTGCTTTTTGTCTTATTATTCTAAGTTCTTGTTGTCCTAAATCACCGTCAACATCTGGTGGTTCCCATATTCTATTTATAGAATCTATTGCGTCATCGTAAAAATTTTTGTCTAAAAATATTGATGCTATAACCCATAGCAATGTAATTAGAACTATTATTGTCACTATTGTTTTTAGTCCTAGAACTCCTTTTTTCATTAAAATATTCCTCCGAGGACGTCAAAGTTTAGGTTCATAATAAAATATACTAATAGTAAAAAGGTTAGTAGTATTATTGTTATTGTTATTATTGTTTTCAATCCCATTTTTTCCTCTTGATTTGTTTTTTTTAGTTCACATCATCACATATATCATCTACTGATAGTGATGATGCTATTAATATACCATTCCTAGGAATCCCATCATCTAAACTTCCTTGCAACGCGCGTAAATCATTGGCAAGTGAGCGATCTCCTTCATAGTATGTTAGATATGCGGCGCCTGTCATTCCTACTGTTGATACAAAAGCTGTTGTTTTTACAACCGCGATGACTCCTGGTACTACACCTGCTGTTAGTACTCCTACTACTACTGTTGTTACTATTGCAGCTGTCGGTATAACTATTGCAGCTGTCGGTATAGCCCATGCATGATTTTCCATCATTCCGTCCCACCAAGACATTATGTCTGAGTCTGATGTGTATACTATTGCGTATGTTCTTCCTGCTTGTATTTGGTCTATTGTTACTGGGCTTGTTTGTTGGCTTGATAAGTAATCGTAGTATGTCCCTGTTGGTATTTGTATTCTGTCTCCTGTTTGTCTTAACTCTTGTGTTAGCAATTCTTCATTCAGGTTTTCCATTAGTCTTTGTATTTGGTTGTTTAATTGTTCTGGTGTGTGTATTCTATCAAATTCTTGTAGTATCATCATTAGTTCATGTTCAAATATTTTTGCTTCTAAGTCTCCTCCTGCTTGTATTCTTATATATCCTTTAGTAACATCTATTGTTATGAGTATTGCATCTCTCGCCTCATCATCACTATTCATATTTAATCTCTCTATTACTCGTCTCGCGTCTCGTCTATCGTTTCTATCTATTTCGTCCGCGACCACTACGAGCATAAGTGAATTTTCTTGTAGTAGGTTGTTTCCTAAGTCTAATATCTTGTTTTGTGTTTCTTGTGTTATTAGTCCTGTGAAGTCTTGTAGGTATCCTCTTGGTACTTGGTCTATATCTCTAAGTTCTATTCTCTGAGCATCTCTGATATGTATATCTGAATCAAAAGACTGTATGCCTCCTATGTATTCGTTTGTTCCTCCTCCGTATAAAAGTGAAGGATTGTAGGAAGTTGATATTAAGTAATTATACATTTCTGGAACTGATAGTATATCGTGTTCTCTTACTAATTTTTCATCACCGTCACTTGCTATCATGGGTTCGCTTTCTAGTTCTTCTTCTGGTATTTCTTCTCCTGCCTGGCCCATATCTCGTATTATTTCATCTCTTGCCTCTTGGTAGTCTTCTATTGTCATCTCACTAATTCTTCTAACGTTTGACACCTCTCCTGCATCCATTCCTTCTGGTATTCTAAAATAGTAGCAAACTCCGCATCCTGTTTCATCTTGTTCATCTAGGCTAAATATGTTTGGGGCTCTCCCTTCCATGTACATCCACCAGCATTTTGCTGATAAGTCTGCTATTTGTCTTTTTATTTCCTCTCGTGTTCCCTCTAATGTTCCTACGTTTTGTGGTTCGCACATTAGCGGGGTCATTCTTTCAAATTTTGCTATTTCTGTATTAAATGCTTCTGCTGTGAATTCTGCTTTTGATCTTATGACTACGCTGTCTCTGCAGATTACTTCTTGTGCTACGCTCTCGCTTGTTGTTAGAAAGCTTATTATTACTCCTACAATTACTATGAATGAAATTACCCATAATGTTATTTCCATTATTGGGGATATTGATGTTCCGCCGTCTTCACCCAATTGACATCACCTGGTTAATTGCGTATGCGAATAGTCCTAATATTATTATTGCTATTGTTATCTTTACTATTGCAGAAAGAGTTAAGTTTAAAGTCATACAGAGGAATTGTGTATATTAGTATATAAATATTTCGTAATCTTTTTATAATAAGAGCCGTATTGATAAATTTTTTTAGTGGAAGAATTTCTGTTGGTTGCTTAAGCTTTGGTTTTACATTACCTTATAAAAAAGTAGTAATCTTTCTCCTCTATTGTCGTTTCTTCTCCTTCTTCCTCTCCGTAAACTTTTACTTTAAGTAGCACATCACTATTAGAAAATTCGTCTAAATCTTCTTCTTGAGGCGTTATTGTAAATTCCCTCTCGCAAGGCGCATTTATTTCCATATGTTCAAACGTGCTTGTCGGAGTTATTCTTGCCCGAGTATCTGTGTTTATAAAAATAATTTCGCATCTATCTATTTTTTCATTCTCGTTTACATTTAAAGTAAAACCATACGAATAGCCTATTGTTAACGCTCTCCTTGATTGTATTAGGTGACCTTCGCCTAAATAAAGATTTATTTCTATTTCCTCAGCTTCTGTTTCATCATCTTCTGTTTCATCATCTTGGTCTGATCCCTCTTCATCTATCTCTTCTTCAACTTCTTCGATTTCTTCTTCGGATTCCTCTTCTATTTCTTCTATGTACTCTTCTGGTATATCTTCATCTTCTTCTCGTGGTCCTCCTGTGCAGCAAACTAGGCCAGGTCTTTCTTCTCCGTCACGATAACAAGTACTGCTATATCTCACTTCTCCTACGTTACAAGATGTTCTGCATGTTCCTATGCAATCATCTGTTGAGTCTTGCCATCTATTGACAGCATTCAAAGTTATAGAAGTTAGTATTACTAGTAAGAATACTACTAGTGCCGCTCTTAAAATGAATTTTAGACTTGCTTTTTTCTCTTTTAGTATATTCTTCATCTTCTTTGTAGAGGGTTACAACAAACAGGTCTTTCTTGTCCGCATAGTTCTCCTATTCCACCTATTATTCCATCTTCTTCGCATCCGCCTTGTGCGACGCATACTCCACCTCTGCTCGTGCATGCTGTGGCATCATCCATGCTTCCACCTCTATCTGTTACTAAGTATATCATTATTACTAGTACTACTATGCATATTGCAACTATTACTATCATATTTATGCTAAGTTCTGCTTTTTTTAGTAATTTCATTTTTTATTTTATCTTCCGCCGAGTTTGACGCAGCACATTTCCTCGCTTGGTTCTGGGCAATTAGCTGTTGCGTGTCTCGTCCAAGTTCCGTCCAAATAATTGCTATTAGCATAGTCTTGGCAGGAATTGAAGTATCTCTCAACGCATTCCCCATTTACTGCTGAACAAGTTCTTGATTCGTCCAGTATTCCTCCAGATCTGAATATTAGAACTGAAACTACTACTAATATTATCATAGCTATTGCTGCTATAACAATCATATTTATGCTAAGTTCTCCTTTTTTACTCATGAATTACACCTCGTAATAATGTTTATTCTTGTGTTTTAGTATATAAATTTTTCTAATACTTCCAGGCAAGGTTTTTTTAGTAGAATACTCTTATTCTTAATGCTGTTGAGCCTCTGCTGCTTGGTATTGGTGTTATGAATAGTTGTGAGTTTCTCGCGTTTGAATTTAATCTTTGTGTGAAGTTTGTTATTAGGTGTTGGTTGTTTGTGTCTGGTATTGTTAGTTCATAACTTAAATCTAGTGCTGTTGTTTCATCTATTATTTTGCTTATTGTTTGGTTTAGTTTTTCGCATGATGTTTGTGTTCCGCAGTTTATTGATTTTGTTGTTGCGCAATCTGTTATTAGTTCTTTTAGTATTCTTTGGTTGTTTCCGCATTGTGTTGTTGTCTCTGTTATTGTTGGTCCTAGTTGTTTTACTATGTTTTCGTCTTGGTATGTTAGTGTTCTCTCTGTTCCTGGTTGTCTTAATCTAAATGTTAGTGAAAAAAATATTATGAGTACTATTATTATAACTATTACTAGAAGTCCTACTATTTCCATTTGTGCTTTTTTTATCTGAATGCTGTCACCTCCATTATTGCGAAGTAGGTCTTTCTTTGTACTGGGTCTCTCACATTTATTGGGGTTCTTATCATCATTTGTGATTTGTTTTCCATTCCTGGCGCGGAGTATATTGTTATTTTTTGGTTTTCTTCATTTGGCGCAGTTAGGTTTTTGTATATGTTTACTTTAATTTTGGAATCTCCGAATAATCTGTAAAAGTGCATTAGGTTTTCATCTGTCATTGTTGTTTTGTTTAGTGTTTTTATTTTGTAGTAATCGGCGCATGCTTCTATGCTTGCTCCTGCCTCTGAGCATTTTACAAAGTTCATGTTTAGTGCGTTTGTTGCTATTTCCATTGCTTTTAGGTCTTGTGTTCTTATTCTCTCTTGTTCTAAAGAGTCTGTTCTCTGGCTTGTTGCATATACTATTCCAAATATTATTAGTACTATGATTATTATTATCACTGTTATCGTTTCCATGTTTTGTATTTGTGCTTTCTTTGTTTTTTTCATTTTTTTTAGTATATTGTTGCGCATCCGGCTGATAGTAAGTTGTTATTTCTGGCTCTTATTATTCCTTCTTTTGTTCTTATTTTGAGGTAATTTTCATCTTGTGCTACTTGGACTAAATCATCAAATGCATTTTGTAAAATGTTTGAGTATAGTGGTTTGCATGATGATCCTGCAGGGTATGCTTCGTGTATTTTTATTACTCTCATTAGGTTTATTTCTGTTGTTATTCTTATTTGTTCTAATATCTTAGTCATTGTGCATTCAAATAATTCTTTATTTCCTGAAATTATCGCGCCTATTATTGCATCTTCTGATAGGCCTTCTATTTTTTGGCTTTCTCTTTGTGTATCTTGGAAAGTTAGTTCTTCATCGTTTCCTAATTTTATTATGTATTCATTTGTATTTCTTATTCTATTATCTATTCCATTTAAAGAACTCTCTTCTATATTTTCGTGTGCTATTATTATGTATCTTCTGTAATCTTGGCTCAGACTTCCTATATCACTGGCAGAAATAAGTGATTTTGTCATGTTGTCTGGTAATAATTCATAGTATTTTTCAACTATATATCCTGAATCTCCGTCTTTGAGGAATACGTAGTGTGTATGTGGGTCTGTTAAGTATAAGATTGGTGCTACTGGGAAAGGTGTGTCAAAGCTTCTAACCCATGCTATTGGTCTTGAGTTTCCTATTATTTCTGGTGTGAATATTAATTGGTGTGGTAAGCTGTTTCTGGCTGAAGAGCCTGGTATTCCGTATTCGTGGTTTCCTGCTGAGCATTCGAATTGTATTTCTTGGTTTAGTTGGTCTCTTATGGATATTGAGTCTGGGTTTTGTTGTATTGCTGTTAATAGTGAGCTCATTCGTGCTACTGTTCTTTGTTGTGTTGCGGTTTCTGTTATGTCCATTTCTGTTGTTATTAGTCTTAAAAAGAAAAATAGTATTACGGCTCCTGCTATTAAAATAAAAACCCAGTTAAAGCTTACTTCTACTTGTGCTTTTTTTTGGTAGGTCATTTTTATCACACTTCATCGTGTTCTACCATGACTCTTGCTTGTCCTATTCCTTCTAATCTTAAGTAGTATCTTCCTCCTCTAGGTTCTATTACTTCTATGTTATTTTTTGCTCTCATATTATTTATTGAGAATAGTGGCAGTGTTGTTTGTCCTTGTTGTATAAACACGTTATTTCCTGTTTGAGCTTCACATTCATTTCTTATTATTGGGTAATCATCTTGATTTATATCATCACAGTTATCTGTGTTTATGAATATTAAATCGTCGTAGTTGCATGGTACTCTTAGTGTTTCATAGCCTATGCTTCCGTATCTTGAGTATCTGTTTAGTAGATCTTCTATGTCTCGTTTAAACGCGGTTTCATCTACTTCGCATGCTCTATCAAATATGTTCATTATTGATCTTACGCCTATTAGTAGTATTGCGCCTACTATTAATATTGCCATTATGTATATGAATACTTGTTGTGCTTCTGCTTTTTTCATTTTTTCTTTTTCTTTGTCATGTTGTTTAGTTTGTTAAATACTTCATCATCTTCGCTTTGTTGTTTTGTCTTCTCTGTTTTATCTTCTTGATTTGATTTTTTTTCTTGTGTTTTATTTTTTGTATTTTCTTT